>CALRWE010000044.1:0-25563 GCA_943371745.1 Rhodoferax sp. OV413
AGCTGGCGGGAAAAGATCGACACAGCCAGCATCCAGGAGGCCAGCATCATCATCCACAGCAGCAATGAGCCTTCGTGTCCGCCCCACACGCCGGCAATGCGGTACATGTCGGGCAGCTTGGAGTTGGAGTGGTTGGCGACGTAGACAACGGAGAAGTCGTTGGTAAAAAATGCGTAAGTGAGGCAGCCAAAAGAAAAAGCGGTGAGTACAAAGAGAACCTGTGCCCCGGGACGCGCCAGCGCCATCCAGTCCCGGCGACCGGTTTGCCCGCCAACCACTGCGAGCGTGCCCAAAGCCAGCGCGACAAACAGCGCGAGGATGAGCGAAAAATGGCCAATTTCAGGGATCATGGGTGTTGTCTCGTGAGTTACTTCAGTGTCTTGATGCTTTGCTGGGCCTTGGCCTGGTCCAGGGCGTGCTGGGCTTCCGGGGGCATGTAGTTTTCATCGTGCTTGGCCAGGACTTCCTTGGCTGCAAATTGGCCGTTGGCGCCGAGCTGGCCTTGGGCTACGACGCCTTTGCCTTCGCGAAACAAATCCGGCAGGATGCCGGTGTAGGACACAGGCACCTCTTTGACGGTGTCGGTGACCACAAAGTTGACGGTCAGGTTGTCGCGTTTGACGGAGCCGTCCTTGACCATGCCACCGACCCGAAAGGTCCGGTTTTGGGGCGCCTCACCCGAGGCCACCTGGGTCGGGGTGAAGAAAAAGACGAGGTTGCTTTCAAACGCATTCAACACCAGCCATGTGGCCAAGGCCAGGCTGACCAAGCCGCCGGAGATGATGGCAGCGCGTTTTTGACGAGGTTTCATGGCGAGGTCCTTTGCGATGCCAGTTCGGTGCGGATTTGTTCAATAAGTTCCCTGCGCCGGGCCCGAATCAGCACCATCTCAACAGCCACGACCAGCGCGGTGATGCCAAAGCTGCCCCAGACATAAAAGGCGTAGCCGCCCATGGCAAAAAATTCGGAAACACTATTCCACTGCATGTTTGACCCATTCGGTATGACGTTCACGATCGAGAATGATGCTGCGCACCCGGGCCAGGGCAGCGGCGATGGCGTACATCCAAAAGGCCAGCACCATCACCAACATGCCGGCCAGCATGGGGGCGGCCATGGACGGTGCGCTGGTCAAAGACACCGAGGCACCCTGGTGCAGGGTGTTCCACCAGACCACCGAGAAGTAGATGATGGGCACGTTCACCACGCCCACCAGCGCCAGCACGGCGCAGGCCTTGTCGGCGCGGCGCGGATCGTCAATGCTGGATTGCAGGGCCAAAAACCCCAGGTACAAAAACAGCAGAATCAGCTCGGAGGTCAGGCGCGCGTCCCACACCCACCAGGTGCCCCACATGGGCTTGCCCCATAAAGAGCCTGTGGCCAGCGACAAGAAAGTGAACAAGGCTCCTGTGGGTGCCAGGGCCGAGGCCATCATGGCTGACAAGCGGGTGTTGAAAGCCAGACCCAGTCCGGCCCAGGCTGCCATCACCAGATAGATCAGCATCGACATTTGCGATACCGGCACATGCACGAAGATGATGCGGTAGCCCTGCCCCTGCTGGGCGTCTGTGGGGGCCACAAAGAAGGAGATCCACAGCCCCACGGCCATGAGGATGGCCGACAGCACGGCGAACCAGGGCCACATTCGGCCGGCCAAAAAATAGAAGCCCTGAGGCGACGCAAACTTGAACCAGTTAATTACGCGTGTTTTCATTCCAGGGAAATTTTCAAGGCGGCCGTGGTGGCCAGGGGCGCAAAAAATGCCGACAGCACCAGCAGTGCTGACAACAGGAACAGGTGGCCGCCAACACCCAGACCCGCTGCATCGGCCTCGACGGCACCGGCACCAAATATGAGCACGGGAATATACAACGGCAAGATCAGGAGTGACAGCAATACCCCTGCCCCCCGTACGCCCAAAGTGAGTGCTGCACCAATACTGCCAATCAAGCTCAGGGTGGGGGTGCCCAGCAGCAGGGTCAGCATCAAAATACCCAGGGACCTACCCTCCATGCCGAACTGCAAACCCAGCACCGGCGCCATCAGCACCAGAGGCAAACCAGAGAGTAGAAAGTGCGACAGTGCCTTGGCCACCACCAACAAGCCCAGCGGCGTGGCGGACAACGCCATTTGCTCCAGCGAGCCATCAGCGTAGTCCATGGCAAAGAGGCGCTGCAGCGACAGCATGGCCGCCAACAGGGCACTGACCCACAGCACGCCCGGTGCCATGCGCAGCAAGAGCGCTGATTCCGGCCCCACGCCCAGGGGGAACAGGCTGGCAATCACGACAAAGAAGACCAGCGGCGTGAGCACCTCCCCCTTTTGGCGCAGGGCCAGGGCGATTTCGCGCTTGAGTGCCGCCCGCATCACGCCACCCACTGAGAGCTTTTGGAGTGCAGGCAGGTTCATGGGTGCAGCTCCAGCAACTGGGGCGGTCTCTGTCCGATATCCACCAGCTGGTGGCTGGTCAGCACGGCCAGCCCGCCGTGGGCCAGGTGCGTCTCAATCAGATCGGCCAGCATCCGCACGCCGGTGTCGTCCATGGCGACAAAGGGTTCGTCCAGCACCCAAAGCCGGGCCGGGCTCAGGGCCAGCCGGGACAGCGCAACACGCCGCTTTTGACCTTGCGAGAGGTGTCGCACCAATTGGTGGCCGCGCCCTGGCATGCCAAAGCGCGCCAATACCTCATTGGCGGCCTGCTTTGGCAGGGTATGCCCCCCCAAGGCTGCCGTGAAGTTCAGGTTTTCATGCACGGTCATGGATTCCTGGAGCGCGTTGAGGTGGCCCAGGTAACACAGGTCCTGGTGGTAAGCGTCCCGCTGGTCGTGAATGGGGATGCCGTTCCACAGAATGTCGCCGGCATCCACGGGGGACAGGCCGCACACCATGCGCAGCAGGCTGGTTTTGCCCGCGCCATTGGCTCCGACTACATACAGCCACTGACTAGGCTCAAGTTGGCGGTTGATCCCCTGGAAAAGAGGCCGTCCACCCCGGGTGCAGCCGAGCTGGTGGAATGAAAGAGTAGGAGCGGGGTTCAAGGCGGGGTCGGCAAGTGAAGCTGATCGGGCATCTTAGGTCAAGAGGGCGGTGAGCCCATGGGTGCTGCAACAAGGTTTGTGCATTGAGTGGGGTGGATTTCGGAGCCATTGACCTGCAACAGGGTGATTGTCGAGTTTATTCAATAAATATTACGCCTCGCTTATTTATCGCCTTGCCGCTTTGTTCCGGTCATAAAAAAAGCCGCTGGATCTCAGCGGCTGTTTATCGGCCAGAGGGAGACCTTATTTGATCAAGCCTTCGGCGCGCATCGCGCTTTGCACGGCGGGGCGTGCGCCAACCTTGGCCATGAAGGCGCCCAGGTTGGCCAGGCCGGAGATGTCAATGCCCACATGCTTGGTCCATCCGGCCACGGTGAACAGGTAGCCATCGGCCACCGTGAACGCATCACCCATCAGGTAGGCGGACTTGGCCAGTTCACCATCCACCCACTGCAGGCGCGAGATCAGGCGTGTTTTGGCGATGGTTTTGGCCTCGTCGGGCATGCCGGGGGTGAATAACGGCGAGAAGCCTTTGTGCAACTCGGTGCCGATGAAGTTGAGCCACTCTTGCAGCTTGTAGCGCTCAAAGGTGCCGTTGGCTGGAGCCAACGCTTTGGCGGGCACCTGGTCGGCGATGTACTGCAGGATGGCCGGGCCTTCGCGCACCTGGCGGCCGTCGTCCAGCACCAGCAGGGGCACATAGCCCAACGGGTTGATGGTGTAGTAGTCGGTGCCATCAGGCAGCTTGTGTGTTTTGGTGGGCGCGGCAATGGCCTCAAATGTGAGGCCCGACTCTTGAAGGGCAATGTGAGGGGACAGTGAGCAGGCGCCGGGGGAGTAATACAGTTTCATGGGATTTTCTGGGTAAGGGGGTTCGGATGAACCCGTTTGAGAACGAAAGCCGTCCATGCTAGCGCGGGTGCGGGCCTTGCGCTGGCGACCGGTTTCTTGGTTGACACGTTTTTATTGAGCAATCAGGCCTTTGGCCGGCGTATCAATTGGCTTTAATGATTTTTATTGATAGCAGTTTCGTGCCAGGTTCCTCAACTCACTGCACTGAACCGCGTGCCCAGGGCATGCGACTCCCCAGGCGCCACGGTGATGACCTGCGTGCCCGCGTTGGCGGTTTCCACGCACACCATGCGCTGGTAGCCGCCCGGGGCCATGTCGCCCATGACTTTCTCACGTTCAGCCCAAGGGTTCCACACCACGGTGGAATGGCTGCCGGTTTTTGCCACCGTGATGCGGCGCTGTTGGTCGGCGTCGCCAATCACACAGTCGGCGGTGGTGTTGAGGTACACGCGGTCGGTCTCCCCGGTGAAGTGAACCGGGCCGCTTTGCTGAGCTGGCGCGTAGCCCTGCACTTTGTCCAGATAATGCGTGTCGTCCAGCCCCTGTACGGTGGTTTGCCGGATGTCGCCCACGCTGAAGTAGGTGTGCAGGGCTTCGGTCAGGGTGAAGGCGTGGGAGCCGGTGTTGCAGGTGGTCAGCACCAGGCTGAGTGTGGTGCCCACGGTGACGTGCATCTCAAGGTCAAACGCGTGGTCCCACACGGCGCGGGTGGCGGCATCGTCCTGCAGACCCAGGCGTACTTTGACCTGGCCTGCAGCATCGAGGCTGGTTTCACGCAGTTCCCATAAGCGGGTGCGCACAAACCCGTGCGCGCTGTGGCCGGGCCGGTCGCCAAACCACGGCCAGCACACCGGAATACCACCGCGCACGGCTTTGCCGGGTTCAAACACCGCTGCCCCGGAGAGCCACAACACCGGCGGCATGCCGTCCGGTCGCCAAGCCAGCACCTGCGCACCCTGCAGTGCCACGCGGGCGGTGGCGAGCGGTGTGGCGATGTCAATGACCGGCAGGCCGGGCGCGATCTCCATGAAGCCCAGGCGCCCGGGAATCGCAAAGCGGGCGGCGAGGGTGGGCAGGTCAAGGGGCGTGGGGTGGTTCATGGTGGGAGTGGGGTGGCGCTGGGCGGCAGATAGAGGCATTTTTCTAAATTTTAGGCCGCTGGCCGGGCAAGCTACATCGGGGTGGAGTCAGAACCACCACACATCGCCCCGGTACGCGTGCCGCCGCTGTCGGTGCAACGGCTCGACGACATTTACGAAGCCCGCGAACCGCAAATGCACCTGAACCACGTCTGATCGCTCTGCGCTCAGCACGAAAAAGGCCACCTATTCCGGTGGCTTCTTTTCGCGCCCGAGATCGACGTCCAAGGATTTTGGGTGGCCCAGGTGCCGGCCCCAAGTCGTCACGCGCCCACGGTTTCCTTCATCAACCGCCAGGCCCAAGCCAAGTCGGCCTCCAGTTCGCGGCGGGTGGCCGTCGCATCTTGACGGGCCAGCGCCTGCATCAGGCCGTGGTGGTGCTGGGTGCGCGGCTGGCCTTGTTCGGGCTGGTGGTGTTCGACCGCCACCCGCACATAGGGGCCGCTCTGCAGCCACAGGCCGCGGATGATGGTCATCAGCGTGGGCGACAGCGCAGCCTCGTAGAGGGTGAAGTGAAAGCGCTGGTTGGCCTGCAGCTCGGCGTCGACGTCGCGCGCCAGGATGGCCGCAGAAAACGCCGCATCGGCATCGGCCAGTGCAGCGAGCAGTGCATCGTCGGCGTGGGCCGCGGCGCGTTCGGCCGCATGGCCTTCGACCAGCAGGCGCGCTTCGTAAATGTCGTCGAGCCGTTGCACCGACAGCGGCGGCACGCGCACCGGCCGCTGGGTGGCGGATTCGAGCGCGCCCTCAGCTACCAGGCGTCGCAGTGCCTCGCGCACCGGCATCACGCTGGTTTGAAAGGCGTCGGCCAGGTCGCGGATCTGCAAGGTCTGACCGCCCTGCAGACGGCCGCAAATGAGCGCGTCGCACAGTTCCGCGTAGATGCGGTCCTGGATCGAGTCTCGCGAAACAGGGCGTAACACCGGGCGCGGGGAGCGGACAGCCTCAGGGCTAGGTGCGTCGAGACGGGGTCGGGCCATACCGTCAGTATATCGACTCTTGCACAAAATATGTTTGATTAAGTATTATGTGATCACAAATTAGGAGTTGCGCCGTGGAACCCACCCCCAGCCTCGAAACGTCAGACCCCGCTGATCCCGCACCCGCCCGCTGGTTCGCTCTGGTGGCCAGCGCCGTGCTTGCCCTCATGGCCGTGGTTGCGTTCGGCGATGTCGCGCTGCGCGTGGTGGGCCGACCGGTCACCGGCGCCTACGAGCTGACCGCCTTGCTCATGGGGTTGTTGATCTACGCTGCGCTGCCGCTGGTGACGGCGCGCGACGAACACGTGCGCGCCGGCATCCTGCAGATGTGGACCACCGCGCCGACGTGGGTTCGGCGCACGCTGCGGGAATTGCGGCGGGTGCTGTCGGCGCTGGCTTTTGCCTACCTGGCCTGGGCGCTGCTGCAGTACATGTTCCGCATGGCCGAGGCGGGCGACCGGGCGCCCTACATCGAGGTGCCGCTGGCCTGGGTTGCCGGCTTCGGCGCAGCGGCCATGGCCCTGTCGGCGCTGCTGGCGTTGTGGATGCGCGACACGCAAGGGAGTAACGCATGACGGCCACTCTGATCGCCTTGGCCGCGATGCTGTTTCTGATCGCGCTGGAGGTGCCGATCGCCGTTGCCCTGTTGCTGACGGGCGTGATCGGTTTTCTCAGCGTGGTGGGCTGGGACCCGACCCTCTTTATGGTGGGCGAGTCCGCCTTTAGCACCGTCAACAGTTACACCCTTACCGTGGTGCCGCTGTTCATCCTGATGGGTAATCTGATCAACGAGGCCGACATCTCGCGCGAGCTCTACCGGGCTACCTACCGCTTCGTGGGCCACCTGCGCGGTGGTCTGGCGATTGCCACCGTGCTGGCCTGTGCGGCGTTTGCGGCTATCTGCGGCAGCAGCCTGGCCACCTCGGCGGCGATGACACGGGTGGCTTACCCTGAGATGAAGCGCTACGGCTACAGCGACGCGCTGTCCACCGGCTCCATCGCTTCGGCCGGCACGCTGGGCATCATGATTCCGCCCAGCGTGGCGTTGATGATCTACGGCATCATGACCCAGACCGACATCGGCATGCTGTTCATCGCCGGTGTGCTGCCGGGTTTGCTGGGGGCACTGCTGTATGTGGGCGCGGTGATGTTCTACACCTGGCGCCACCCCGAATCGGCGCCCCCCGGCGAGCGCAGCACCTGGCGCGAGCGCTGGGAGGCGCTGCGCGGCGTGACCTCTGTGGGGCTGCTGTTCGGCCTGGTCATCGGCGGCCTCTACGGCGGCTGGTTCACGCCCACCGAGGCGGCTGGCGTGGGCGCAGCGGGCGCGTTCGCCATCGTGGCCGTGCGCGGCAAGCTGAGTCGCGCCATGCTGGCCAAGGTGCTGCGCGAAACCGCCATCACCAGCGGTGGCCTGTTCATCATCCTGATCGGCGCCCTGGTGCTGTCCAAGTACATCACCGTGTCGGGCTTTTCGCCGTGGCTCAGCGGCGCGTTCCAGGGGCTGGACATCACGCCCATGCAGTTCTTGCTGATCGTCTGCGCCATGTACATCGTGCTGGGCTGCTTCCTGGAAAGCATGTCCATGCTGCTGCTGACCTTGCCCATCGTGTTTCCGTTGGTGGTGTCCTACGGCATCGACCCGGTGTGGTTCGGCGTGCTGATCGTCACCCTGATCGAGGTCGCGCTGATCACGCCACCTGTGGGTATGAACGTTTACATGCTGGCGAGCCAGATCCCGTCGGTGCCGCTGAACGTGGTGTTCCGTGGCACCAGCACTTTCGTCGTTGCCGATGTGATCCGCCTCGGCATCCTGCTGGCCGTCCCGTCGATTGCGCTGTGGCTGCCCTCCATCACCTGAGTCCCCTTTTCTCACCCGCCGTCAACCCACCAAGGAGCATTTCAATGGCCGCTTCCCGCCTTCTGCGCCAGACCCTGGCAATCACCGCCCTGGGCAGCCTCGCGTTCGCCGCGCAGGCCCAGACCGTCTGGCGTTTTTCCAACTGGTTGCCGCCGACCCACCACGTGGTCACCGAGATGGTCCAGCCCTGGGCGGCGGACGTCGAAAAGGCGACTGAGGGCCGCGTCAAGATCCAGGTACTGCCCGCGCTGGGCGCACCGCCGGCCCACTTCGACCTCGTCAAGAACGGCGTGGCCGACATCGCCTTCAGCGTGCACGCCTATACGCCCAACCGATTCAAGCTCACCGAGATGGGCGAGCTGCCCTTCACGACCGACCATGCCGTGGTGAACTCGCTCGCCTACTGGCGCACCTACCAGAAACACTTTGCCAAGGCCAATGAACACGAGGGCACGGTGCTGCTCGGCTTGTGGACCAACGGCCCCTACCAGCTGTTCACCAAGTCCAACGCGCTGACTGACATCGCCGCCGTCAGCGGCATCAAGATCCGCGTGCCGGGCACTACGGTCGAGAAGATCACCCGTTCTCTGGGCATGACGCCGATCTCCTCGCCGCTGTCTGAGGCCTACGAGCAGGTTTCGCGCGGTGTCATCCAGGGCATGTTCCAGCAGAAGGAGACCGTGGTCGCCTTCAAGATGACCCAGCACATGCCCACGGCCTCCTACGTGCCGGGCGGTTTCGCGCACTCCAGCCAGTACATGGTGGTGAACGCTGCCAAGTGGTCAGCGCTCGAACCGCGCGACCGTGCCGCGATCGAGAAGCTGTCGGGTGAGGTCATGGTGCGCCGCTTCGCCACCGTCTGGCAGGCCAAGGAAGACGACGCCGACCGCCAACTTGCCACGGCTGGTGTGAAAGTGACCCCGGTGCAAGGCCCGCTGCTACAGGACCTGCGCACCAAGCTCGCCTTCGTGCAGGACGAGTGGCTGGTTGAGGCAGGGAGGAAGTCGGCCACCACCAGGCAGGCGCTGGACGAATACCGCGCGCTGATCGACAGCGTGTCGCGCGAACTGGGCGTCGTCAAATGAACTCGACGGCCGGCGACGACCACTTCGAGCTGTTCGACCTGCGGGTCGAGTGGGAAGGCGACGGGCCGTGCTGGTGCAAAGCGAAGCCGGGCGACCACTTCGAGTTGCACGGCGAGCAGCTTTACTTCCCGCCTGGCCAGTCGTGGTCCATCTACACGCTGGCGGCGCTGCTGCCCATCCTGCCGGCCAAGCAGCGCCCCTGCCACCCTAACGACTGGATGAGCACCGACGCGCGGGTCGCCTGCCCCGATCCGAACTGCAGCGCCAGGTTCGTCGTCCGGCGCTGTGGCACCCGCCGCTTCAGCCACGCCGCCGTCACCGCCGAGCCGCTCAGCCCCTCCAAAGATCCTGACAACACCCCATGAGCAACTTCACCACTGAACTGGCCCCGGGCTACCGTGCCTCGCGCCTCATCAAGGGCTGTTGGCACCTGGCCGGCGGCCACGGCACGGTCGACGCGGTCCAGGCTGTGAGCGACATGGCGGCCTTCGTCGAGGCCGGCCTGACCACCTTCGACTGTGCCGACCACTACATCGGTGTCGAGGAGCTGATCGGCCGCTTCCGGCAGGCCCATCCCGCGTTGGCAAGCCGCCTGCAGGTACACACCAAGTGCGTGCCCGACTACGACCGCCTCGCGGACAGCGACCGCGGTTACCTCACGTCAATCATCGACCGTTCGTTGTCGCGGCTCGGCGTGGAGCAACTGGACCTGGTTCAGTTCCACTGGTGGAACCTCGCGCAGCCCGGCTATGTGGAAGCGCTGGGCGTGCTGGCCGATCTGAGGCGCGAAGGCAAGATCGCCCACCTCGGGTTGACCAACTTCAACACCGGGTTGACGCGCGAGATTCTCGATGCCGGCATCCCGTTGGTCAGCACCCAGGTGCAGTACTCGCTGCTCGACAGCCGCCCGGAAAAGGGTCTGGTGGCGCTGTGCCGCGAGCGCGACCTGCAGCTGCTGTGCTACGGCACGCTAGCGGGCGGTCTGCTGAGCGAAGCGTGGTTGGGCAAGCCCGAACCGGTCGAACCGCTGGCCAACCGCTCCCACTCCAAGTACAAGCTGATCATCGAAGACTTCGGGGGCTGGTCCCTGTTTCAGGAGCTGCTGGCCGCACTGCAGGTCATCGCCCGGCGCCACGGTGTGGGCCTGGGCGATGTGGCCACTCGCTGGGTGATCGACCGGCCGCAGGTGGCCAGCGCCATCATGGGTTTCACGTCCACGCGCCACCTGCCCTCTGCTTGGCGCATCGAGACCCTGAAGCTGGACGCTGAGGACCACGCGAGGCTCGATCCGCTACTGGCGCGGCGCACCGGCCCACCGGGCGACTGCTACGACATCGAGCGCGACAAGGACGGGCGTCACGGCCGCATCATGCGTTACAACCAGAACGAAGGACGGCATTGAATCGGTACCCCCCCGTCGCGCGCTGCGCGCCGCGCCGAAGCGACCCGCTTCGGGGTTGATGGCGTAGAGCTTGTCGTTACCGATGGTGGTGACCTTCCAGCCCGCGAAGTCGGCCCCGGGTGGCACCAGCATGGAGAAGTTGGTCTTGCCGCAGGCGCTGGGGCAAGCGGGCGCGACGAGGTACTTGGTCTTGGGATTGCATGGCGAGGGGCGGTGTCCTTGGGACCGGCGGCCAGCGGCGCGCCCACGATGTGCATGAAGGGGACGAAGGCGCCATCGGCACCGAGCACGTCGTACACGGCCTTGCCGGCAGGTCAAATATCCAGCTTAAAACTTCATCGGGCAGAATCAATAATTACTGGCCGGCACCAGAAAGTCGCGGCTGATGCGGCTGCCCAGTAGGTTGACGCGGTTCAGGAACTGCGTGAGAAATGCGTGCAGTCTGTCCCTCTTTCGGCCTTCTATCCCGTGGCCTGCACGCAGACATGGTTTTTTTTAGATGATTTTTGCTTTTTAGGCCTCTGGCCAGCGTATTGATTGACAATTGATATAAAAATTGCATAGCAAAAGATGGGTCATCCCATCCATGAATCCCTGAACCCCCCACCAAGCTATCCGCCATGACAACACCAACCCCTTACCCCATTGGCACCCCTGGCCTGGCCTGGACGCCTGCCGACTTGGCCACCTGGCGCGCGCGGCAAGTGCGTCAGCGCAGCTATGCCGACGACGTGTTGCGCGTCCTCCAGGGCCTGCGCCCGCTTTGTGAGTTGTTGCCGTATGGCGACGTGGTCTATGGTGACGACCGCTACCCGCTTCTGGCGGTTCGCCCTGGCCCATGGCAGCCGGGCTTGCCCGGTGTACTGGTGACCGGCGGTGTGCACGGGTACGAGACTAGCGGCGTGCACGGTGCGCTGCAGTTTTTGGCGCAGCATGCCCAGACCTATGCGGGCCGGGTCAATCTGCTGGTGGTGCCCTGCGTGAGTCCGTGGGCTTATGAGCGGATTCACCGCTGGAACTTTGATGCGGTGGACCCCAACCGCTCATTCAAAGACCCCAGCGCGGCCCAGGAGGCCACCGCACTCATGCGCCTGGTGGCACCGCTGCAGGGTCAGTTTATCGTGCACATCGACCTGCACGAAACCACCCAGACCGACGAGTCAGAGTACCGCCCGGCGCTGGCGGCGCGCGATGGTGAGGTTTTTCAGCCCGGCACCATCCCCGACGGCTTTTACCTGGTGGACGACACTGACAACCCGCAGCCCCTGTTTCAGCAAGCGATCATCGAGGCGGTCGAGCGCGTCACCCACATTGCGCCCAACGACGAGAAGGGCGAAATCATCGGTTCGCCGGTAGTTGCCCGTGGCGTCATTCGCTACCCCCTCAAGGCCTTGGGCCTGTGCGCCAGCATCACCGGCGCACGCTACACCACCACCACCGAGGTCTACCCCGACAGCCCACGCGCCACGCCCGGGCAGTGCAACACCGCGCAAGCCGTGGCGGTGCGCGCAGTGCTGGACTTTGTGTTGGCGCAGGGCGGACAAGTCTGAGTAATCACGCCAGCCCGTAGCTCGGGGCGATGGCAGAAATCATTTCTTAAACTGGAAAGCGCACCCGCACCAGCAATCCGGGGCCCTCGGGCGGGTCTTCCAGGGTCAGGCTGGCGCCGTGGCTTTGCACGACCTCGAGGGCGATGGCCAGTCCCAAGCCTGCGCCTTCGATGGCGGCGTTGGCCCGCACAAAGGGTTTCATGATGCGCTCGCGCAGGGCGGGTGCAACGCCGGGGCCCTGATCGCGCAGGAGCAGAATCACCTCGCCGGGGTGCTGGTGGATGCTCAGCGCCACCATGCTGTTGGGTGGCGAGAACTTCAGGGCGTTGAGCAGCAGATTGTCCAGCAGCAGTCGCAGGTCATCGGGGTTGCCTTGCACGCAGGGCGAGCCGCTGGTGTCCAGACTGAATTCAAGGCCCCGATGGCTGCCCAGCGCGGACAAGCCCACCATGGACTCTTGAGCCAGCGCCTGCAAATCCACGGGCACTCGGGTGTCGGGCTCCGTGCGGCCCTCCAGGCGAGCCAGAGTGAGCATTTGTTGCAACAGGCGCTGGGTACGTTGCACGCCCAGCTTGAGCCGGCTCACCGTGGCCAGGATTTGCGCCGGGTCTTGCCCGGGCGCCAGGTTGTTGACCTCCAGACCCAGCGCCGTGATGGGGGTGCGCAACTCATGCGCGGCATTGGCAATGAAGCGTTTGTGGGCCTGCAGGCTGGCGTCGAGCTGCTGCAGCAGGCGGTTCAGGGTGCGGATGACGCTGGCCAATTCGGCCGGCGCGTGCGGCAGGGTCACCGGGGCGAGGGAGAGGGGGTCGCGCCGGCTAAGTTCGTCGTCCAGCTCGCGAATGGGGGCCAGTCCCTTGCGGATGGTGGTGGCGACCAGCGCGGCGCCAATCAACATGACCAGCAGGGTGGGGAGCAGCACCTCCAGCTCGGCGTCGCGGCTTAGCGCATCCCGCAGGGCCTGGGAGTGCATGACCTGCACCGTGCGCTCGGTGCTGTGCAGGGTGAACACCCTCAGCAGCACCGCGTCAGCTTGGGGGCCGCTGGGCTCAGCTGAAAATCCCTCGCGCGTGTTGGGGCCCAATTCGATCTGCCCGCTGGAGCGGTAAAGCCGGTGAGCTTGCTCGTCCCAGATTTGCACGTCCAGGTGCAGGCTGGGGTCGTCGTCCCAAGCCATCACAGAGCTTTGCACGTCGCTCAGGATAAGGGCCCGTGCCACTTGCTCCAGTTGGTAGTCCAGCATTTCACCTTGCTGGCGGTGGACTTGCACGCGCACCGCCACACCCAAGACGATGCCGACCAGCAAGACGCCCATCAACAGGCGCCGTTTGAGCCGTGTTTCTAGCGCGACCATGGAGGCTCGTCACGCGGCACAAAGTAGCCCACGCCCCGGATGTTGAGAATGCTGGCCACGCCCAGCTTGCGCCGCAGGTTGTGGATGTTGACCTCCAGGGCGTTGCTGGTGACTTCTTCGCCCCAGCCCAGCAGCCGCTCCTCAAGTTGTGGGCGCGACACGGGGACACCGGGGCGGCGCATGAGCAACTCCAGCAGCGCGAACTCCCGAGCCGACAGGCTCACGACCGCCCCGTTTTGGGTGACCACTTTGGTGTCCGGGTGCAAAGCCAGCGGGCCGCTACGCAGTACCGGATCGGCCCGACCCGAGCGGCTGCGAATGCTGGAGCGCAGGCGCGCTGCCAGTTCGTCCAACTCAAAGGGTTTGAGGATGTAGTCGTCTGCGCCCGCATCCAGCCCGGCCACGCGGTCGGCGAGGGCGTCGCGTGCAGTGATGATCAAAATCGGGAACACATGGCCGCTTTGGCGCAGCGCGCGCAGCACTTGCATGCCGTCCTGGCGGGGCAGGCCGAGGTCCAGCACCACGGCGTCAAAGGGCTCACTGCTGGCGCATTGCAGGCCGAGCTCACCATCACGCACCCAGTCGATGGTGATGCCCAGCCGGGCGAGCCCGACCCGCACGGCCTCACCAATCAGGGGATCGTCTTCAACGAGGAGGGCACGCATGGACAGGCGAAGAAGTTGACATGAATTTCAGCTTAGCACGCGCCAGACGCAGAAAAGCCGCGCACCGGGCGCGGCCTTTTGGCAAAGCGGACGAGTTCGCCCGGGATGAATTACTTGGCCGTGGCAGCGTTCTTTTTCGCCGCCTTTTTCGTGGCGTGTTTTTTGACCCGCTTTTTGGCGGGCTTGGTTGCGGGGCCAGCGGCTTTGAGGGTGGTGGCTCCCGTGGCGGTTTGGGCCGTGAAGGTGCTTGGTGTGGCTGCAAACGCCAGGCCGGAACAGAACAGGCCGGCGGCGATGCACAGGGCGGTGATGCTTGATTTCATGGTGGGTCCTTCTGGGTACGGGGTTGAGTCTGCAGCTGTGGTGTTGGTTTGCGCCAACTGAGACTCACTGTACTGCCTGAGACTTAGGCTGGACTTAGGGGGAGTGATCCAACCCGTCCAGCTCAGGTTCCGGCGTATCTGAAAAGCTGGTCGCCGCCAGGGGCACGGATCTGGGCATTGAAGGAGACGATGATGCGGTCCCGCTCACCCACATAGGGCATGGCCTTGTGCGGCAAAAACGCGGGGAACAGCACCAGGTCGCCTTCTTGCGGCGCCACATCCAGCGTGGCCTGCTGCAGCCAGGCGTTGCCCATGTCGATGTGGGCGCCACCCAGCAGGGGAAACAGGGGGCTGTAAAAGCGGGTGGCGCCGTTGAGTTCGCCAAATGGCGCGTTTGTGATGCGCCTCTCCGGGGGGTCTATTTGCACGTAGTACACGCCCGACCAGGAGCAGTTGCCGTGGGTGTGGATGTCGTGAAACGAGGCGCCGTTTTGAATCTGGAACCAGACCCCCGTTAATTCCAGTTGCAGGTTATGGCGGCCCGGCGGCCACACGCCGGCATTGGCTTGTTGTGCCGTGGTTTGGAGTGATGCGGCAATGAACTGCAAGAGGGCGCTGAATTCGGGTAGGTCGATGCGCCTGAGCAGGTCATCAGCGCTGGCATAAAAGCTGCCCGCGGGGGCTTGTGCATCGGTGGCTCTCAGGGCCTTGAAGACATTGGCCAGGACGGGGTTGACCTCGGCCGCCCGGTCAAAGTGGTGCACGGCCAGGGGCACGGGCCAGTGTTGCTGCAAGGCGCCTGCTGCTGGGGCGGCTGTCACGCCATGGCCTCGGGGGTCGGCAGCGTCAGTGTCCAGCCGGTGCGCTGGGCCAGTTGCGCCACGTCGTCCAGGGTGTCCAGGTCGGTGACAAAGCGGGTGTTCGTTGTGGTGTGCACATGCACCAGCTCGGGTTGGCGCTCAATCAGGTGGCGGCAGGCCAGGTTGGTGTCGCTCTTCAGAATCTGCGCCACGGCCACCTCGTCGAGCAGGATGGGGTTGCCGCGCTGGCCGTTGACCACGGGCACCACTACATGACCGCTGGGCTTCTTTTTGAAGGCGGCGATCAGTTCAGTCAAATCGGCCGCGCCAATCAAGGGCTGGTCTGCCAGCACCACAAACACCACGTCAAACCGGCCATGCAGCGCGGCGAGCCCCACGCGCACCGAGCCCTGCTGGCCGTCGGCAAAGGCCGGGTTGTAGGCCAACGTCACGGGAAAGGTCTGCACCTGGGCCTCGACCGCTTCGCGCGCATGGCCGGTCACCACCACCACCTCGTCCACGCCGGCGCCGCTCAGGGCGATCAGTTGGCGGTTGATCAGGGGCACGCCTTGCAGGCGAATCAGCGACTTGGCCATGCCGCCCATGCGGGCACCCTGACCGGCTGCCAGCACTATCGCGCCAATGCGCAAGCGGGGGAAGAGACCACCGCCCTGTTTCATCAAGCATCCCATCGTGCGTGTTCCAGTCGTTAAAGATCGGGTTAATAAATGAGGTGCGTCCGCTACTCAGGCCAACACATCGGCCAGCCGGGAGAGGCTGGCCAGATTGTGCGCCGGCATGAACCGGGTGACAAATGGCGCTGCGAGTTCCATGGCGGCTGATTGCGGCACCTGCACCGTGGGGTGTAGCCAGCACACCCGCGCGCCACGCCCTCGTACCCGGGCCAGCACCTCGGCCAGGGCGTGGGGTTCGTCGGTGTCATACCCATCGCTGAACACCAAAAACAGGTCGCCGCGCTTGAGCGAGCGGTCCAGGTGCTGGTGCAAGGCCTCGTCCAGGCAGCTGGCAATGCGGGTACCGCCGCCAAAGCCGAAGGTCACCGCATTCACCTTCTCCTGGACCCGCTCGCTGCGCCGCTTCATGAGCGGCGTGACCTCGGCGAGTTGGGTGTGAAACACAAACGCCCGCGCGTCCATAACCTCCACAAAGGCACGGCTCAGACGCAAGAAGAACTGCGCATGCACTTCCATGGAGCGGCTCACATCCACCAGCACCACCACGCGTGGCGGGCGCCGTTGGCGGCGCACATGGTGCAGCTTGACCAGTTCGCCGCCCGTGGCCAATGCCGACCTCAGGGAGCGGCGCAAGTGGATGGCGCCGCTGTCCTGGTGGGATTGCCAGCGGCGCATCAGTTGCGCCCGCAGGCGGCGTTGCAGGGCTTCCACAAGCGGCTCAAAGCGGTCCATGTCACCGGGCAGCCAGTCGGCAAAGTCGCGCTGCTCCAGCGGCTCGGTGCGGCTGGCGCCGCCCTGGGCGCGCTGTGGGGTGTCTGCGGTGTCCAGGTCGCCACTGCCGGCCTGGTCCGCTTGGCCGATGGTGGGTTTGGCGGGGCCGGGAGGTGCGTTGCCCATGTCACTGTGCATCTGCTGCACCAGCTCGGGCAATGAGCGGCCGCGACGGGTCAGGCCGGAGCTTTTGGTGCTGCCTTTAATGCGCTTGGGAAACCAGAAGGCCTGGTGCAGGTCGGGGTACCTGAGCCACTGGGCCCGGCCGCCGCAGGCAATGGCGCGCCACAGTGCCTCGGTGCGCCCCCACTGTGCCAGTGGTAGCGCGGCCGCCGCGCGGGTCATGAGCTCCAGCTCGGCATACCCCAAGGCAAAGCCGTGCTCGCGCAGGTAGTGCGCGAATTCACCCAGGCGTTGCCGTGGGTCGGTCGCTGGGGCGGGCGCGGCGGTCATGGCTCAGTGCCCGGACTTCATCGCCCCTGCCACGCCCACGTCTTGTCCTACCCTGGGGCCCGCCGTCAGCTTGGCCACGCGCTCAGAGGTGGTTTGCCAGCGGTCGTTGCGCGTCTTGAGCAGAGCCGCCAGCGAGGGCATCAGTGCGTGCGGGTCGGTGGGCAGCTCGCCATGGCCGAGCTTGAACAGCACACGCACCCAATCGAGTGTTTCTGCCACACCGGGGGTTTTGTCGAGGTCATCTTTGCGCAGGCGGTGCACAAAGGCCACGGCTTCTTCTACCAGCCGCGTGGCGGCTTCTGGCACCAGCGTGCGCACAATTTGCATCTCGCGCGCCAGGGACGGGAAGTCAACATAGTGGAACAGGCAGCGCCGGCGCAAGGCGTCGGACAGGTCGCGCGTGCCGTTGCTGGTCAAGATCACCAACGGTTTGCTCAGGGCTGTCAGCGTGCCAAGTTCGGGCACGCTGACCTGGTATTCCGACAGCATCTCCAGCAGGAACGCTTCAAAGGCCTCGTCCGCCCGGTCGATCTCGTCAATCAGCAGCACGCAGGGCTCGGGGGAACGAATGGCTTTGAGCAGGGGGCGCTCCAGCAAAAAAGCCTCCGAAAACAGGTTGTCGCGCAGCGCAACCCGATCACCCGCACCGGCTTCGGCCAGCCGGATTTCCAGTAGCTGGCGGCTGTAGTTCCACTCGTACACGGCCTGGCTCAGGTCCAGGCCTTCGTAGCATTGCAGCCGCAGCAGCGGGCGTCCCAGCGCCCGCGCGCAAGCGCTGGCCACGGCCGTCTTGCCCACGCCCGCGGCGCCTTCGAGCAGGATGGGGCGCTCCAGTGAGAGCCCCATCCAGATCAGGCTGGCGACATCCTCATCGGCGATATAGCCCGCCTTGAACAGCTGCTCACGCAGGCCCTCTGGCGTCGCTGGGTCGGGTGCGGTCATCGTCAATGCGAGGGCTTGCGACCGAACAGTTTGGCAAAGAAATCCTTGATCAAGGCCCACACCAGACCCAGCGCGTTGAATTCTTTGGCTACGACCGGGCCAGCGACCGGCGGTGGCGTTGGCGCTGCCATCCCCGGCGCCTCGCCTGCTTCGGTGCTTGCAGCCGCAGCAGGGGCACTGGCCGCTTGCAAGGCCTGTGCCTTTTGTGAAAAGACATCGGCAAACTGCAGCAGGATCATGTCCGACACCGAGGTCATCATGCGTCCACCAAACTGGGCAAACTTGCCGTTCACAATCACCTCGGCATGGCCTACCAGGGCGCTGTGGCCGTTCTCGGCCGCCACCAGGTTGGCGGTGAGTTCCATGGAGGCCGAGGAGCCGCTTTTGTCCGCCCCCTTGCCCATCATCTTCAGGGTGCGGGTGGCGGGGTCCAGCGTCAGGATTTCAATGGTGCCGGCAAAGGCGGCCACCGCCGGCCCCACCTTCACCCGCACGCTGCCCTTGTAGTGTGTTGCATCAACGTCTTCGGTGATTTGCGCCCCGGGCATGCAGGTGGCGAGCTCATGCATGTTGGAGAGGATCGCCCAGCTGGCCTCCAGCCCGGCCGCAACCGGATAGGTTTTGTCTAAAACAACTTCCATGAATTCTTTCCGGGTCAGCTGGCAATGCCAACTTGTTTGAGCTGCTGCCAGACGCGGTAGGCGGAGTGGGGCATGTTGAAGTGGGTCACCCCGAGGTGGGCAAAGGCGTCCACCATGGCGCTGGTGAAGGTGGGAATGCTGCCCACGTGCGGCGATTCAGCCACGCCCTTGGCACCAATGGGGTGGTGTGGCGAGGGCGTGACGGTGTAGTCGGTTTCCCACTTGGGTGTTTCCACGGCGGTGGGCAGGAAGTAGTCCATCAGCGTGTTGCCCTGGATGTTGCCCTGCTTGTCAAACGACAGCAGCTGCCCCATGGCCACGGCAAAGCCTTCGGTCAGGCCGCCATGGATCTGGCCTTCGATGATCATCGGGTTGATGCGGGTACCGCAGTCGTCCAGCGCGTAAAAGCGCCGGATCTTGGTCTCGCCCGTGCCTTTGTCGATGTCCACCACGCACAGGTAAATGCCGAAGGGAAATGTGAAATTGGGTGGGTCGTAGTAGTGCACGGCTTCCAGGCCAGGCTCGAGGCCATCTGGTGGCTGGTGGTAGGCCGCCCAGGCAATTTCGGTCATGGTTTTGAACTTGGCGTCGTTGCCGCGCACTTTGAAACGGTCAATTTCCCATTCCAGGTCGGCTTCGCTGACTTCCATCAGGTGGGCGGCGATCTTCTTGGCTTTGGCGTGGATTTTGCGCGAAGCCATGGCTACTGCAGCGCCCGCCACGGGTGTGGAGCGCGAGCCGTAAGTGCCCAGACCATAAGGCGCCGTGTGGGTGTCGCCTTCCTCGATCTGGATCACTTCGGAGGCAATGCCCAGTTCGGTGGCGATGATCTGCGCGTAGGTGGTCTGGTGGCCCTGGCCCTGCGAGATGGTGCCCATGCGGGCGATGGCTGAGCCGGTGGGGTGCACGCGGATTTCGCACGAGTCGAACATGCCCACGCCCAAAATGTCGCAAATCTTGCTGGGGCCCGCGCCCACCACCTCGGTGAAGGCCACCAGGCCTATGCCCATCAGCGTGGGGCAATCGGGGTCGGCGCGCTTGAGTGCTTGTTCGGCCCGCAGTCCCTTGTAGTCCACGGCAGCCAGCACCTTGTCCAGCGCCGGTTGGTAGTTGCCCGAGTCGTAGTCAAAGCCGAGCGCCGAGCGGTAGGGGAACTGTTCGGGCTTGATGAAGTTTTTGGATCGGATCTCGGCCTTGTCCATACCCAGCTTTTGCGCCAGCACGTCGACCATGCGCTCCACCAGATAGACCGCTTCTGTCACGCGGAACGAGCAGCGGTAAGCCACACCCCCGGGCGCCTTGTTGGTGTAGACGCCGTCCACCTTGCAGTAGGCATTGGCAATGTCATAGCTGCCGGTGCAAATGTGGAACATGCCGGCGGGGAACTTGGTGGGGTCGGCACAGGCGTCAAAGGCGCCGTGGTCGGCAATGACATTGGTGCGCAGGGCCAGAATCTTGCCGTCGGCGGTGGCGGCGAGTTCGCCGGTCATGTGGTAATCCCGCGCAAAGGCGGTGCTCGACAAATTCTCGATGCGGTCTTCAATCCACTTGACCGGTTTGCCCAGCACGATGGACGAGACGATGGCGCACACATAACCCGGGTAGATGCCGACCTTGTTGCCAAAGCCGCCGCCGATGTCGGGCGAAATGATGCGGACCTTGGACTCCGGAATGCCCGACAGCATGGACACCACCGTGCGCACCACGTGCGGCGCCTGGCTGGTCATCCAGGTGGTGAGCTCACCGCGAACCGGGTCAAACGAGGCCACGGCACCGCAGGTCTCCAGGGGGCAGGGATGCACGCGCGGGTAATGCATGTCCTGCGTCACGGTGATGGGGGCTGCGGCAAAGGCGGCGTCGGTAGCGGCCTTGTCACCGGCGTCCCAGGTGAAGATGTGGTTGTGGTGGGTACGCTTGCCGTGCGCGCCCTCGGTCTTGCCGGCCAGGTCTTCGCGGATCACCGGGGCGCCGGGCTTGAGCGCTTCAAACGGGTCGATCACCACGGGCAGCTCGTCGTATTCCACCTCCACGGCTTCCACGCCATCGGCGGCAGCGTAGCGGTCGGTGGCAATCACCACGGCGACTTCCTGCATCTGGAAATGCACTTTTTCATCGGCCAGTACGGCGGCCACATCCCCGGCCAGCGTGGGCATCCAGTGGAGTTTCAGAGGCTTCAAATCGGCGGCGGTCAGCACGGCAATGACGCCGGGTACCTTCAGTGCTTCTTCCTTGTTGATGCGCACGATGCGGGCGTGGGCCACCGGCGAGCGCACGATGTCCATGTGCAGCATCTCGGGCAGCTTGATGTCGTCAACATAGTTGCCCTTGCCCTGGATGAAGCGGGCATCTTCCTTGCGCAGGCGGGACTCGCCCATGCCCTTCAGGGCTTTTTCACGGTCCAGCAGCACAGCCTTTTCCTGGTCACTCATGGGTGCGTTCATGTGGGTCTCCTTGGGTGGCGCTTATGCGGCCACCTTGTCTTGTTGCTGGAGTGTCTGGGCGGCGTGCAACACGGCCTTGACGATGTTTTGGTAACCGGTGCAGCGGCACAGATTGCCGGCCATGCCGATGCGCACTTCTTCTTCACTGGGGTTGGGGTTGTCCTGCAAAAAGCGGTAGGCGCGCATCAGCATGCCGGGGGTGCAAAAGCCGCACTGCAAGCCATGCTCCTTGTAAAAGCCCTCTTGCACCGCGTGCAGCAAGCCGGCATTGGCCAGGCCCTCCACCGTCTTCACATCGCTGCCGTCGCATTGCACCGCCAGGTGGGTGCAGGACTTGACGGACTGGCCGTCGATGTCCACTGTGCAGGCACCGCAGTGGCTGGTTTCGCAGCCGATATGGGCGCCGGTCAGGTTCATTTTTTCACGCAGAAAGTGAACCAGCAAGGTCCGGGGTTCGACCGCCTCTTCCACCGCACGCCCGTTGAGGGTCATGGACACCATTCTTTTGCTCATTTTCAAGTCTCCTCTTTGGGGGGTTAGTGGCAGCGCGCCGCGGCGGCCAGAATGGCGCGGCGGGTCATTTCGCCCGCCATGGCGGTTTTGTACTCGGCGTCACCGCGCAGGTCTTCGGCCGGGTCACAGGCAGCGCGTACCGCTTTCACCACAGCATCCAGCGTGGCGGTGGTCAGGGCTTGCCCCATCAGGGCGGCCTCGGCAGCGGTGGCGCGCAGCGCCGTGGGTGCGACGTTGGTCAGGCCGATGCGCGCATGGGTGACGACACCGCCACTCAGGCGCAGCACCACGGCGGCTCCAGCCGTGGCCCAGTCGCCGGTTTTGCGTTTGAGTTTCTGGTAGCAGTAGCCGGTGCCGGATGCAAAGGGCTGGATGAGGATGGCGGTCAGGATTTCGTTCTCGGCCAGCTCGGTCATATAGGTGCCATGGAAGAAGTCCACCGCCTGAACCTGACGTGCGCCGTTGGGGCCCTGCAGCACGAACGTGGCGTCCAGCGCCATGGCAATGGCCGGGTGATCGTTGCCCGGGTCACCGTGGGCAATGTCGCCCCCGATGGTGCCGCGATTGCGCACCTGCGGGTCGGCAATCAGTTTGGCAGCCTCAGGCAACAGGGGCAGGCGGTCTTGCAGCAGTTTGGAGTTGATCAGCTCGGTTTCTGTGGTCATGGCGCCGATGCGGATCACGCCGCCCTCGTCGCTGATGCCTCGCAACTCGGGAATACGGTTGATGTCGATCAGCGTGCCGGGCTGCGCGAAACGCAGCTTCATCATGGGCAGCAGGCTGTGGCCGCCCGCCAGAAGTTTGGCGTCTTCGCCCAAGCTGGAGAGCAGGGAAATCGCTTCGCCCACAGAGCGGGGAGCGACATAGTCAAATGCCGGTGGAATCATGTTGTCTCCTGTTATGTGGTCCCATGACCTGTGAACAACAGACTTTAGCGAGCCCCCGAATGCGTCAGGGAGCTATCCAATCAACGGTCGTGCACGTTGCATGAACAGCAAGAAAATTGCACGAGCGTTCATCAGCTACCCGATTTCAGCCTTTGGCTGAAAGGGTGTCGGCCAGACCGAGGTGCTCCAGCAGTTTCGGCGCGCTGGCCCGGGACACGGGTATCTCGATGGGGGTGTCGCCCATCATGCGCAGCGTCATACGGCCGTCATCGCGCACGATTTCGTCCACGTGCGACAGGTTGACAATGTAGCTCCGGTGCACACGCAAAAACAGTTGCGGGTCCAGCCGGCTCTCCAGGTCACCGATGGTGATATTGCAGAACTGGCAGCCCTGGCCGGTATGCACCCAGGTGTAGTGCCACTCTGATCGAATGAACGACACACCGGGCACATCGACCAGCAGCACCCGGTTGAGCTTGGTGGTGGGGATCTTGCGCAGAAAGCGTTTTTCTCCGGGCTCGGCGCTCTTTCTGGGGGTGTTGCCCTCGGCCTCCTGGCTGACTACTTCGGTGATGTCATAAAACACCAGCGTGTAGCCGGTGGTCTGCCCCGCGGCGTCGCCAAGTTTGGACACTTTGATCAACAGCATCCGTTCTGGAATATTGATCATCATGGCCATGGGTGGCGCGTTGTTGACCGGGCATTCTGCCTGGCCAAGCAGGAACTTGACCTTGGCCTTGGCCGCCTCCGGGTGGAAATCAGTCACCAGTTTGCCGAATGGCAACTTGGCTTCTACCGGCAGACTACGCCGCGCATAGTCATTCATCCCGATGACGTGCAGATCAAGGTCCAAGTGAACTACACCGACATCAAAGCGCTCAAGCAGGTAGAGCCAGGAGCTGGACGGCGGCAAGGCTGCTCTGGAGACGGGGCAAGTAGTCATAGGGGTTCCCGGTGACAGTTCAGAGCAATCAATATGGATCACTCTCGTGAATCAAAACGGATGCTCATGCATTCCAGCCGCGCTTCGTTCATGCGTTCGTCGCGATTAAAAAACGCCCACTAGAGTTAGCATCCGCACAGGTTTGTAATCGAAAAATAGCCTGCGCGTGCAAGCCTTGTGTTGAGTTTGAGCAATTTTGTGGGTCATGTTTTGGCGCTATCCGGGTTTACCCGAATAGCCATTTTTGTACAAGGATTGTCATGGTAGATGCGATAGCGCCACCGCACTGGGTTGCCCGCAGCATCGGCTCGTCGGTCATTACGCCTGCGTTGCTGGTGGCCCTGGTGGGCGTGACCCTGTGGCTCCTGGGGCGGCAGTCAGCGAGCGCACAAGGCAGTTCCAATGCGCTGATTTTGGCGTCGTTGCTGGCCGTTGCTTTGGGCTGCGCCGCCCTGGCCTGGGTCCGGCCCCAGCGTGCCGGCCTGTCACCGCCGCACGTGATGTTGTCCCTGGGTTTTGGCGGCATGCTGCTGGGGCTGGTGTATGACCTGGCGCAGGCCGGTCCGGCCCGTCTGGAGAGCCTGTGTGCCCAGACCGGTTCGCTCGGTTTCATGGACAGTCTGGAGTTGCACATGGTGTTTTTGCCAGGCATGCATGTAGGCATGCTGGTGGGTGGTCTGTTGGCTATCCCGAGTTTGCGTATGCTGCGCGACCACTGTGGTCGCTACTTATGTTCCCTCTTCGTCCAAAACCTGATGTGCTCCGGCTGGATGCTGGTGGGGATGACCACCGGTGCTTTGTGGGTAGCGCGCTGGCAGGCTGAACTGGGTGGCAGCTCTTTGTCGGGCATGCTGGGCAGCATGTTTGTTGGCATGACTTGGGGCATGGTGGTCAGCGTAGGGCTGTACCGTGGTTTCTTCACTTGGCACAATCGCAACCCGCCCCCCACGAAAGAAAATTGATGGAAAGTCTGGATCTCAAAGTTTTGGGCGATGCCCTGGCCTGGCGTCACGCGGGCCATGCGGTTGTTCTGGTGACGGTGGTGCAGACCTGGGGCAGTGCGCCGCGTCCACCGGGCGCCTTGCTGGCGGTGCGTGACGATGGGGTGGTGAGCGGTTCGGTCTCGGGCGGCTGTGTCGAAGATGACTTGATTGCGCGCACCAAGCGCGGCTTCAAACAAGCGGCCGATGGCGGCCCGGCGCAAGACAAGCCCTCGGTGATCGCCTACGGCGTGACCAAAGACGAGGCTACGCGCTTTGGCCTGCCGTGCGGCGGCACCCTGCGGCTGGTGCAAGAGCCGCTGCTGGACGTGACCTGGGTGGCGCAGCTGTTGGCGCGCACGGCCGCCCATCAACTGGTGGCCCGCACGCTTACGCTGGCCACGGGTCTGGTGCAGCTTGATGGTGCGGTTCGGGGCCAACCCCTGCACTTTGATGGCGAGGTGTTGACGACCGTGTTTGGCCCGAAGTGGCGGCTGCTGCTGATTGGGGCAGGGCAGTTGTCGCAGGCGGTGGCGCAGATCGCCTGCATGCTGGACTTTGATGTGCTGATTTGTGATCCGCGGGAGGAATACGCCGCCACCCTGGGTGCGCTTGCCCACGGCGTGCGCCGGGTGGAGGGCATGCCCGACGATGTGGTGCGGGACATGGTGCCGGATGACCACACAGCGATCGTGGCACTCACCCACGACCCCAAGCTCGATGACATGGCCTTGCTCGAAGCCTTGCAATCACAGGCGTTTTATGTGGGGGCCCTGGGTTCGCAGCGCAACCAGGTGGTTCGCAAGCAGCGGCTCATGGATCACTTTGACTTGCAGGCCGAGGAGCTTGAGCGCCTGCACGGTCCGGTGGGGCTGGCCCTGGGCGCCAGGACCCCTGCGGAAATTGCGGTGTCAGTTGTGGCCGAGATTGTGCAGGTCAAGAACAGGGTGGCGTCAGCGCTTCAAGCCAGAGGCTGAGCAGGCGCGGCTGTCTGGCGCAGTTCCGACGGCCACACCACTGGCAGTGGATGCAAGCGACGACGCACCGAGTCAAGATCGCTGGCTGTGTCCAGGTCCGTGATGTACGCCTCGTGCACCGTGTCTAACTGTCATGTAGCTGGGCGACGCCCCGGATGATGAAAGAAACTTGAGGGTGGAGGTGCTGAGGTAGATGCCGAGAAAATTCTTTGGGGACTAACACCCCGATATCTAACTTGGCGCGCCTTCACCGACTCGTACCCCGAATTGA
>CALRWE010000045.1:0-25330 GCA_943371745.1 Rhodoferax sp. OV413
GACTGAGGGCGGGCAATCCGCCAAGCTCACAGGTCTGCTTGAAAATTTGGTGAGCATGGGTTTGAAAACCTCCGTCAAGGTGCTCGACGTGGAGCAGGTGATGGCGTCCTCCAGCGTGGCCAATGCCTTGCAGCTGAACGTAGGTGACCCCGTGCAGAAGGCGGTGCGGGTGCGCAGCACCACCGGGGGGCCCCTGTCGCACATCACCACCTATGTGCCAGCCAGCATTGCAAGCACCTTTGGGCGCAACGAGCTGGCCCTCAAACCGATTCTGGTTTTGCTGGAGGAGTCCGGCGTCAAGGTGGGCCGTGCTCACCAGACCATCTCGGCCCGGCTCGCTGACGCGCAGGTTGCCAAGCACCTGGATGTCTCCGTGGGCAGCGCCCTGCTGGCGGTGCACCGTCTCATTTATGACGACCAGGATCGGCCCATCCAGTGGCTACATGGTTTGTACCGTCCTGACCGGTACGAATACCAAATGGAGTTGTCGCGCGTTGGCAGCATTGATGCCAAGGTGTGGGTCAGCAAAGAGTTGTCTGCTCAGTTTCACTAATCAAATCAAGGAAAACGCCATGAGTACCCGTCGCCACTTTATGTCCCAGTCCGCTGTTGCCGCCTCGGCGCTGGCATTTCCCCTGGTCGGGGGCGCTCAGCCCAAGACCATCAAGGTGGGTGTGTTGCACCCCGTCACGGGTGCGCTGGCTTATTCGGGCCAGCAATGCCGCGTCGGTGCGCTCATGGCCATAGAGGACATCAATAATGCGGGGGGCATCAAGTCCATGGGTGGCGCCAAGCTGGAAGCGTTGCTCGGAGACGCGCAGTCCCAGCCGCAGGCCGGTGTTGCCGAGATCGAGAAGATGAATGAAGCAGGCGTCTCCGCCGTGGTGGGCGCGTTCGCTTCCGCCATTTGCCTGGCCACAACCCAGGCGGCTGCCAAATACAACCTGCCGCATGTGGTGGATGTGGGCGTGGCCGATCAAATCGTCGAGCGCGGGCTCAAAAACACGTTCAGGTTTGGTCCGGGTTACCGCAAATGCGCGGAAGCTGCCGTGGCCAATCTCCACGTTCTCAACACGGCTGCAGGCAAGCCGGCACGGACCGTGATGATTGTTCATGAGGAGTCCTTGTTTGGCACAGGCACGGCCAGCCTGCTGGCGCGCGAGTTGCCTGGCTACGGCTACGACGTGAAAGAAGTGATCAAGCATGCCAACCCGACGCGCGATTTCAACAACATCGTGCTGCGCATGAAGGCCGTTAATCCGGACATCGTGATTCCGGCCAACTATTACAACGAATACGCCTTGCTGGTGCGCACCATGCAACAGCAAAAGGTCAACCCCAAGGCCATCTACTCGGTGTTGGGCGGGGCAGCTTCGAGCTACAAGTTTGTCAAGGAATTTCCGGAGGCAGCCAACGGCATCATTGATTGCAACCACTGGTTCAACCCCAAGGACAAGCGCTCGGCCGAACTCAAGAAGCGCGTGGAAGCCAAGGGTTTGTTCTTCAGCTACGAAGTCTTCATGACCTACACCTCCATGCGCCTGCTGGCCGATGCCATCGACAAAGCCAAGTCGGCCGACCGTGCGGCCATCATCGACGCGCTGGAGAAGAGCACCTTTGCCGACCACATCATGCCGTATGGCACCACCAAGTTTGTCAACGGCCAGAACACTGGCGCCCAGCCGCTGATGACGCAGGTGCTCAAGAATGACATCAAAGTCATTGTCCCGCGCGAGTACCGCGAAGCCGATCCTTTGTTCCCCCTGCGGGCATAACAACGCGGCTTCCCGTTTGTCAGGCCGGCTCATTCTGAGGTCTGGCAGCGGCGCCAAATATTCCTGAGGGCTTGGGTCGTCCCGGCCCTGAACGACCCTGTGATTTTCATGTTTGACTTCAGTATTCTTTTCCCATCCCTGCTCAACGGCTTGACCACCGGCGCGGTCTATGCCCTGATCGCGCTGGGGCTCACACTGATTTACGGCGTGCTGCACATCATCAACTTTGCCCATGGGGCCGCGTTGATGATTGCCTTGTATGCCGTCTATATGCTGAAGCAGCATCTGGGGATTGACCCCTATATGGCGTTGCCGCTGGTGGTGCCGGGAATGTTTGTGCTTGGTTACGCCTTGCAGCGCGTCATCATCAATCAGGCCAGCCATGGAAAAGACGAGAACATCCTGCTGGTGACCTTGGGGCTGTCCATCATTCTGGAGAACGCGGCGCTGCTGTTCTTCAAGTCAGACACGCGCACCATCGACACCGCTTACACACTCACCACCGTCGCCATTGGCCCGGTCATGATTGCTTTGCCGAAGCTGGTGGCGTTTGGCGGGGCGCTGGCAGTGTCCGCGTTGCTGCTCTGGGTGGTGGGCAAAACCGATCTGGGTCGTGCGATTCGTGCGGTGGCCAAAGAAAAGCACGGCGCCAAGCTCATGGGCATTGACGTAGACCATGTGTATGCCATGAGTTTTGGCATTGGACTGGCATGTCTGGGTGCGGCGGCTTGTTTCTTGCTACCGGCCTACTATGTGAACCCGCAAGTGGGCAACGGCTTTGTGCTGGTGGCCTTTACCGTGGTGGTGCTGGGGGGGATGGGCAGCTTTGGTGGCGCCTTGTTGGGTGGCTTGCTGATTGGTGTGGTGGAGTCGCTCGGGGGGCTCTACCTGGGTGAGTCGCTGGGGCAGATCGGCATCTTTGTGATCTTCATTGCCGTGCTGCTGTTTCGCCCGCAGGGCTTGTTTGGGGCCAAGGCATGAGAAGCGGTATGAAAGAGCTGGCGGGTATTTTTCTGTTTGTGGCGCTGGTGGCGGCTATTCCGCTGGTGACAGAGTCCGGCGTCATCCTGAACTTTGTGATGATGGCGCTGTACGCCACGCTGTTGGCCCAGGCCTGGAATATTCTGGGTGGCTTTGGTGGGCAGTTTTCGTTTGGCCACGCGCTGTTTTTTGGCACAGGTGCTTACATCCAGGCGATCGGGCAATTGCAGGGCGGACTCAATGCCTGGACGGCCCTGGGTCTGGCGGTGGTGGGGAGCGCCAGCGTGGGCATCTTTGTTGGCGCGCTGTCCTTTCGCTATGGCCTGAAGGGCTCCTATTTCGCACTGGTCACACTGGCTTTTGCCGAGGTGTTTCGGATTTTGGCGCTGTCGGTGCCGTTTACCGGTGCGGGGGTGGGGCTCATGTTGCCGCTGCAGGAGTCGTTCGCCAACATGCAGTTTGGTTCACGCAAGGGCTACATCTACGTGGTGCTGGGCTTTGTGGCGGCGGCCCTGGTGGTGACCTGGTGGCTGAAAAATTCACGCTTTGGGGCCTATCTGCAGGCGGTGCGCGACAACGAAGACGCGGCGCGTGCCATTGGGGTCAGCCCCTTTGGCGTGAAGCTGGGGGCCATTGCACTCTCAGGCGGCTTCATGGGCGCAGGTGGCGCTTTTTATGTGCAGGTGTTTCAGTACATTGACCCTGCCATTGCTTTTGGTGCCCACACCTCGGTGGAGGCGCTGGTGGCCGCCATTGTGGGTGGACTGGGCACGCTGTGGGGCCCGGTGCTGGGCGCGGTGGTGTTGCATGTGCTGGCCGATATCACCCGCAATTTATTTGGTGAGCTTCCGGGGATCAACATGGTGATTTACGGCGTGGTGCTGGTGGCCATTGTGATGTTCATGCCACGCGGCATCGGCGGACTGCGAGCCACCGTGCAAGCGGTGTGGCGTGGCCGGGGGCAAAAAAGCGGAGGTCGGCGTGGTTGATTCCCTTCTCTCCATTCAGGGCTTATCCAAATCTTTTGGCGGCTTGCGGGCGGTGCAGAGCGTGAGCCTGGACGTCCCCCAAGGCAGCCTGACCGCCCTGATCGGGCCCAATGGTGCGGGAAAAACGACCCTGTTTGCGCTGATGTCGGGCTTTTTGAAGCCTGACAGTGGTGCGGTGCGATTTGATGGCCAAGACATCACCGGGCGTGCGCCCCACCTCAACGCACGTCAGGGCATGACGCGGACCTTCCAGATTGTCCAGCCCTTTGCCACACAAACCGTGCGCGAAAACATCGCCGTGGGCGCGCATCTTCATCTCAAGGACCGCCGCAGTGCCCTGGCCCAGGCCGAAGAAGTAGCGGCCCGTGTGGGCTTGTCAGCCCAACTCGACAAACCAGCCTCTGACCTGACCGTGGCAGGGCGCAAGCGGCTGGAGTTGGCGCGTGCCCTGGCCACGCGACCCCGCCTGCTGCTGCTCGACGAAGTGCTGGCGGGCCTGAACCCGCAGGAAATCGCCGAGATGATTCCGGTGGTGCGCGGCATCGCCCAAGGTGGCGTGACTGTATTGATGATAGAGCATGTGATGCAGGCGGTGATGAATTTGGCGGAACATGTCTGGGTGTTGGCGCAGGGCCAGTTGATCGCCCAAGGCACGCCCGGCGTGGTCACCGCCGATGAAAAAGTCGTTGAAGCCTATCTCGGGCATGGCACGGCAGCGCGCTTGCGTGCCGCCGCACAGGCAGGAGCGGCAGCATGAGTGCGTTATTGGAAATACGCGGCTTGCGCGGTGGCTACGGCCAGGTCGAGGTGCTGCGCGGCGTGGACCTGACGGTGCACGACGGTGAAACCGTGGCGCTTCTGGGCAGCAATGGGGCCGGCAAGTCGACCTTGAACAATGTGGTGTGCGGCATTTACTCATCCTGGGCCGGCACGGTCCATTTTGATGGCAAGGACCTCAGCCGCGCCCATTACCGTGAGGTGGTGAAGGCCGGGCTGATCCAGGTACCCGAAGGGCGCAAGGTGTTCCCCAACCTCACTGTGCTGGAGAACCTGGAGCTCGGCTCGTTCACCCGGGCGCGGGAGCGCCGGGCCGCCAACCTGGATAAAGTGTTCGGGATCTTTCCGCGCCTCAAGGAGCGCCTGACCCAACTGGCCGGCACCATGAGCGGGGGCGAACAACAAATGCTGGCCATTGGGCGCGGTCTGATGGCTGAACCCCGGCTCCTGATTCTTGACGAGCCCTCGCTGGGGCTGTCCCCCTTGCTGGTGGACGAGATGTTTGCCTTGATCCGCCAGTTGCGAGAAGGCGGCCTGGCGGTGCTGCTGGTGGAGCAAAACGTGGGCCAGTCGCTGGAAATTGCAGACCGGGCCTATGTGATGGAAAACGGCAGCATCCGCTTCTCGGGGCTGCCGGCGGATTTGCTCGGGAGCGACGAGTTGCGCCGGGCTTATTTGGGCTTGTAACCCCTGATGGAATTTGATCATGCAACGTCGTGAAATTTTGGTGTCTGCTGCCGCTTTGCTGGCGGCAGGGGCCTCCGCACAGACTCAACCCACGCGCATTTTGGTGGGGGCGCCTGCGGGTGGGTCCACCGACACGCTGGCCCGCACGCTGGCCAGCGAATTGGGTCGCCTGCTCGGCAAAACCGTGATTGTGGAGAACCGGCCGGGTGCCGGGGGCAACATTGCGGCCGAGGCGGTGGCCAAGGCCGCGCCTGATGGCAATACGCTCTTGATGAGCTTCACCAGCCATGCCATCAACGCGTCGCTTTATCCGTCATTGCCGTTTGACCCGGTCAAGGACTTCACGCCGTTGACCTGTGTGGCTACCTCGCCCTCGGTGCTGGTGGCCCATCCGTCCGTGCCGGCCAAGGATGTACGCGAGCTGATTGCTTTGGCCAAGGCCAAGCCGGGGCAGCTCAACTTCGCCATCGGGGCCGTGGGTTCCTCGCTGCATTTGGCGGGTGACTTGTTCAAGATGCAGTCAGGTGCCTTTATTGTGAACATTCCCTACCGGGGCACGGCGCCTGCCATTCAGGATGTGATTGCGGGCCAGGTGGAGCTGATGTTTGCAGCCATTGGCAACGCCCAAGCGCAGGTCAAGGCCGGGCGGCTCAAGGCGCTGGGTGTGACCAGCGCCAAGCGTCTGGCGGCTTTCCCTGATGTGCCTGCCATTGCCGAAGTGTTGCCGGGCTATGAGTCAAGCGCCTGGTTTGGTCTGTTTGGTCCCGCTCGCATGGCACCCGACCTGGCCAAACGTGTGAGCGATGCGGCACGTCAGGCCATTGCCACGCCGGAGGTACGCCGCCGGCTGGATGCTGAAGGCGCGGTGCCGGTGGGCAATTCACCCGAAGAGTTCTCAAAGTTCGTGCAAGGTGAAATCCAGCGCTGGGCCAAGGTGGTGAAATTCTCCGGAGCCAAGCCGGAATGACGGACATCAATGTCAACGTACAGACCCTGGCGCAAAAGCTGATCGCGCGGGCTGCCGGGCTCGCAAGTGTTCGGCCTGGCGACATTGTCAACTGCAAGGTTGACCTGGCCATGTTTCACGACTCGTCGGGGCCGCGCAGGCTCAAACCCATGCTCGAAGAGCTGGGGGCGCAGATTTGGGACAAGTCGCGTGTGGTGCTGGTGATGGATCACTACGTGCCTGAACGGGATGACGAGTCCCGCAAGATCGTGCGCATTGCCCGGGACTGGGCAAGCGAGCAGAACCTGCCTCATGTGTATGACAGCCAGGGCATCTGTCATGTCGTGGTGGCGCAGCATGGTCACATTCGTCCGGGCATGTTGTGTGTGGGTGGCGACTCTCATTCACCCACGGGGGGCGCATTTGGGGCCTATATGTTTGGCATCGGCAGCACCGAGATGCTGGGCGTGGTGGTCACCGGCGAAATCTGGCTGCGGGTTCCGCACACCATTCAGATGCACTGGCGCGGCCGGCTGCACAAAGGGGTCACTGCCAAGGACATGATGTTGCACATGGTGGGGCGCTTTGGCATGAACGGGGGGCAGTACCAGGCGGTTGAGTTTGCGGGCCCTGCAGTCAAAGCCTTGTCCATGCAGGAGCGAATGACCTTGTCCAACATGAGCGCTGAGCTGGGTGCGCAAGTGGGCCTGATTGAGCCTGACGAGGTGACGGCGGCCTGGTTGCAGGCGGCCGGTGCCCCAGCGCTTGATGTGAGCGGCTGGCATACCGATGACGGTGCAGCCATCACGCGCCACGAGTTTGATGCCGACACGCTGGCGCCCTATGTGGCAGCACCACACAGCCCCGCCAATGCCGATGTGGTGGGCCGCTACAGCGGCACGCCGGTGAACGTGGCCTATATCGGCGCCTGCACGGGTGCCAAGCTGGATGATCTGCGCGCCGCTGCCGAGGTGTTGCGCGGTCAACGCGTGGCGCCCGGCGTGCGCCTGATGGTGGCGCCTGCCAGCCAGAAAGACCAGTTGGCAGCGCAGGAAGAGGGCGTGCTGCAGGTCTTGCTTGACGCCGGAGCCGAGCTGTTTCCAACCGCTTGCGGCGCGTGCGCCGGCTATGGCGAAACCATGGGCGACAACACCACGGTGATTTCCAGTACGGCCCGCAATTTCAAGGGCCGCATGGGGTCTGCCTCGGCGCAGGTTTATCTGGCCTCGCCTTACACGGTAGCGGCCTCAGCTTTGCGCGGCGTGATCAGCGATCCACGTGAGGTGCTGGCATGAGCGGCGCTGCAGTGGGCCACCGCGTCTGGAAGCTGGGCGCAGACATTGATACCGATGTGCTGGCGCCGGGCCATGCCATGAAGCACGGCATCGACAAGATCGCCACTTACTGTCTTGAGTCTGTTCGCCCTGAGTTTGCCACCCAAGTGCGACCGGGCGACGTGATTGTGGCCGGCGCCAACTTTGGTATTGGCTCGTCCCGTGAGCAGGCGGCCTCCGTTTTGGTCAAGCTGGGCGTGGCCGCAGTGATTGCGCCCTCTTTCAGCGGCCTGTATTTTCGCAACGCCTTCAATGTGGGCCTCTTGTTGCTGACCTGTCCCGAGGCTGCGCAGTTGCAGGAGGCGGAGCAGGTGGGACTCGATACGCACCATCTGACGGTCACCTCGGGCACTGGAAACATTCTGGTGTGCGAACCCATCCCCGAGTTCCTGCTGTCCATGGTGCGCAGTGGTGGCTTGATGAATCAATTGCGAATTCGATATGGCAAGGAGCCTCAACATGTCTGACATTTCATCGGCGTCCGTGATGGACCCCGTCACTCTGGCGGTACTCAGGGGCCGTCTGGAGCAGATTGCCGACGAGATGGATGCCACGCTGTACCGCAGTGCGTTCAATCCCATCATTGCCGAAGCGCACGATGCCTGCCACGGGCTGTATGACGCCGCCTCCGGTGACACCCTGGTGCAGGGCAAGTCGGGCCTGCCGGTGTTTGTGGGCGCCATGGCCTTTGCCGTGCGGGCAGCCGCCAAAGTGGCGCGCGAACGCAGCTCACCGTCGGACCCGAATGCCGGCATGGTGGACGGCGACACCTGGCTGTTCAATGATCCGTATGAGGGCGGCACGCACGCCAATGATTTCAAGCTGGTGCGACCCTTCTTTCGCAACGGCAAGTTGTTTTGTTACCTGGCATCGGCCGCGCACTGGCACGATGTGGGGGGCGCTGTGCCCGGCAACTACAACCCGGCAGCTACCGAGTGCTGGCAGGAGGCGGTGCAGATTCCGCCAGTCCGGATCATTCGCGCCGGTGTATTCGACGATGACGTGCTGGCCATCCTCAAGGCCAACACCCGCCTCCCGGACAGCCTGTGGGGCGACCTGAACGGCCAGTTGGCCGCCCTGGAGCTGGGTGTGCGTCGCCTCAATGGCCTGCTTGACGAATATGGTGATGCGGTGGTGCTGCAGGCCTTGGGTGAACTGCGCGCGCGCGCCGTCAGGCTGATGCGCTCGCACATTGCCTCCCTGCCCGATGGCCGCTACTCGTTCAGTGATATTTTGGACAACGACGGCGTGCGGGACGAGCCGCTCACCATCGCGCTGGACATGACGGTGAGCGCTGAGCGCATGACGCTTGATTTCTCGCGCACCTCGCCCCAATGCGCAGGCCCCGTCAATATTTCTCGCGCCACAGCCATCGCGGCCTGCTACGTGGCGCTCAAGCACCTGTTCCCCGATGTGCCGGCCAATGCCGGGGTGCTGGATGCGGTGGATTTTGTGATTCCCGATGACCTGGTCATCAGCGCCGCGCGGCCCCGGCCCGTGGGCGGCTACACCGAAACCATTTTGCGCATGATTGATGTGATCTTCAGTGCGGCGGCCCAGGCCGACCCGACGCGCGCCGTGGCACAGGCCTACGGCACCATCAATGCGCTGTCGATTGCCGGACACCGCACGGATGCCGCACGCAAGGGCCAGCGCTGGGTGATGTTCAGCTTCTTTGGCGGGGGCCATGGGGCTCACTCGGGTGGCGATGGTTTGAGCCACGGCAATGCGCCGATCTCGACGGCCACGATTCCGCCATTGGAGATTCTGGAGGCGGCCTATCCGGTGCGCTTTACCGAATGGTCGTTGCGGCCGGACTCGGGCGGCGATGGCCAATTCCGGGGTGGGCTCGGAGCGAACTACGAGATCGAACTGCTGGAGCAGGATGCCGAGGTCTTCATCTTTGGCGAGCGGGGCAAGTCCGCGCCCAAAGGCATTGCGGGTGGCGAGTCGGCTGCGCTGAATGCGTTCACTTACCTAAACAACAGCGAATGGAAAACACCCCCGATGGTCTCCAAGATGGTGGGCATCAAGCTCAAAAAGGGCGAACGTGTGCGCCTGCAAACCCCGGGCGGCGGGGGCTACGGTCACTCCTCTGACCGCTCGCCGAGTGCGCGCGAGCGGGACCAGGCGCTGGGTTATGTGACTGCGGCTGCCGCGGTGAAAAAGGAGGGCACATGAGTGCTGCTGGCGGTTTGGTCATCGGGGTGGATGTGGGCGGCACCTTCACCGATTTGTTTGTGCTGGATGAAGCCAGTGGCAGCGCGCGCATCGTCAAGGTGCCCTCCACGCGTGGCGAGGAAGCGCGGGGTTTCATGAACGGCGTGGCCCGCGTGACCGACTCGGCGGCCAGCATCGCCACCATCGTGCACGGGACCACGGTCGGGACCAACGCGCTGCTGGAACGCAAAGTGGCGCGCACCGGCATCATCACCACGCGCGGCTTTCGGGATGTGCTGGAAATGCGCCGGCGCGACCGGCCCCAGACCTGGGGTCTGCGCGGCAGCTTTGAGCCGATCGTGCCGCGCAACTTGCGACTCGAAGTGGATGAGCGGGTGCTGGCCGGCGGCAGCATCCACACCCCGGTCGATCTGGAGCAGGTCAGGGAGCAGGCCCGCGCCCTGCTGGCCGAGGGCTGCGAGGCAGTGTGTGTCTTTTTTATCAACACCTATGCCAATCCGGCCAATGAGCAAGCGGCCGTGGCTGCCGTGCGCGAGCTTTGGCCTAATGCCCATGTGACAGCCGCCAGTGAGGTGTTGCCGGAAATCCGGGAATTCGAGCGCTGCTCCACGGCCACACTCAACGCCGCCTTGCAGCCCGTGGTGGGCAGCTATCTTGCACGCCTGGAGTCCGACCTGCGTACCCAGGGTTTTGCCGGCGAGTTGCTGATCGTGCAAAGCAACGGCGGCGTGATGTCGCGCCAGACGGCCTCTGATATTCCGGTTCGCACTGCGCTCTCCGGTCCGGCGGCGGGCGTGATCGCCTGTGCGGCGATTGCGCGCTCAGCGGGCTTCCCCAATGCGATTACCGGCGATATGGGGGGCACGTCTTTTGATGTATCGCTGGTGGCCAAGGGCGAGGCGGCGCTGGCGGCCCAGACCTCGATTGAGTTTGGCATGGTGGTGCGCTCGCCCATGATCCAGATCGAGACCATCGGTGCCGGTGGCGGCTCGATCGCCTCGGTGGATGCCAGCGGCATGTTGCAGGTCGGCCCCGAGTCGGCCGGCAGCAACCCGGGCCCGGCCTGTTACGGGCGTGGCAACACCCGGCCTACGGTCACCGATGCCAATGTGTTGTTGGGCCGCATTGCGGCAGACCGGCCCCTGGGGGGCGGCCTGCTCGCGGCGATGGACGCGGACAAGTCGCGCGCGGCCATTGAGCAGCACGTGGCCCGGCCCCTGGGGCTGGAAGTGATGGCCGCAGCCGAAGCGATTCTGACGGTGGCCAACGCCAAGATGGCGGGGGCCATTCGCGTGGTGTCGATTGAGCGTGGCCACGACCCGCGCAACTTTGCCTACATGCCCTTTGGCGGCGGCGGCGCCCTGCATGTCTGCGCCATGATGCGGGAGGTCGGGGTCACGACCGGCATCGTGCCGCGCTACCCCGGTGTTACTTCAGCCCTGGGCTGCGTGATGGCCGACATGCGGCACGACGCGGTACAGACCCTGAACAAGGGCCTGGCCGAACTCGATATGGATGATTTGCGCCAACGCATCACCACTGTGGCGCAAGCGTGCCAGCAGCGTCTGGACTCCGCCGGAGTGCGTTTTTCGCAAGTACAGGAAGTCATCGCGCTGGACATGCTCTATGCCGGCCAAACCCACACGGTCCAGGTGCCTCTGCCCGTGACCCAGGCCAGTGACATCAGCGCGGACGTGATCCGGGCCGCCTTTGAAGCCGCTTATCTGGCAGCCTTTGGCCGCGTGCTCACCGGCATTCCGGTTCGCGTGATGAACTTGCGCTATGCCCGCATCGGCGTGCGACCCAAGTTTGATCTGGCAGTGCTGGCCCCAACCGGCGAGGGCTCGACCCAGCCTGTCGGTGAGCAGCAGGTGTTTCATGCTGGTCGCTGGTGGGCCGCCGTGCGTTATGCCCGTCTGGATTTGCCGGTGGGTGCACGCATTGATGGCCCGGCCATTCTGGAGCAGCCTGACACCACCGTCTGGCTGGAGCCGGGCTTTCATGCCACGGTCGACAGCCTGGGCAACCTGCTGGTCAGACCCTCATGAGCGCGGCCTCAACCAAAGTTGCGCTGATCATTGTGGATCTGCAAAACGATTTTTTGGCGCCTGACGGCGCCTATGCGCGAGGTGGCGCTGCCAGCGAGGCAGCCCGTGCGCTGCCAGCGCGCGTGGCTGAGGTGGCACGCGCCGTCAAGGCCGGTGGCGGTCTGGTGGTGGCGAGTCAGTTCACGCTGTGGCCCGATGCGCAGGGCGAGCCCATGATTTCACCGCATCTGTTGGCTTTGCGCCCGTTTTTGCGGCGCGGCGACTTTGCACCCGGCGGCCGGGGCCAGGCGAATGTGGCCGAACTGGCGCCCTTGATCGATGTGTCGGTCAGCAAGGTGGCCTACTCGGCATTCTTCAATACCCAGCTTGATTGGGTGCTGCGCCATGCGGGCATCCATACGGTGGCCGTCTGCGGCATCGTGACCAATGGCGGCGTGGCCAGCACGGTGCGCGATGCCCACATGCGGGAGTACCACACCATTGTGCTGAGCGATGGCTGTGCGGCCTTCAAGCCTGAGGTCCATGCTACCTCGTTGGCGGACATGGGCACCGTGGCGCACGTGATGCGTTGCGACGAATTCACCCAGTCCCTGTCATGAGCTTGCCCGTGATACGACGTGCCGAGCGCATGGAGGCGCCGGTCCATGTGTCGGTGGCGATTGTGGGTGGCGGGGCTTGCGGCTTGACTGCCGCGCTCATGCTGCATGACGCGGGCGTGGACTGCGCGGTGCTGGAGCGTGACGCGCTGCCCAGCGGATCAACCGCGCTGTCCTCGGGCTTTGTGCCCGCACCCTGCACGCGTGTGCAAAAGGCGCATGGCATCGACGACAGTCCGCAGCGTTTTGCGGCCGACATTCAGGCCAAGGCGCATGGCACAGCGGCACCGCACCTGGTTGGCGCCTATGCCGAGGCGATTGGCCCGGTGCTGGATGCGCTGCAGGCCAACCATGGGCTGGACTTTGTGCTGCTGGACGACTTTCTCTACCCCGGCCACAGCCGGCACCGCATGCATGCCGTCCCTGAAAAAACCGGCGCCGGGCTGATGGCCCGCTTGCAGCAGGCCGCTGCGGCGGCGGACCTGCCCATCGTGACCCACGCCCTGGTCAGGGAGCTTTGGCTCAATGCCCGTGACGAGGTCATCGGCGTTGGTTACGAGCGACCCGATGGCGCGGTGGAGACTCTGGGCTGCGGCGCGTTGATCCTGGCCTGCAATGGCTTTGGCGGCCATGCCGCCATGGTGCAGCAACTATTACCCGAGATGAAGGACGCCACCTTTGCGGGCCACACCGGTAACGATGGGAGCGCCATCGCCTGGGGCCGTGCCTTGGGCGCACGGCTGGCGGACCTGGGTGGCTACCAGGGCCATGGTTCCTGGGCCGTGCCCCAGGGCGCGCTGGTGTCCTGGGCCCTGATGATGGAAGGCGCGGTGCAAATCAATGCGCTGGGTCAGCGTTTTCATGATGAGACCCTGGGCTACTCCGAGGCCGCTGTGCAGGTGTTGGCGCAGCCCGGCAGTGTGGCCTGGAATGTATTTGATGAAACTCTGCTGACCTTTGCGCGCGGCTTTCCTGATTTTTGTGCCGCCGAGGCCGCCGGTGCCCTCAAGCGCTGTGAAGATGAGACTGCGCTGTCCGCGTTGATCGGTTGCGATGCCGATGCCTTGAGCTCCACGCTGGCGGGCCTTGCCCCTGATCATCAGGCGGCTGACGGTCGCGTCTTCAAGCGGGCGCTGCACAAGCCCTTTTATGCCGTCAAGGTGACGGGAGCACTTTTCCACACCCAAGGCGGGCTCGATATTGATGCCCAGTGCCATGTGCTGCACGACGATGGCCGGCCCTTTGGCAACTTGCTGGCCGCAGGCGGCGCAGCTCGCGGTGTGTCAGGCAACGCGGTTTGGGGCTACCTGTCCGGCAATGGCTTGCTGAGTGCTATGGCGGGCGGCTATATCGCGGCGCGCAGCGCAGTCAATTTACTGAAATCCCCGCCATGATCCCCACTTTGTCATTGAAGCAGCAACTCACCCAAACCAACGCGGTGCTGGCCCCCGGTGTCTACGATGCGCTGAGCGCCCTGGTCGCTGAGCAGTCGGGTTTTGAGGCCTTGTACCTGTCGGGTGCCTCCATTGCCTACACCCGCCTGGGTCGCTCCGATGTGGGGCTCACCACCTACACCGAGGTGGTCGATACGCTTGCCCGCATCACGGAGCGGGTCAGCCTGCCGGTGATCGTTGATGCAGACACCGGATTTGGCAATGCCCTCAATGTGATGCGCACCGTCAGGGGCTTTGAGCGGGCGGGGGCGGCCATGATCCAGATTGAGGACCAGACCTTTCCCAAGCGTTGCGGCCATCTTGACGGGAAATCGGTGGTGCCAGTGCAGGAGATGGTCGGCAAGCTGAAGGCCGCGCTAGACGCTCGTACTGACACAAACACCCTGATTCTGGCGCGCACCGATTCCATTGCGGTCGAGGGACTCGAGGCCGCGCTGGAGCGCGCCGAGCGCTATCTGGAATGCGGTGTGGATGCCCTGTTTATCGAGGCCTTGCGTACCCCTGAGCAGATGGATGTGGCTTGCGCCCGTTTTGCACAACGTATTCCGATGCTTGCCAACATGGTCGAGGGCGGCAAGACACCGGTACAAAGTGCCGCTGAACTTGGACAACGCGGTTTTCGAATCGTTATTTTTCCGGGTGGTACGGTGCGCGCGGTCACCCACACGCTGCAAGGCTACTACGCCAGCCTGCACCAGCACCAGACCACGGCGCCCTGGCAACAGCAAATGCTGGACTTTGACGGCCTCAATGCCGTCATCGGGACAGCGGAACTCATGGCGGTGGGCAGGCAGTACGAATAGTTTATGGAATAAATCAGTTTCGCCGCGCGGCTGCAGTGCCCTGCAAGGCGTCACCTGATGCGGAACGACAGCAAACCTTGACGACCTCGCTGCTGCAGCAGGCCCGATGTTCATTGGCTCGTCTCAGGCGGCCTGCGGTGCGCTGGGCTTTGATCTACTCACAAGATCCCATGCGTCCTCAACCCAGTCACACAAAATGGCACGCGTTTCGCGCGGGTCGATGATGTCCAGAATGCCGAACTTCTCGGCCGTTCGAAACGGCGAGGTCAGGTTCAGATAGAACGCTTCCAGTTCAGTGCGCTTGGCCGCCGGGTCTGGTGCCGCTTCAATCTCTGCCTTGTGCGCAGCCATCACGCCCCCCTCGATCGGAATAGAGCCCCATCGCGCTGAAGGCCAGGCGTAGCGAAGGTTCAGCGCCTCGCCGTACTTGGGCGCATGCAGCGCACCTGCCATGCCATAACAGCGGCGTATCAAAATGGACATCCACGGTGATTTGCATTCGCTCAGGGCCTGACCGACGCGTGTGGCGCCCAGCAAGGTGCCCCCAATCTCCGCATCCACACCGGTCTGGTTGCCGGGCTGGTCAACAAAGTTGACCACGGGCAGGCCAAACAGGCTGCACAGGTTCACGTGTCGCTCCATCTTGTAGGCGGCCTGCAGCGTCATGGCGCCGCCCTGCACCTTGGGGTCGTTGGCAATGACCCCGACGGGAATGCCATTCAAACGCGCCAGCGCGGTGATGACCGAGCCCCCTTGGTGGCGACCCATCTCGAACACGCTGTCATGGTCCATCACCGTGGTGAGAATTTTGCGTGGGTCGTAGATTTTTCGCCGATCCCTTGGAATGGCGTCCTTGAGCCAGTCATCCGCCCGGTTCGGGTCGTCGGTGGGGGGGGTGACTGGCGCAGTATGAAACACGCTGCGTGGCAGGTAGCTTAAAAACCGTTGCACCTGGCGCAGTGCGTCGGCTTCGTCTTCGGCCTCGTTGTAAACCAGCGCGCTTTTGCGGTGCACCCGATGGCCGCCAAGCTCGTTCTTGTCCACGTCCTGCGCGTAGGCCTGACGCACCACGTGGGGTCCCGCGGCCATGACTTGCGCCTGGTCGCGCACCATCACCGAGAAGTGCGATGACAACACCTTGATGGCACCTTGCCCTGCACAGGCACCGAGTGCCACGCCGACCACGGGCACGGTCTTGAGCAATTCATTGGCCGGCCAGCTGGGGTACTCGGGAATTTTGGTGCCGCCGATTTGCATCAGCAGTTTCACACTGCCGCCTGCGGAATCCACCAGCCGGATGAGCGGCATGCGCAACTGGTGCGCCATGCGTTCGATGTAAATCCATTTCTCTGCAATGGTGGCCTCGGATGAGCCGGCGCGGATGGTGAAGTCGTCCACATGCAGGGCCACTTTGCGCCCCGCGATGCGGCCCGTGCCGACGATGGCGTTGGTGGGGTCCAGCCGTTCGAATACGCCCTCGCGGCTGTAGTGGCCCTTGCCTGCCAGGGCGCCAAGCTCGCGGAATGTGTTGGCGTCCAGCAGGGCCGCAATGCGTTCGCGCGCGTTCATGCGCCCATTGGCCTTGAATTTGGCCAGTGCCTCTGGCCCGCCCATGGCCAGTGCAAAGCTGCGTCGGTGTTGCAGTTCCGCCAGCTCGGCGGCCCATTCGCCAGACGGCTCGAAGTTGCCCGGTGTGCTCATGGTGCTTTCAATCCGAGTTGGGCGACCAGATCTTGTGTGGACTTCAATTCGCTTTGCAGGTAGCGGTGCGAATCCACGTAACCCTTGAAGATGGGTTTGTTGCCTGACTTTTCGACCAGGGCGATCCACTCGGGCGAGGCGGCCACTTGTTGGAGTGCAGCCTCCCAGAAACGGATTTGATCGGCGTCCACGCCAGCGGGCAAGAGCACGCCGTTGTAGCTCACGTAGTCGGCCGCCACACCCTCCTCGCGCCAAGTGGGCACCCTGGCCAGCGGGCCAGTCCCGCGCTCGGGCGCCGCACTCACCAGGATGCGCACCCTGCCTGCCTGCGCCAGGGGGATCACCGTAGGGCCGGTGGCCGACACCAGGTCCACATGGCCACCCAACAGTGCTGTCATGGAGTCCGCCGATGAGCGAAACGGGGCGATCGTGAGTTTGGCCACGTCCACACCTGCCAGCTTGAGCGGCTTGGCTATGGCGAGGTGGGTGTTGAGGCCACGCAAAGGCGCCACGGCGATCTTGAGCGACTCTGGGTTGCGCTTGAGCGCGTTGATCAGGTCCTGGGCTGTCTTGAGGGGGGAGTCAACGGGCACGGCTACCAGCGAGGTTTCCTCCACCAGCATGGCCGCGGGCACAAACTCGCGCATGTCGGCCTTCAGGATGCCGGTTGCCTGCCCTGCGATGCTCCCGGTGTGGAAAGTACCCAGGTTGTGCGCGTTACCCCGGCTGCGTTGCAGTTGCTGCAAGGCCAGCAGACCGGCGGCACCGGGTTTGTTCTCGGTGATGACGCTCTGGCCATTGGCCAGCTTCAGGGTGTCCAGTGCCTGCTTGATGCCACGGGCATACAGGTCCACCGAGCCGCCCGCTGCAACGCCCACCACGTAGTTGATGGTCTGAGTGGGCCGCCATCCGGTTTGCGCTGGTGAAAGACCGGGCCAAAGGGATGCCGCACTGCTACAGGCCAGCAGGCTCAGGAGTTGGCGACGGGGCAGGGGGAGGTGTGTCATGGTGATTCCTTGGTTTCAGAAGGGAGGCGTACCGCGCCGTGGGCAGTCAGGGCCTGGATTTGTGAGGCGTCCAAGTGCAGATCGTTGGAGAGAATGTCCAGGCCGTCCGCCCCCAGCGTGGGACCTGTATGGCGAATCGAGCCCGGTGTGGCGGACAGGCGGGGCACGATGCCCGACTGCGTGGTGTGGCCCAGCGTGGGGTGAGGCACTTGCGCCAGCATGCCGCGCGCAGCGAAGTGCGGGTCAGCGTAAATATCGGCAATGGTGTAAACCCGTGAGGTGGGCACCTCTCCTTGGCGTAACAGTTCTTCCAGGTCAGCGGCATCAAAACCCCGCGACCACGCACTTATGATGGCGTCAATCGCCTTCATGTTGTCTGGCTTGCCGCGCTGTTGAATGGTCTCGAATCGCGGGTCAACGAGCAAGGCAGGCTGCTGCATGATGGCTACCAGCCGTTTCCAGGTCGGGTTGCTGTTGGCGGCAATCAGCACCCAGCCACCATCGCGGCTGGGGTACAGGCTGTTGGGTGCCATGGAGGGTAGGTTGGCTCCCTCGCGCTGGGGCACCGAGCCCAGTTTTTCAAAGGCTGGCACCACCGGCTCCATTTGCGAAAAGGCCGCCTCGTACAAAGCCACGTCGACCACCTGGCCCCGCCCGGTTTGGGTGCGGGCATGGAGGGCTGTCATGGCGCCAAAGGCGGCGTAGACAGAGGACAGGTAGTCGGTAGTGGCCAGGGCCACCCGGGCGGGCGGTCGGTCGGGGTCGCCGGTCATGTGCCGCACCCCGCCGACGGCTTCACAAATGGCGCCGTAACCGGGGCGCTCGGCGTAGGGGCCGGTCTGGCCGTAGCCGCTGATGCGCACCATCACCAGGCCGGGGTTGCGCGCAGACAGAGCCTCGTAGCCCAAGCCAAGTCGTTCCATGACGCCGGGGCGGTTGTTCTCCACCAAAATGTCGGCGCCGGCGATCAGTTCCTGCGCTATCGCACGGCCTTCTACAGACTTGAGGTCCAGTGCAATCGAGCGCTTGTTGCGCAAAATGGAGGCGGCGTACAAAGACACATCATCCACATGCTGGCCCATTTGGCGCACCGGGTCACCCTCGGGCGGTTCGATCTTGATGACATCCGCGCCGAAGTCGGCCAGCAAACGGGTGCAGGCCGGGCCGGCAATGGTGGAGCAGATTTCAATGACCTTCAGGCCGGTCAGCGCACCCACAGGGGCGGGATTCATGGTGTGCCTTCCGGTCGGGATTGCAGGCTCAGTTGACGGATGGCCTCGGCCCCGGACTCCTCGATTCGTTGCCGGGTCAAGGCCCGCATCAATGGCACATCGGCGTTCTCAAGCGCCTGCATGGCCTGACGCCAGAGGGCTGCCGACTGAAGGCGCCGCTCGGGGGACGCCAGACCCATCTTGCTGTAGCGCAGCGTTTGCAGCGAGAGGGCGGTGAGCATGCGTTGCAGACGCTTGTTGCCACTTTGGCGGGCACACAGAATCAGCAGGCGGTAAGTGGTTTCAGCGTAGTCACTGCCAGCATCGGGCAGGGGGGCCAAGGCGTCAAGCCGCTGCACCCCGGCGCGCAGCATGGCCAGTAGCTCGGGTTTCGGGTTGGCAGTGAGTTTGCACACCACCATGTCGAAAAGACCAGCGCGAATTTCCAGCAACTCCTGCAGTTCCGTGGCGCTGAGCTCGGTCACGATGGCGCCCCGGCGTGCCAGGATGGTCACCAGCCCCTCGCGCTCCAGGATACGCAAGGCCTCACGGATCGGACCCCGGCTGACGCTGAATTCATCGGCCAGTTCCTGCTCGGAAATACGCGCCGCAGGCCGCATGGCGCCAGACAGGATGCGGTCACCCACCTGCGCGGCAATTTGCTCCGAGACGGTCAGTGTGGGGTCTTCCTGGTCGGCAAACAGGCGAAAGGCGACGGCGCCTTCCCACTGGGCAAACAGGTTCTGCGGGATGTCGTCGGGTTTCATGGTCTGACCTAGCCCAGGACCAGGATGACCTGGTCATCCACCACCGACTCGCCTTCGGCTACAAAAATCTCTCTCACGGTGCCCGCCGAGGGCGCGCTAACGGGAATCTCCATCTTCATGGACTCCACGACCAGCAGCGTGTCGCCTTCCTGAACCTGTTGACCCACCGTGACTTCTATCTTCCAGACGCTGCCGGAAACCTCTGACCGAATGTTGTTCATGCTGATCCTTTTTTGTTCATTTTGTGATTGTTAACAATTTTTGTTGTTAGATGAATACGGGAAAACCCTGATTTTGAGTACCCGCCTGATCAATTTTCAGGATCTATGGACTGCTGAGCTATTAATTGCATTTTTATGCATTGTTTAAGGCTCTAGTCGACGTATCCATTGCCTGGGTTGCTATTTATTTAAAAAATTTATGTCTTTTCTGCCGCCCGCTCCGCATAGCGGTTGAAACGCCAAGCCGTGCCTTCCTGCGAAATACGGCGCCAGGTCTGGCGTTTTTCGGTGGGGCTCATCTCCAGCCACAACTGCACTTCGGTAAAAGTACGCCCGCACCCTTTGCACAGCTCGTCGCCCTGGCTGGTGGAGCAGATGGCGATGCAGGGCGTGTCCGGGGTGGTGTCGTACCAGGCCAGCCAGGCGGCCAGGGCATCGGGCGAAAAAGACGATTCATCGGCCCCGGCGGCATGGTTGATCACCATCACTGCATAGATCTCGGCCAGCGCCCGCGTCTCGGCGGGCAGAGAAAAGCCGTCGGGCGACGGCTTTTTTTGGCGCCAGTAGTTGATGGCGGCTTCAAGGTCAGTGATACAGATGTCGGTCATGGGACCGGCATCATATCCCCGGCGATTCAGATCACTGGTTGCCCTTGGCAATACCCTCGCGCCGGGGATCGGCACCGCCGGCGTAGACACCAGCACCCGGGTTGCGGGCCAGCAAGCCTGGCGTACCATCGGCGCGCAAACCATTGAAGGTCACGCCATGCAGACCGCTGGCAAACGCCGTGCTTTGCGCCACGGTATGGCCGCGCGCCGTGAGTTCATTGCGCAGGGCGGCGGTGTCAATGACCGAGCCTTTTTCAATGGAGGTGACCGCGTTGGTTTGGGCGCCAAAGTTCGGCAGGTTGATGGCTTGCTGAACGTTGAGGTTCCAGTCGATCATGCCGATGATGGATTTGGCGGTGTACTGGATGATGGCACTGCCGCCCGGCGAGCCGGTGATGGCCTCCAGGTCACCCGTTTTGGCGTTCATCACAAAGGTGGGTGCCATGGAGCTGCGCGGACGCTTCAGCGGTTGCACCCGGTTGGCCACCAGGCTGCCATCGGCGTCTTTGTCGGTGAACGAGAAATCGGTCAACTGGTTGTTGAGCAAAAAGCCGCGCACCATTTGCAGGCTGCCAAAGCCGTTCTCGATCGTCGTGGTCATGGAAATCGCGTTGCCGTTGCGGTCCACGATCGACATGTGGCTGGTGGATGGCAGATTCAGCGAGGTGTCCGTACCCGCCGTGCTCGCCCCGGCCGGCGTGCCAGCCACCGGCGTGCCCATGCTCTTGGTCATGCTGATGATCTTGGAACGGCTGGTCAGGTAGGCGGGATCCAGCATGCCGGCCACGGGCACACTGACAAAGTCCGAATCGGCAATGTACTTGGCCCGGTCAGCGTAAGCCAGACGATGGGCTTCTGACACCAGGTGGACGGAGTCCACCGTGTTGGCCTTCATGGCCGTGAGGTCAAAATTATTCAAAATTCCCAGGGTTTGCAGCACGGAGATGCCGCCGGAGCTGGGCGCGGGCATGCCGCAAATGCGGTAGCTCACGCGGTACACGCCGCACACGGGCTCACGCACCTTGTGCACATAGCCGCTCATGTCGGCCAATGTCAGGCGGCCGGGGTTGGTGGGGTGGCTGCTGACCTTGGCCACAATGTCGCGCGCGATGTCACCGGTGTAAAACGCATTGGCACCACCTGCTGCAATGGCCCGGAAGGTGGCGGCCAATTCGGGGTTTTTCAGGAGCGTGCCGGTCGCCTTGGCGGTGCCATCGGCTTTGAGGAAGTAGCTGGCACCCGGCTCACCTTGCGCCTTGATGCGTGCAGCCGATCCGGCAATGGACACGCTCATGCGCTCCGAGATGGAAAAACCGGCGTCAGCCATCGCAATGGCGGGTGCAAACAAGTCCGCCCAAGGCAGCTTGCCATGCGCCTTGTGGGCGGCCTCCAGCATGCGCAGCAGACCAGGGGTGCCTACAGCCAGGCCACCGTCCACTGCCGCAGTAAAGCCCAGGGGCTTGCCGTCTTTGCCTAGAAACATGTCGGCCGTGGCCGCTTTGGGGGCCATCTCGCGACCGTCATAGGCCTGGATTTTGGACGCGCCCTTGTCCAGGTGCAGCATGAAGGCGCCGCCGCCAATGCCGGACGACTGGGGCTCCACCAGGTTCAATACCATTTGCACGGCAATGGCGGCGTCAATCGCGCTGCCGCCTTTGGCGAGAATATCAACGCCGGCCTGCACGGCCAGGGGGTTGGCAGCAGACACCATGTCCTTGTTGGCGTACTGAATGGCCTTGGCTGTGTAGCCCGAGGGTGGCTCGGGGGGCACATATTGCTCGGTTGGCTCGGCCAGGATAGGCAGGAAGTCGTCGCTTCCCCCGCAGGCGGTCAACGCAGCCAGTGCCACAGCACTCAGCAGCACAGTGTTCAACCGAGTCGATAAACGGGTTTTCATGGGGGTTAGCCTTTGTTCAATGGAAAGGCTGTTGAGGCTAGTGCATTTCGGGCCTGTTTGTCAGCATGGTTTTCCCGGAGCTTGTCACCTGAGGCTCAACAGCCTTGGCGCGGGCGCGCTCAGTGCTTCACATCCGCCGGCGCCGAGCGCACGCTCAGCAACATCGTCAGCGCCAGAATGCCCACCACCACGCCCAAAGACACGCCCACCGGGATTTTGAAGATATCAATCAGGCACATCTTGGTGCCAATGAACACCAGAATCACGGCCAGCCCGTAGTTCAGCAAGTGGAACTTGTTGGCCACAGCCGCCAGCAAAAAATACATGGCGCGCAGGCCCAAAATCGCAAAGACATTACTGGTCAACACAATAAAGGGGTCTTTGGTGATGGCAAAAATCGCAGGGATCGAGTCCACGGCAAAAATCACGTCGGTGAGCGCTACCAGGCAGATGACCATGAACAGTGGCGTGGCGATCTTCTTTCCGTTCTCAAAGGTCCAGAATTTCTCGCCGTCGTAATTTTTGCTGACCGGCAAAATGCGGCGCAGCAGTTTGAGGGCCGGGTTGTCCCCCAGCTCCGGCTCTTTGCCGGCGGCCCACCACATCTTGATGCCGGTCAGGATCAAAAAGGCCCCGAACACATACAAGATCCAGTGGAATTGGGCCAGCAACCAGCCGCCCACCAGAATCATGATGGTGCGCAGCACAATCGCGCCGATGATGCCGATCATCAACACCCGCTTCTGATACTGCGAGGGCACCGCAAAGTAGGTGAAGATCATCAGGAAGACAAAGATGTTGTCCACAGCCAATGATTTCTCAATCAGGTAGCCGGTCAAAAACTCCAGCGACTTGGTGTTGGCGATCTCCACGGAGCCCGTGCTGTCTTTGACAGCCCACCAAAACAGGCCGTTGAAAAGGAAACTCAGAGCCACCCAGACGAGGGACCAATTCAGCGCCTCCTTGACACCAATGTCATGCGCGCCCTGTTTTTTGAGGACCACAAAATCAATGAAGAGCGACGCCAGGACAATGGCGATAAAAGCTGCCCACAGCCATAGGGGTGCAATAGTTTGCATGACAAGACCTTGTGTGAATTGGAAAACGCGGGTGCGCGCCAAAAGGTCTTGCGGGAGAAGGCCTGCTCAAGCCCCTCTATGTGCTCCGGCTGCCGTGTTGAATGGCAACGTATTGACGAAACACACGCGCTTGTTGCCAATGGGCAACAAGGTCGCTACTCCCCTTTCAGGTGGCGCGAGTATCCAGACTTCGCCAAAACCCCGCGGGCTGTCCGGATTTGTGCCCAAGCGGTCAGGGCGGGCTTTGCCATGGCACCAAAGCTCTAAAATCGGGCTCTCTTCTTTGCACCGCCCTCTGACCGAAATACCCCTCTTGTGACTGAATTTCTCATCGATCCCGACGCCAAAATCGAACAACCGCGCCTGTGGCATGACAACGGCTGGACCGCCAGCGTGATCAAGAACGACGACGATGACGGCTGGGCCGTGGCCATGACCCAGGACGGTGCGGTCGAACCTGCGCTGGTTGGGCCCTGGACCATGGGGCGTGACAAGAAAAATCCCAAGCCACTCGATGGCAACGCGTTCAGCACCCTGGTCAAGACCGCCAGCGAGTTTGTGCGCCGCAGTGAACAGCAATTGCACGCCCAGCTACACCAAAGCATTGCGATCACCGTGGGCGAGGTCCGAGTGACCGTGTTGCTCGACATCGTGCCCGATGACGACAACCCCAGCGCGACCCTGAGCGCCCGGGACGAGGGCGGCGAGACGCTGGCGCAAGTGCGAGTGTCCCCCGGATTCAAGCTCAACCGGGCCAGTGCCACTGCCTGGGCCGAGGGCGGCTACCCCAAGCCACGCTGAGAGGCGCATTTGACAGTCGCCGCGCCCTGCACCCGGTGCGGTGCTATCCTGACGTGATGAAGCTTATCGTCAAATGGCTGCTTAGCGCAGCCGCCCTGCTGGCTGTTGCCTATCTTTACAGCGGCGTTCAGGTCACGAGTTTCAGCTCGGCCTTGATTGCCGCCTTTGTGATTGGCCTTTTCAACATGTTGCTGCGCCCCGTGCTGGTGGTGCTGACACTGCCGGTGACCGTGGTCACACTGGGGCTCTTTTTGTTTGTCATCAATGCCCTGATGTTCTGGTCGGCGGCGGGCTTGCTGGCCGGATTCAATGTGAGCGGCTTCATGGCCGCGTTGCTGGGCTCGCTGATTTACTCGGTGTTTGGCATCGTGATCGACTCAGCGGTCGAGAGCCTGTTCTCTGAAAAGTGACTCCACCTGGCGCTTGCGGGTGTCGAGGATGGAGGCGTCGATGTGGTCCGCCGCCGCATCGCCCGAACGACCCGCTGTCCCGCTGCGCAGCATGTCTTGCGCTGCCTTGAAGCGGGTGAGCGCCGCCGCATAGTCCAGTTGGGCCACATGGGTTTCTGCATCGGCGCGAATGGCGCGCAGGGTGTGGCCTTGTGCGGCATGGGCGCTGGACAGCAGCTGCCAGGCCTGGGCGTCGCGCGGGTGCGTTGCCACCCAGCTTTGCAGGCGTTGCGCAGCGCGCTTGACCCCTTCGCGTTCACCGAGCCGAATGGCGGCCATGGCCCCCAACAGCAACTCGGGTCGCGAGGCGGCCTGATCCGACGGATTGTCAAAGCCCCTGCTTGGGCCGCCCATCGTGGTCACGGCCAGCGGCGCATTGCCGCCCGTCAAGGCGACCTCTGCTTCCAGCCAGCGCACCAGCCGCAAGGCGCGCGCATCACCATGCACGCGCAGGTTCAGGCGCGCCAGGGAGTCTTTTGCCTCGGTGAAATCACGCATTTGGTTGGCCGCCAGCACGGCGCCGTAAAGCGCCCCCACCTGGCGAGAGGCGCTCAAGGCCTTGAACGCATCACCTTGCGCCTCAATCCGCAGGGCGCGCAGGGCGTCCACGCCCGGGTTGGACAGCACGCGGGCCCGCGCCACGATCATGGCGTGCTCAGCCGTCGTGGCCGCCGCCGTGCCGCCGGAATCGAGTACCTGGCGTGAACGCATGTCGGCGATGCGCTCGGTGCTGAGCGGATGACTGCGCAGATAGGGGTAAGCGCCGTTGTCATTGAGTCGCGAGGCTTGTTGCAGCTTGTCAAACATGGAGGCAAAACCCTGGGCCTCAAAACCGGCCTGGGTCATGATGCCAAAGCCCACCCGGTCGGCTTCGCGCTCCATGTCGCGCGAGAAGTTCAGCTGGTTCTGCAGGGCCAGGGCCTGCCCGCCCATCATCATCGCGTTGCCGGCGTCCGGGCTCTTGCTGGCGGCCAGTGCGCCCAGAATCATCGCGCCCAGCATCCAGGGAGCTTGCTGG
>CALRWE010000046.1:0-24782 GCA_943371745.1 Rhodoferax sp. OV413
ATGGTTCCGGGCATCGCGCTCGGCCTGATGTATATGCTCTACATCATTGCCCTGGGGATTTTCAAACCTGAAATGGTGCCGGCCCGTTCGGCGGACGCTGAGCCGCTGACCTGGAAACAAATTGGTATTGCCTTTTTATCCACCGTACCGACTTTCGGCCTGATTCTGGTGGTGCTGGGCACGATCTTCTTTGGTATTGCGACACCAACCGAAGCCTCTGGCCTGGGCGCTGCCGGCGCTATTTTGCTGGCAGCACTCAACCGCAAGCTGAGCTGGTCTGTCATTCGCCAGGTGGGCATCGAGACCACCATGACCACCTGCTTCATCTTCGCCATCTTCATTGGTGCCACCGTGTTTGCCTACGTGCTGCGGTTGATCGGCGGCGACGAGCTGATCACCGACTTCTTCAAAGGTCTGGGCTTGGGGCCAACCGCTCTGGTTCTGGTGGTTTTGGGCGTGGTTTTTGTGGCCGGGTTCTTCCTGGACTGGTTCGAGATTGTGCTGATCATCGTGCCACTGCTGGCGCCCGTGGTGAAGCTGGCCGGCATCGACATGACCTGGTTCCTGATCCTGATTGCGGTGATGCTGCAAACCTCGTTCCTCACGCCGCCAGTGGGCTTCTCGCTCTTCTACCTCAAGGGGGTTGTACCCAAAGGCGTCACGATTCAGGACATTTATGTGGGCGTGATCCCCTTCGTGCTGCTCCAATTGATGATGGTGATTTTGTGCCTGATGTTCCCGCAGATCATTCTGTGGCTGCCGCAGCAGATGTACGGCGGCACTTAAGCTGACCTGAGCTCCTGCCAACCGGACTGACCGCCCCTGCCGCTTGATTGCTGCAGGGGCGGTTTGCCTTGATACCTGGCTAATAAAACCAGCCATATCCACACGACACCCAGCTTCAGCACCGTCCAAAGGCGCCCAGCAGCGCTACGCCCGAACGGTCCAGTTTGAGCCGAGGCAAGCCGCCGATAAACATGCCCACGCAGACCGTGACAAAAATCACCACGATGCCCCAGTCCACGACCCGGTACTCAAACACCATCAAGTCACGCATCAGATCAGCCTTCACGCAGGGCGGTCATGCAGCGCTCACGCTCCTTGGCCAATATGCGGTCGCTCACATCGGTAGGAACATCCAGAGCATGCAGCACCAAACCCGCCAGCTTGAGGCTGGACTCCAGCGTTTCAGGGACCACCAGCGAGGCGCCCGCTTCCAGCAAGGTGAGGGCGTGCTGCTCATCGCGCGCCCGGGCAATGATCTGCACATGGGGCATCATGCGACGCACGCCGTGCACGGCATGCAGGGCTGCGGCGGTGTCGTCCATGGTGAGCACTACGGCGCGCGCACTCTCCAGGTGCAGCTTGCCCAGCAGCTCGGGCCTGCTGGCGTCGCCAAAAACCACAGGCGCACCCTGGCTGCGGTGTTGCGCCAGCAGACTGGCGTTGTTCTCAACAGCCACAAAGGGCACCCCCTGGCTATGCAGCAATTGACCCACCATCTGTCCCACCCGCCCATAGCCCGCCATGATGACGTGGCCTCGCAGGTCGCCAAACTCGGTTTCAGCCAGGGGCAGTTGCACTGGCGTGCGGCGTTCCAGCCAATCCCCCAGGCGCTGGCCCAAGTGCGCCACCAGCGGCGCGGCCAACATGGACAAGCCCACCACGAGCAACATGAACTGGCCCACATCGCGCGGCAGCAAGTTGAAGGACAGCGCCAGCCCGATGACGATGAAGGCGAACTCCCCCCCTTGGCTGAGCAGCAGGCCGCCTTCGAGCGCGCGCCCCCATGACAGGCCAAACACACGCAACAAGACAAACAACACCGCAGCCTTGAGCGCGAACAAGCCCATGACCGAGAGCGGCAGCCACAAGGGTGCAGCCAACAACTCACGCGTATCAATGCCCATGCCCACCGACAGAAAAAACAGGCCCATCAACAAGCCCCGAAACGGCTCCATGGTGACCTCCACCTGATGGCGAAACTCGGTCTCGGCAATGATCAACCCGGCCAGCAGCGCCCCCAACGCCATCGACAGCCCTGCAGCCCAGGTCAAAGCCGCCACACCCATCGTCGCCAGGAGCGTCAGCGCCATGAAGGTGTCAGGCTGGCGGTTAGCCGCAATTTGGTGAAACAGCGGGCGCACCACGCGCCGCCCCACCAGGTAAATCACCCCTACCGTGAGCACGCCCTTCAGGGCCGCAGTACCCAGCATGGCGCCAAAACTCTCACCCCCGGCGCCCGCGCCCAAAATGCTGATGAGCACCAGCAGCGGAATCACCGCCAGGTCCTGAAACAACAGAATTGCAAACGAGGCCTGGCCCAGCGGCGAGCCCAGTTCCCGGCGCTGGTTGAGTAACTGCATGACGATGGCTGTGGACGAAAACGCCAGCAGCAGCCCCAAAATGACCGAGGCCTCCAGCCGGTTGCCAAAAGACCAGGCCATCACCCCGATCAATAGCGCCGTCAACCCCACCTGCAGGCTGCCCATGCCGAACACCAACCGGCGCATGGACCACAGGCGATTGATGGACATCTCCAGGCCAATCATGAACATCAAGAAGATCACACCCAGCTCAGCGAGCACCTCCACATCTTCATGGCGGGCAAAGGTCACATAGCCCAGCCAGGGCCACTGGGCGCTCAGGCTGGCCAGACCGTAGGGCCCCAGCAAGGTGCCCACCGCCAGAAAACCCAGAACCGGGTTGATGCGCAGGCGCGCCAACAGGGGAATCAGCACGCCTGACAAGGCCAGGAACAGGATGATTTCTTTTAAAAAGGGAAAGGCGCCGTGAGATTCCATGGAGTGATTGTGCGGATAAAAGCGCCTGGTTTGAGTCGGATGCTGTTCGCCAGCTACACCACTGGTAAGTTGGCAACATGCGCCTGGCGCAAGCAGTCCTGGAATGCGCGGGTCACCCGCGCTGGCTGGGGCGAAGCCCGCACGATACTGAAAAACCGGCATTGATATTGAAACACCGCCGGGTTGACCGCACGCATCTGGCCTTTGAGCACAAAAGCCTGTGCGTAGTGGTCTGGCAAGAAACCCAAAAACTGACCCGAGAGAATCAGCGTGGCAATCGACTCCTGGTCGTAGCCCGTGGCCTGGCGCTGCAGGCGCACTTGCTGGGTCAGCTCCATGTTGGGCGAGTGATAACCCAGACCTGCAAACGCCTGCTGGCGCAGGCTGTCCCAGTCGGCGGGCTCGTGGGCGGGCGAATCGGGAAACAGGGCATGCCGGGCGCCGCAGTACAAAAACATGCCCTCGCTGAACAACGCGTCATACGCCAGCGTGTCCGAACTGCGGTGACCGGGAATGATGCCGACCTGAAACTGCCCGTCCAGCACGCCACGCTCAATGGCGTTGAGCGGCGCCACATGCAAATGCAGACTCACATCCGGTGCCTGTGTCGCAAACAAGGCAATCGCCGCCCCAATATGTGCCTGCGGGTTGCTGGCTGTCTTGTCAAACACCGCAATGTGCAACTCGCCCCCCATGCGCTGGTGGATCTCGTCCACCCGGCTTCTGAAAGCATCCACCCCGGCCAGCAGGCGCAAGGTCTCGTCATAAATTTGCTGGCCCTCAGCCGTCAGGGCAAAGCCAGCGCGCCCCCGGCGACACAAACTCAGGCCCAGGCGGGTTTCCAGGTCCTTGATATGGCGGCTGACCGTGGACACACCGATATTGAGCTCCAGCTCGGCAGCGGCCATGCCACCGCACTCGACCACGCTTTTGAACACCCGCAACAACCGGATGTCCATGTCGCTCAACTGGCCCAAGGCGGCCCGGCTCTTTACTTGCATGAATTGACAACCAAATAGTGATGTTTAACTCTTTATAAGAGTAACAGAGACTCGCAAAATAGAGTTTTATCAACTAGCAGGAGTTCGCCATGAACCTCAACGATGCCCAAGCCCTGAGTGCACCCCGTACCGACGCTGCCTGGCTGGAGGCGCACTGGATGCCCTACACCGGCAACCGCGACTTCAAGGCCAACCCCCGCATGATGGTCAGCGCCAAGGGCTGCTACTACACCGACATCAACGGCAAGCAAATTTTTGACGGTCTCTCTGGCCTGTGGTGCTCGGGCCTGGGCCATGGCCGCCCCGAAGTCACCGCAGCAGCCACCAAGCAGCTCGCCACGATGGACTACTCGCCCGCCTTCCAGTTTGGTCATCCGCTGTCGTTTGCGCTGGCCAACAAGCTCAAGGAACTTACCCCCGCCGGGCTGGACTATGTGTTTTTTACGGGCTCCGGCTCCGAGTCGGCCGACACCTCGTTGAAGATGGCGCGCGCCTACTGGCGTGCCAAGGGGCAAGCCAGCAAAACGCTGCTGATCGGGCGTGAGAAGGGCTATCACGGCGTCAACTTTGGCGGCATTTCGGTGGGCGGGATTGTGGCCAACCGCAAGATGTTTGGCCAGGGCGTGCAAGCCGACCACCTGCCCCACACGCTGATCCCCGGCAACGCCTTCACCCGCGGCATGGCCGACAAGGGGATGGAGTTGGCCGATGACCTGCTGCGCCTGATTGCGCTGCACGATGCGTCCAACATCGCGGCTGTCATCGTGGAGCCCATGTCCGGCTCGGCTGGCGTCATCGTCCCGCCCAAGGGCTACCTGCAGCGTTTGCGTGACATTTGCACCGCCAACAACATCCTGCTGATTTTTGACGAAGTGATCACCGGCTTTGGCCGCATGGGCGCCTGGACCGGAGCCGAGGCGTTTGGCGTCACGCCCGACATCATGAACGTGGCCAAGCAAATCACCAACGGCTCCCAGCCGCTGGGTGCCGTGCTGGCCAAGAAGGACTTTTATGACACCTTCATGGCCCAGGGCGGGCCGGACTACATGCTCGAATTCGCCCACGGCTACACCTACTCGGCCCACCCCGTGCCCTGTGCGGTCGGACTGGCCGTGCTCGACATCCTCGAAAAAGAAGCCATGCCCGAGCGCGTCAAGGCGCTGGCTCCACATTTCGAGAATGCCGTGCACAGCCTCAAAGGGGTGAAGCACATCACCGACATCCGCAACTTCGGCCTGGCTGCCGGCTTCACCATCGACGCTGTGCCGGGCCAGCCGGCCAAGCGCCCCTATGAGATAGCCATGGCCATGCTGAAAAAAGGTTTTTATGTCCGCTACGGCGGCGATACCATTCAACTCGCGCCCCCTTTCATCTCGACTCCCGAGCAGATCGACAGCCTGATCAATGCCCTGGGCGAGACCATCCACCAAACTGCCTGATTGAAACAAGCACCCATGTCTAATCTTCCCCTCATTCATCACCTGATCGACGGCCAGCGCGTGGCTGGCAACGCCGGCGCACGCACCCAACCGGTTTACAACCCTGCCACCGGCCAGGCCGAAAAAACCCTGCTGCTGGCCGACAAAACCACCGTGGAGCAGGCGATTGCCAGCGCCGAAGCCGCTTATCCCGCCTGGCGCGCCACCCCTCCGCTCAAACGCGCCCGCGTCATGAGCAAGCTCAAGGTCTTGCTTGAAGAGCACGCCGACGAATTGTGCGCGCTGGTCACCGCCGAGCACGGCAAAGTGCTCTCGGATGCTCTGGGCGAGTTGCAACGCGGCATCGAGAACGTGGAATACGCCTCTTACGCGCCCGAGCTGCTCAAAGGCGAGCACAGCAAGAACGTCGGCACTGGCGTGGACTCCTGGAGCGAATTCCAGGCACTGGGCGTCACTGCCGGCATCACCCCATTCAACTTCCCCGTGATGGTGCCGCTGTGGATGTGGCCCATGGCCGTGGCTTGTGGCAACACCTTCATCCTCAAGCCCTCCGAGCGCGACCCCAGCAGCGCCCTGCGCGTGGCCGAGCTGGCACTGGAGGCGGGCTTGCCGCCCGGCGTGCTCAATGTGGTGAACGGCGACAAGGAAGCCGTGGACGCCCTGCTGACCGATCCGCGCGTCAAGGCCATCAGCTTTGTCGGCTCCACTCCGATTGCTGAATACATTTACGCCACGGGTTGCGCCCACGGCAAACGCGTGCAGGCTCTGGGCGGCGCCAAGAACCATGCCGTGGTCATGCCGGATGCCGATGTGGCCAATGCCGTGAGCGCCTTGATGGGTGCAGCCTATGGCTCCTGCGGCGAGCGCTGCATGGCCATTCCTCTGGTCGTGGCGGTAGGTGACGCCACCGCAGACGCGATGATTGAAGGCCTCAAGGCCGAGATCGCCAAGATGAAGGTCGGCCCTGGCACCGCGCCCGGCATGGACATGGGCCCGCTGGTCACGAAGGCGCACTTCGAGAAGGTCAAGGGCTATGTGGACCAAGGCGTGGCCGAGGGCGCCACGCTGGTGGTGGACGGTCGCGGCCTGCAAGTGGCGGGCCATGAAGACGGCTATTTCCTGGGTCCCTGCCTGTTTGACAACGTCAAACCCGGCATGACGACCTACCAGGAAGAAATCTTTGGTCCGGTGCTGGGGGTCGTCCGCGTCAAGACCCTGCAGGAGGCGATGGACATGATTGATGCCCATGAGTACGGCAACGGCACTTGCATCTTCACGCGTGATGGTGAGGCGGCGCGCTATTTCACCGACAACATCCTGGTGGGCATGGTGGGCGTGAATGTGCCGCTGCCGGTGCCCGTGGCTTACCACTCGTTTGGCGGCTGGAAGCGCTCGCTGTTTGGTGACCTCGGCGCTTACGGGCCGGATGCCGTGCGCTTCTACACCAAACGCAAAACCATCACCCAGCGCTGGCCGTCAGCCGGTGTGCGTGACGGCACCGTGTTCAGCTTCCCGAGCAACCGCTAAGGTCAAAAAACCCTGCGCGGTCGATTTGAAAAAACATGCACGCCTCGCAGGGAGGCGGCCAATCCTTCCTGGGGGTGCGCAGGACCCTTAAAAAGATTCCCAATCGTCGTCACGGCCCTTAGACTCAGGTGCTCTGGCCACTATCTTGGCGGGTGTGGGTGCGGTCAAGACCCTAGGCACCGGGGCAAGAACCGATTTTCTGACAGCAGGCACAGAAGGACGACGATGCAACTGCGGAGCCACTGGGGCGCTGGTGACTCCTGCCACCGGCCCGCGTTTCAAGGATGGCCGGTCATTTTGACCGTCCAGCCTGAACACGGCCACCACCTGCACCAGCTCTTGCGCCTGCGATTTGAGGCTGGTGGCCGCAGCGGCCATTTCTTCTACCAGCGCGGCGTTTTGTTGGGTTACCTGGTCCATCTGCGTCACGGCTTCGCCCACGTGGGAGACACCGAGGCTTTGCTCGTTGCTGGCCGCGCTGATTTCACCCATCAAGTCGGTGGCGCGGCGAATGCTGCTGACCACTTCGGTCATGGTCGTGCCCGCCTGATCCACCAGGGCGGTGCCATGCTCCACACGCTCCACGCTGGCGTTGATGAGGGTCTTGATTTCCTTGGCGGCCTCTGCCGAGCGGCCCGCCAAGGACCGCACCTCGCTGGCTACCACCGCAAAGCCGCGGCCCTGCTCGCCGGCCCGGGCGGCTTCCACCGCCGCATTGAGCGCCAGGATGTTGGTCTGAAAGGCAATGCCGTCAATGACTTGAATGATGTCCGAGATCCTGCGCGAGGACTCGTTGATGCCTTTCATGGTGTCCACCACCTGGGCTACCACCTCACCACCCTGTACGGCCACGGTGCTGGCATTCATGGCCAGCTGGTTGGCCTGGCGGGCGCTGTCGGCGTTCTGTTTGACCGTGGCGCTGAGTTGCTCCATGCTGGCGGCAGTTTCTTCCAGCGCACTGGCCTGAGATTCTGTTCGGCTGGAAAGGTCGTTGTTCCCCGCAGCAATCTCGGCACTGGCCGTGGCCACACCTTCGGATCCCTGACGCACTTGCCGAACCACCTTGGAAAGATGCTGCTGCATACCCTGCATCGCCTGCATGAGCTGGCCCAGCTCGTTGTTGCCACGCACGGGTACCGGGACAGCCAGATCACCGCCAGCCACGGCCTTTGCCACAACGACAGCCTCGGCGACTGGCCCGGTGATGCTGCGCACAAACGCCACAGCCAGGGCGAACGCACCCGACAAGCCCAGCAGCAAGCACGCCAACAGGCTCATGCGCTTGAACTCCAATGCACGTACACGCTCGCCAAGAGCTTCTTCAAGACTCTTCAGGGCCAGCGAGTTGAATTCATAGAGTCCGTCAATGGTCCGGGTGAATTCATCGAAATAGGCTGGAGCCGGATGGTTGATCTCGGTCGCACTCAGGAGAACTCTGTCAGCCAGCGCCAGCGCCTGTTCCACACCGGCGTTGCGACTGGCGGCGGGGCCACCCAGAGTCACCTTCATGGAAGGATTGCTCACCAGGCTCCTGCCGAGATTTCGACTCATTTCACCCTGCAACTCCAGGGCCCGCTTGTTCAGCGCCTGCAAAGTGCTGCGCCCGTCAAGCGGCAAATTGGTCTGTGTCAAAAAGGAAGACCCCATAGCCCGCATGACGCCCAGGTTTTCGGCCAGCAAGGGCAAGTCGACCAGTGAAGCCTGTATCAGGTAGTAGGTGTCAACCTCCGGGTCCAGCGCCATGCTGGAGTCATTCAGCAACTCTTCGTTCAGCAGCAAGAGTCTGGCGATCAACTGGGTATGGAGCCGGGTACTTTCGGACGTATTCAGTTGCCCCCTCGCCACGCCCGGCTCCAGATTCGTCCAGCGCTGACGCACATCGCCCCACAGCGAGGCCACCTGAGCCGAGGCGCCCAGACTTTTGAGTTCGCTGTCCAGCACTCCCATGGACTGCACCAATTTGTCACGCACAGCCGGGCGGCGGGCGGCCAAGTCCGCGTTACCACTCAGGGCGCCGGCTGACAAACCCCGGTGCATTTGGGAAAACTGCACGGTGGTATTGAGCGCGACGAGCGCATTGATGGCGGCATATTCTTGTTTGGCGGCCCGAATGACGGGCTGGATGCTGCTGAAATACAAGCCCGATGGCGCCAACACCATGACAAGGGCGAGAACGCCCAAAATGAGAAACTTCTGGGCCAGACCCATACGGTGCAATAAAGACATGGTGCTTCTTCCCTGCGCCCTTGGGCGCGCCATGGTTGTAACAAGATGAAAAATCAACAGGCTTATGATGCCATCAAACAACACTCAAATGACTTAAACCAGATCATAAATCGGTGGGGTTCCTGTTTTGAAACACCACGCATCCCCCACCCTTTATGTCGCCATGACCTATCGCCTGAAAACCCGCTCATCCATCCTGCTCAGAATCACGCTCGCCGTGCTGGGTGGGGTGCTGCTGGGTATCTGTGGCCTGACTTTTTACGCCAGTCAATTGTTGCAACACGATCTGCATGCTGCACTGGGCGAACATCAAGACGCCCTTGTCCTGGTGCGCCAACGCATCATGCTGGCGGCCGCCGTGGTGACCCTGGGCTTGGGCGTGTTGGTGTGGTGGGTCGTCCGGCACCAGCTGTCGCCCCTGCTCAACACCCTGGGCCAACACAACAGCGCCCTGGAGCAGCTGCGCATTGCGGCCACCGCGTTTGAGTCACTGGAGGGCAAGACCATCACCAACGCCGAGCAGGTGATTCTGAAGGTCAACGCGGCCTTTACCCGCATCACGGGCTACAGCGCTGAGGAGGTCGTGGGCCAAACGCCCCGCATGCTGAGCTCAGGCCGCCAGTCCCCATCCTTTTACCAGGCGATGTGGCACACCCTCGCGCAGGACGGTTTCTGGCAGGGGGAAATTTGGAACCGGCGAAAGAGCGGAGAGGTCTACCCGGAGTGGCTGGTCATCAGCGCCGTGAACGACGAGACGGGTTCGGCCACCCACTATGTGGCCAGCTTCAGCGACATCAGCCTGCACAAGACCTCTGAAGCCCGAATTCAGAACCTCTCTTACTACGACCCGCTGACCGGCTTGCCCAACCGGGCACTGATGATGGACCGCACAGCGCAGGCTCAAACCGCCATCGCCCGTAACCAGAGCGAAGGTGCCCTGCTGCTGATTGATCTGGACCACTTCAAGACCCTGAACGAAACCCTGGGCCACGAGACCGGCGACCTGTTGCTGCAGCAAGTGGCCCAACGACTCAATACCTGCGTGCGCGAGGGCGACACCGTGGCCCGACTGGGCGCCGACGAATACATGGTGTTGCTGGAAGATCTGGGCAAAAACGCATCTGAGGCAGCCACCCGGGCCAAGCTGGTGGGCGAGAAAATCCGCAAGCTGTTCGACAAGGCTTATGTGCTTGGCGAGCATACCTGCCACATCACCCCCAGCATCGGCTTGAGCCTGTTCTCGGATGGGCGACCCGGCATTGACGAGTTGCTCAAGCGCACCGACCTGGCCATGTCCCAAGCCAAGGAAGCCGGCGGCAACGCCGTGCGCTTTTTTGACCCTCAAATGCAGGCGGCCGTGCTGGCGCGCGCGCACCTTGAAAACGGCTTGCGCGAGGCCCTGGCTCAAAAGCAATTTTTACTGCATTACCAGGCCCAGGTCGCCGACACCGGCTGGATCAATGGCGCCGAAGTGCTGGTGCGCTGGATGGCCCCGGAACGAGGCCTGGTGTCACCCGCCGAATTCATCCCGCTGGCAGAAGAAACCGGCCTGATCCTGCCGCTGGGCCAGTGGGTGCTGGAAACCGCCTGCCACCAGCTCAGCGTCTGGGCCACGCAGCCCGGCTTGGCGCACCTCACGCTGGCCGTCAATGTGAGCGCACGCCAGTTCCATGAACCTGATTTTGTGGCGCAGGTGCTCGCCACCATTGCACTCTCCGGTGCCAACCCGACCCGACTGAAGCTGGAGCTGACCGAGAGCCTGCTGGTCTCGGACGTGGAAGGCATCATCGCCAAAATGAACCTCTTGAAAGCGCAGGGCGTCGGCTTCTCGCTGGATGACTTTGGCACCGGGTATTCATCGCTGTCATACCTCAAGCGCCTGCCTCTCGACCAACTCAAGATCGACCAGGGCTTTGTGCGCGACATGCTGGTCAACCCTAACGATGCAGCCATTGCCGGCATGGTGGTGGCGCTGGGCATGAGCCTGAAACTGGCGGTGATTGCCGAGGGCGTGGAGACCCAGGCACAACGCGATTTTCTGGCTAGCCAGGGCTGCCACACCTACCAGGGCTATCTGTTCAGCCGGCCAGTGGCAGTGGGCGAATTTGAGGCACTGGTGCTGGAGTCGGCCACACCTCAGGCCCCATTGACCGTGTGAAAACCGGGTTAATTTGCTATTTAATTTAGCTCACTAACCCTTACGATACAAAGGCTAGCGATTGATATATTCATAAACAGACTCGCGCATTCATTGAGAACCGTCAAACAGGCCAGCGCAGATCGATCCGCTGACGGCCCAGGAGGACTAGACTGAAGTTGTCACTCACTTTGACAGCTTTGTCCCTCACATACGCAAGGAGCCGCCATGTCCACCCTGATGAAAGCCGCCGTCTTTATTGAGCCTGGCCGCATAGAAATTGTTGACAAACGCATCCCCGATGTTGGCCCCAACGACGCCCTGATCCGCATCACCACCACCACCATTTGCGGCACCGACGTGCACATCCTCAAGGGCGAATACCCGGTGGCCAAGGGCCTGACCATCGGGCACGAGCCCGTGGGCGTGATCGAGAAACTCGGCAGCGCCGTGCAGGGCTACACCGAGGGTCAGCGCGTCATTGCCGGTGCCATCTGCCCCAACTTCAATTCGTATGCCGCCCAGGATGGCGCGCCCTCTCAAGACGGCAGCTACCTGATCCCCCAAGGCCTGTGCGGTTGCCATGGCTTCAAGGCCACCGCTGGCTGGCGCTTTGGCAACCTGATTGATGGCACCCAGGCCGAGTACGTGCTGGTACCCGATGCCCAGGCCAACCTGGCCCCCATTCCTGACGGACTGACCGACGAGCAAGTGCTGATGTGCCCGGACATCATGTCCACCGGCTTCAAGGGGGCCGAAAACGCCAACATCCGCATTGGCGACACCGTGGTGGTGTTCGCCCAAGGCCCGATTGGTTTGTGCGCGACCGCCGGCGCCCGCTTGCTGGGCGCCACCCGCATCATCGCGGTGGATGGCAACGAGCACCGCCTGGGCATCGCCAAACAAATGGGTGCCGATGTCACGCTGAACTTCAAGACCTGCGACGTGGTCGATGAAATCATAAAGCTTACTGGCGGGCGCGGTGTGGACTCGTCCATTGAGGCACTGGGCACGCAGGCCACCTTTGAGTCTGCGTTGCGCGTGCTCAAACCTGGCGGCACCCTGTCCAGCCTGGGCGTTTACTCCACCGACCTGACCATTCCCCTGTCGGCGTTTGCTGCCGGCCTGGGCGACCACAAGATCAACACGGCCTTGTGCCCTGGCGGCAAAGAGCGCATGCGCCGCCTGATGAACGTGGTGGCCACCGGCCGGGTGGACCTGGGGCTGCTCGTGACCCACGAGTTCAGGCTGGAGAACATCGTCGCCGCCTACGAGCTGTTTGCCAACCAGCGCGACGGGGTCTTGAAAGTGGCGATCAAGCCTTGAGCGGCAAGCGCTTCAACCTCGTTTCAGGACCACTTGGGTGAAGTCCAAAAACTCATCCAGGTGTTTCGTGATCACATTGACCAGAATCGGCAACAACAGCGCCTGGCAGTCATGTACCGCAATAGTGCGAAACGCCACCATTCGCTTGAGCGCCACAGCCAACTCAGGCGCAATCCGCCCGCCTTGCGCCAACAACTCAAACACATCGCGGGCGCTTTGCGGCACCCCCAGGCCTTCGCGGCGCACCAAGTGTTGCCCCATGTCCAGCACCGCCTCACAGGCGCGCTGCACATTCAACACAGCGGCGTCCTGACGGGTGAAGTTGGTCGCAAACGTCGTAGGGTCGCAGTCAAATTCTTCGCGCGCACGGGCCACGCAACGCTCCACCGTGGCCACCTTGTTGATCAACACATCTCTGGCATAAATTCTTCCGGTAGCGGCAATGTCAGCCAGCAGGGGCGCACGGGCTTCGTCCAGTGCAGTTTTTTCGCTCAACACAAAACACTCAAACAAACCCACGGGCAAGCCCGCACTCCACAAACGCCGCCCGGTGGTGATGACCTGGCACTGCATCACGGTAGACGCTGCGCGAAGGTCGAGCAAATCCACCGGGCAGCCGGCCATGTCCGCCAACGCACCCGATGCATCCCACAGCGCCAGCGGGTCGGCATAGCCCGCCACCAACACGGCCAGATCCAGGTCACTGCGGGCGTCAGCCTGGCCCTGCACCTGGCTGCCAAACACATAGACCGCCATGACCAAGGGGAAACGCGCGCGCACCAGCGCCACCAGCCCCTCAGGGAGGCTGCCGGGCGATGCGTCAAGGAGTTGATTGGCCAAGGATGTCATGCGGTCATTGTGGCGAGAATGAGCGCCGGCCAGCGGTGCTCTTAACTCAAACCAGCCGCTGCGCCAGATAGGCGTACAGCGGGATGCCCAGAATCAGGTTGAACGGAAACGTGAGGCCCAGTGACATACCGAAATACAGCGACGGGTTCGCCTCCGGCACCGCCACCCGCAGCACCGCAGGCACCGCAATGTAGGAGGCACTGGCGGCCAGCACCATCAGCAGGGCCACGTTACCCGCCGACATGCCCAACACCAGGCCCAAGCCCAACGCAGCAGCAGCATGCACCAGCGGTCCCAAAATGGCATAGATCAGCAGCCACAACGAGCAGGTTCTCAGGCCACCCATGTTGCGCGCCGCCAGCAGCCCCATGTCCAGCAAAAAGAAGGCCAGCATACCCTTGAACAGGTCCACCGAGAAGGGCTGCATCACCGCCTGCCCGGCCTCGCCGGTGACAAAACCGATCACCATCGCGCCCAGCAACAGCAGTTGGGCGCCATCGGTCATGGACTCCCGCAAAATGTGCCCGATGGACGTCTTGGGCGCCCCCGCTGCGGCAGTCCCGACCACCCCAACCCCGGCAGCACCGGCCGCTTGGCCAGCCTGGCGGGCGTGGTTGGCCAGCACCACCGCCATGATGATGGCGGGCGACTCCATCAGCGCCATGGCGGCTGCCATGTGGCCACCGTAAGCCACGGCGTGGGTGTCCAGGTATTGCACCGCCGTGATGAAGGTCACCGCGCTGACCGAGCCATAGGTGGCCGCCACGGCGGCGGCATCAAAGCGGCTCAGCACCCGGCGCAACAGCAGGTAGCCGACCATCGGCACCACCACAGCCAGCGCCAGCGCCGCGCCCAGGCTCACCGCCACGTCCACCGTGAAGCCCGACTTGGCCAGCGCAAAGCCGCCCTTGAGTCCCAGCGCCATCAACAGGTAGAGGGATAAAAACCGGGAGATTTGGGGCGGGATTTCAAGATTGGACTTCAAGCCGCCGGCCACGATGCCAAAGACAAAAAAGAGAATGGCGGGGTCGAGTAGGTTTTGCATATTTTTTTAGTAGGGTGATGGCTGCGTGTGGCCAAGCAGGCGACTTCTAGCTTAAAGATTTTAAAGGTTCTTAAAAAGCAGATAATTTATGAAAAACATTCCCAGAAAAGCTGCAGCCAACGTTCCACCAGAACACCCATGAGCACTCACTTCAACTACAAGCACCTCTATTACTTTTGGGTGGTGGCCAAAGAGGGCGGCATGTCCCGCGCCGCCAACAAACTCGACATGGCGGTGCAAACCGTGAGCAGCCAGGTCCGCGAGCTGGAACGATCACTGGGCTATGCGCTGCTCAAGCCCGCAGGGCGCGGGCTGGCCCTGACCGATGCCGGCCTGGCTGCCTTGGCGCAGGCCGAGCAGATTTTTCAACTTGGTGAACGCCTGCCCGCGCTGGTGCGCGATGCCACGAGCTCCCCCACGGTGCGCTTGAGCGTGGGCGTGTCCGATGGCTTGCCCAAGCTGCTGGTGCGCCGGCTGTTGCAGCCCGTGCTGGCAGAGCCGCACTTGCGCCTGCTGTGTCGCGAACGCGATTTGGCTGGGCTGCTGGGCGACCTGGCGCTGCACCAGCTGGACATTGTGCTGGCCGACCGCCCGGCACCCGCCAACCCCAACATCAAACTCTACAGCCATGCGCTGGGCACCTCCCCCTTGGCGTGGTTTGGTGCCGCCCAACTCCTGGAGGCGGCCAGGCCCAATTTTCCGCAGAGCCTGGCGCAGATTCCCGTGCTCTTGCCCACCGCCAACATCGCCGTGCGCACCCGGCTGGACCACTGGTTTGAACAACGCGGCATCCGCCCACGGATCGTGGGTGAGTTTGAAGACAGCGCCCTGCTCAAAACCTTTGGCGCCAGTGGCATGGGCGTGTTTCCTGCGGCCGAATGGATCAACGATGAATTGCTGGCCCACTACAGCGTCCAGAGACTCGGGCCGTGCGAGGGTGTGAGCGAGCAGTTTTTCGGCGTGGGCACCGAGAGAAAAGTACAACACCCCCTGGTCAAGCGCTTGCTGCGCGACCGGGCTGTGGCGGCCTGACTGCAGACCCGCACGGCGACTCTGTTTTGTTCACGGCGCAGCGGAGTCGCAGCCCTGGCTTGGCGGCGCGGGCGGGGAGGAGTTGGCCAGCAATTCCTCGCGCAGACATCGCACCTCATGGCGCAGGGCACCAATTTCCTGCATCAGGTCGCGCTCAATCTGACGCTCCTCAGTCTCGACAAACATGGCTGCCACCGAGGCCGTGACCATGGAAAACACGGCCAGCCCCAGCATCACCACCACCACAGAAAAAATACGTGAGGCGTGGGTGCTGGGCACGATGTCGCCATACCCCACCGTGGCGGCGGTGGTGAAGGCGAGCCACATTCCGTCACTCAGGGTGTGGGCGCTGGGCTCCAGCAGCCAAAAGCCGACACCGCCCAAACCCAAAATAGAGAGACACAAGGCCAGTGAATACACCACACCCCGCCGGGTAATCAGGCGCGTGCGTTTTTGCCAATTTTTCATGCAAAGACTTTACACGTGAACCGAGCCAGCCACCCAAGCCAGATGGACAGGCGCGGCATTGTTTGCGGACTCGCGCTCCATTGACAAGGCAGGATTCAGCGCCAGAGCGCTATGAATTTTAGAATACGAAACATTATAAAACAGTGGCTAGCGGGCATTTTGGCTTGAATTCATGCGACTTTTGGCTGGCTGTTGAACTTCATTTTTTCCAACAAGGCGGCCCGTGCCAGGGCGGGGCAGGGACAACCCGCCAGAACTCACATGCCGAACAAATCCTTGGGCTGCTGTGGCGCAGTAGCCACCAGTTGATCGGCGGCCAACGGCAGCATGAACATGCGGCTGTGCTCGGACCCGGCGTGCAGCCAGTCGCTGTAACAGTCTGGCGGCAAGATCACCAGCATGCGTTTTTCATCAGCGGGTTTGTGGAAATGCCGCATCAGCGGGTGATCGGCCGCGTTGATGGTCAGCATGGTGTAGCTGTGCACGGTCTCGCCCTGGGGCGACTGCCAGCGGGACCACAGCCCGGCGATACCCATGGGCGCCCCATCGGCCCGGCTGATCCGGGTCGGCACGGGTCGTCCGCTGCGCCAGTCGGGCTCGAAAAAGGCCTCGGCGGGAATGATGCAGTGCTGCGCCTGCCGCCACGCCTCCCGAAAACTGGGTTTGCTGGCCACGGTCTCGCTGCGGGCGTTGTAAGTGAAGCGGGTGATTTTGGTGTCAGGCGACCAGTGCGGCACCAGCCCAAACAAACCATTCATTGCCTCACGCGCGGGCACCGCCGAATCACCCACCTCGGCGTGAGGGTGACGGCGAATGAAGCTGCCGACATAACCCGGCCACAGGTCGTGTTTACCCAGGTCGGCTGGCGGCTCCACGCCGAAGTGTTGGCGGTAACGCTCGCGTTCCTTTATGGCTTGGTAGTGACTGCACATGGGAGCATGGTAGCCAAATGGAGGGACCGAAAGCCCCGGCGCGAGCGTGGATGGCGGTGTTGCGCTAAAACCAAAGCGCCAGTATGTTCTGGCATCCCTGAAGCCGCTACCCATGACCGTTGCTCCGCCAAGCACCCCCACCCCAGGCGATTCGCAAACCCCTGACCCCGCCGAGGCGTGCGGTGCGCTCACGGTGATGTATGACGGCGCCTGCCCCTTGTGCCGGCGCGAGATCGGGCTCTACCAGTCACTCACCCCGCTGGAGAACGTGGCCTGGCTGGACGTGAGCGAAGCCACGGCCCACATGAACCCGGCCGATCAGGCCCGGTACATGGCCCGTTTTCATGTGCGCCAGAAAGACGGCCAATTGCTCAGTGGTGCAGCGGCTTTTGTCGCGCTGTGGCTGACCATGCCGGGCTGGCGCTGGCTGGGCCGGTTCGGGCGCCTGCCCGGCGTCACGCCGATGCTGGAGCTGATGTACCGGGGTTTTTTGCACCTGCGCCCACACCTGCAGCGCTGGATGCGTGCGGCCTAGGCTTGCCACAGGGCAGAACTATCACGAATCCTGGCCCTGGATGACGGTGCCCGACGCCAGCAAGTCATCAATGCGTGCCATCACCAGCAGCCCGGTGACGGAGTAGGGGTCAAATTCCGGCCACTCGATTTTGGTAGCCGGGTCAATGTCAGACAAGCTCACGTGCGCCATGGACCAGTTGGCGTAGCGCCTTTTGGCAATGGTTTCGCAGTGGATCATCTCCACGTGGGTGTGCCGTTGATCCGCATAAATGCGCGAATACAGCTCAGTAACCGTTCTGCGATCCCCTTCAAGCGCCTGCAAAAACACCCCTTGGCCCTGACACAGCATGCCGGTGATGTCGTTGGCCCGGTTCCAGGCTTGCGCCTTCTTGAGGATGGCGTTGGTCATGGTGCTGGTCTGCGGGCCCACCGCAGTGCTGACGTAAATGACGCGGATAAGCATTTTTTGACACACCCTGTAGTTGATGGCGCCATGATAGCCATTGGCGCGTGCAGGGCCCCACCGTCACCCGGGCAGGCCTACAGACCAGTGGGATGTTGCACTGGCGGCACAGCACACGCCTCAACACAGAAATTGGATGCCAAATCACCCTCTGGCCAGCGTATTTGTTGCCCATACCGCTATCAATACAAGTGACAGCCCACGAAGCCTGTGCGGGCTGCATTGAGAATAATCAAGCCTCGTCGAATCGAAAGTCCCAGCATGTAGGCCTGCGCCACCACGGGCTCACCCGGTCACTGATCCGTACATGCAGCAAGAGAGGGACGATGACAAGCTTTCACACGGCGCAGGTCGCCATCGATTCTTTCTTCAGGTCGGTCCCAGCCATGGCCTGCTGCCTGGCGTGGGCTGCCTTGCTGCCGAGTTTGGGGGCGTTCGCGCAGTCAGCGCCCCAAGTGGCACCGGGTGACGCACCGGCTGGCCCAGTGCTGCTACTCCAGGTTACCGGCCCGATTGGCCCGGCCACCGCCGATAGCATGGCTCGCGGCTTGCGCCAGGCTACCCAAACCCGGGCGCCGCTGGTGGTGGTGCAGCTTGACACCCCCGGGGGGCTGGACACCTCCACCCGGCAAATGGTCAAAGACCTGCTGGCCTCTGCCGTTCCGGTGGCGGTGTGGGTGGCGCCAGGCGGCGCCCGCGCGGCCAGTGCAGGTGCTTACCTGATGTACGCCAGCCATGTGGCCGCCATGGCGCCGGGCACCAACCTGGGCGCCGCCACGCCGGTGGCCATGGGCGGCCTGCCGGGCACGCCTTCAGCGCCTGCCCCCGGCCCGACACCGGCACCCGGCGAGCCCGCCCGCTCCCTGCCAGAACCGGCCGCATCAACACCCGAGGCCACAGGCGCCGTGCGCCCGGCAACCGAGGCCATGACCCGCAAAATCGTCAACGACTCAGCGGCCTACCTGCGTGCCCTGGCCCAAATGCGCGGGCGCAACGTGGACTGGGCCGACCGCGCCGTGCGCGACGGCGTGAGCCTCTCGGCCGAAGAGGCCTTGCGCCAGCAGGTGATTGACCTCATCGCCCCGGACCTGCCCACCTTGCTGGCGCAAGCCCATGGCCGTACCGTGCAAATGCACGACGGCACAAGCCACACCCTGAACACCCGGGGGGCCAGCGTGGCCAACCTGGAAACGGATTGGCGCACCCGCCTGCTGAGCCTCATCACCGACCCCACTGTGGCGTACCTGTTGCTCATGCTGGGCATTTACGGCATTTATTTCGAATTGACGTCGCCCGGCTTTGGCGTGCCCGGGGTGGCGGGCGCCATCTCCCTCCTGCTGGGCCTGTTTGCCTTGCAAATGTTGCCGGTGAGTTATGCCGGAGTGGCCCTGATCGTGCTGGGGTTTGCACTGCTGGTGGCCGAGGCACTGGTGCCCAGCTTTGGCGCACTGGGCATTGGCGGCACGGTCGCGTTTGTCATGGGTTCCATCATGTTGATGGACACCGACACGCCGGGCTTTGGTATTCCGGTAGGGCTGATTGCAGGGGTGGCGGTGCTCAACGGCCTGTTGGTGTTGCTGGTGTTCCGGCTGGCCCTCAAAGCCCGGCACCGCCCGGTGGTCAGCGGCGCTGAAGCCTTGCTGGGCGCCACCGCCGAGGTGCTGGAAGTTCGGACCCATGACACCTGGGTGCGCTTGCACGGGGAGCGCTGGCGTGTGCAATCAGAGGCGCCGTTGCGCCGTGGCCAGCAGGTGCGCGTCACCGGGCGCGACGGTCTGGTGCTATTGGTTGAACCCCTGCAGGCCTGACGGCCCCTGTTGATCTTCAAGGAGTGTGTGATGTATTGGCAAATTGGTTACAGCTTTCTGCCCATTGTGTTGGTCATGCTGGCCGTGGCCTCGGTGCGCATTCTGCGCGAGTACGAGCGCGGCGTGGTGTTTCAGTTGGGGCGCTTCTGGAAGGTCAAGGGGCCGGGCCTGATCATCCTGATTCCGGGCATTCAGCAAATGGTGCGGGTGGACCTGCGCACCGTGGTGATGGACGTGCCCGAGCAAGACGTGATCACCCGGGACAACGTCTCGGTCAAGGTGAATGCCGTGGTGTATGCCCGTGTGGTGGACCCGCAACTGGCCGTGATTCAGGTCGAAAACTACATGCAGGCCACATCGCAACTGGCACAGACCACCTTGCGGGCCATTTTGGGCAAGCACGAGCTGGACCAGCTGCTGGCTGAGCGCGAGCAGATCAACCAGGATTTGCAGCAGGTGCTGGACGTGCAAACCGACGCCTGGGGCATCAAGGTGGCCAATGTCGAGATCAAACACGTTGACCTCAACGAAAACATGATTCGGGCCATCGCCAAGCAAGCCGAAGCCGAGCGCGAGCGCCGTGCCAAAGTGATCCATGCCGAGGGCGAGTTGCAGGCTTCGGCCAAGCTGCTGGAGGCCGCCCATGTGCTGGCGCAGGCACCCCAGGCCATGCAGCTGCGCTATCTGCAGACGCTCACCGCGATTGCCGGCGAGAAAAGCTCCACCATCGTGTTCCCCATGCCGGTGGATTTGATGGCCGCCCTCATGGACCGGGCAGCAGCCCCCAAGCCCGGCTTGTCTGACTGAGGCAACTGACGGCATGGGGTCGCGCCGCGTCAAGCGCATCGACCTGGCCTTGCAGGGCGGTGGTGCCCACGGCGCATTCACGTGGGGCGTGCTGGACCGCTTGCTTGAAGAGGAGCGCCTGGAGATTGATGCCATCAGCGGCACCAGTGCCGGCGCCATGAATGCGGTGGTGCTGGCCCACGGCCTGATGGCTGGCGGGCGCAAAGGGGCCCGCGAAGGTTTGCGCCGCTTCTGGAGCCGGGTCAGCAATGCCAGCGGACACCACAGCCTGTTGCCTGACGCCTGGGCTGCCTTGTTTGGCCACTGGTCACTGGAAGGCTCGCCGCTGCACTTGTACCTGGACTGGGCCAGCCGGGCTTGGTCGCCTTACCAGTTCAACCCTCTGGACCTCAACCCCTTGCGCGACATTTTGGCCAGTGAAGTTGATTTTGAGCAGGTGCGGCGTTGCCACAAGCTGCGCTTGTTTGTCTCGGCTACCAACGTGCGCACGGGGCAGCTGCGAGAGTTTCTCCAGCCTGAGTTGTCGGCGCAGGTAGTGATGGCGTCAGCCTGCCTGCCGCTGGTGTTTCGGGCGGTCGAGATTGAGGGCGAGGCCTACTGGGACGGCGGCTATGTCGGAAACCCGTCGCTGCTGCCCCTGATTGCCGAGAGCCCGGCGCACGACCTGGTGCTGGTGCAAATCAACCCCTCCCGGCGCGACACCTTGCCCACCACGCCGCAAGACATCATGGACCGCCTCAACGAGATCACGTTCAACAGCAGCCTGGTCAAGGAGCTGCGCACGCTGGCCCTCTTGCAGCAGCTGTTGCGCCAGGAGGGCACACCACCCGCCGGGCGTGCCCCCTTGTTCACGCAGCTGGCCGCCCTGCGCGTGCACAGCATTCAGGACGACGTGGCGCTCTCGGCTCTGGGCGCGAGCAGCAAGGCCAACACAGGCTGGTCTTTTTTGATGCAGCTGCACCACCTGGGTTACCAGGCTACACAGGCCTGGCTGGAGCGCAACTTCACCCACCTGGGGCGCCGTGCCACGCTGGATTTGGGGCATTACCTGGGCGGGTAAGCTCAGCCCATGATTTTCAGTATCTCCCTCATTCTTATCTCGCTGGGGCTGCTGATGTTCCTGGCCTACCGCGGCGTCAGCGTGCTCTTGCTGGCGCCGGTGCTGGCGTTATTGGCCGTGCTGGGCAGCCCGGACACGCCGTTCATGGCCAGCTACACCCAGGTGTTCATGAGAGCGCTGGGCGGTTTTATCGCGCTGTACTTTCCGCTGTTTCTCTTGGGGGCCGTATTTGGCCGGCTCATGGAGTCCTCGGGCGCGGCCCGGGTAATTGCCTTGCGCATCGTGGACTGGCTGGGAGCGGGGCGCGCCATGCTGGCCATTGTGCTGGCCTGCGCGGTGTTGACCTATGGCGGGGTGTCGTTGTTTGTGGTGGCCTTTGCCGTGTACCCGCTGGCCGTGGCCCTGTTTCGCGCCGCCGATGTGCCCAAGCGCCTGATGCCCGCCACCATTGCCCTGGGCGCGTTCACCTTCACCATGACGGCGCTGCCCGGCACGCCAGCGATTCAAAACGCCATTCCCATGCCCTACTTTGGCACCACGCCGTTTGCAGCGCCCGGGCTGGGGCTGATTGGCGGGGCCATCATGCTGGGGCTGGGCGCCTGGTGGCTGGCCTGGCGCCTGGGTCAGGCCCGCGCCCAGGGTGAAGGTTATGGCACGCACCCTGACGAGACACCAGCGCAGGTGGGGGCGACGGCTGTGCCGGGCTTTGCCGTGGCGCTGGCCCCGATCGTGGCTGTGGTGGTGTTGAACTGGCTGTTCAGCACCCATTTGTTTGCACAAATGGACACCAGCTACCTGGCCAGTGCCCTGTATGGCGCCACGCAACTGGAGGCGGTGCGCGGCGTGTGGGCCATCATTGCGGCGCTGGCCTTGTCCAACTTGCTGCTCATCGGCCTGGCCTGGCGCACCCTGCCCAACCTGAAGGACGACCTGGACACGGGCGCCAGCGCCGCAGTGCTGCCGATTTTCAACACGGCATCACAAGTGGGGTATGGCGCCGTCATTGCCTCGTTGGTGGGCTTTGCCCTGATCCGCGACGCGGTGCTGGGCATTGCGCCGGGACAACCGCTGGTGTCCTTGTCGGTTGCAGTGAACTTGCTGGCCGGCATCACCGGCTCGGCCTCGGGCGGCATGAGCATTGCGCTGCAGACGCTGGGCAGCACCTACCTGGAGATGGGCCGTGCCGCCGGCATTGCCCCCGAGCTGTTGCACCGGGTGACCTCGATTGCCACCGGCGGGCTCGATGCCCTGCCCCACAACGGCGCCGTGATCACCCTGCTGGCCATCTGCAAGCTCACGCACCGCCAGTCGTATGGCGACATTTTGGTGGTGGCGGTGCTGGTTCCGCTGGCCGCGCTGGCGGTCGTGGTGCTGCTGGGCACCTGGCTGGGTTCGTTTTAGGTGGGCGCCGACTGCGTGACCACCAGCACGTCGGCGCTGGCCTGGCTCAGCACATGCTTGGTCACGCTGCCCAGCAGCAGTTCTTCGGTCATGCCCCGGCCATGTTTGCCCAGCACAATGAGGTCGACATCCAACTCTTCCTCCTGTTGCAGAATGCAGTCCGACGGGTTACCGTGGACAACCCATGGGCGCCACGCAGCCTGGGGCAAAGCGGTCTCGCTGGCCAGGTCGTTCAGGCGCGCCAGTGCCTCGCGCTTTTGGGTGGCCCGGTGGTGCAGGATGGTGGCTTCATCAATGCCGGCAAAGCGCATCTTGCCCTCAAAGGGCAGTTCGCAGGCATGCAACAGCACCAGCTGCGCCTGGGGCGCCAGGGTTCGCGCCAGCCGCACCGCCGGCGCGGACCATTCTGAAAAATCAACCGACACCAGCACGCGCTGGTAAGCCTGGTGCGGTGGCTGCTTGACCACCAGAATGGGGAGCCGTGTTTTTCGCAGCAGGCGCTCGGCTGTTGCACCCAGCAGCCAGTGGCGCATGAAGCTGGCGCCGCGCGCGCCCACCACCAACAGGTTGGCGTTTACTGCCTGGGCTTGGGCCAGGATGGCTGTCAACACGGTGCCTTCCACCAAATGCACGGCCACTCCTGGGCCATCGGGAGCACTGAGCTCACGGGCCAGCTGCGCCAAGGCTTGCTGGGTCTGCTCGTGCAAGCGGGATTCCAGGTCCGCGCTGCCCTGACCCAGCAACTGCCGCAACTCGCTCAAAGCGTCTTTTTCCTGCACGTGCACCAGCGCCAGTGGTCCGCCAGACTGACGGGCCAGCAGCGCTGCCCGCTGCGCGGCGCGGCGCGCGGGGGGCGACAGGTCGGTGGCGACGAGGGGGAAGAGTACCGGGTTCATGAGGGCTCCTGTGTCGTGTTCGATTCAGATGAGGCAATGCGTGCGGCAATGTCCAGCGCCGTGAAGTCGGCCGCCTGGTTGAAGGGCAGGATGATTTCCACCCGCCCCAGGGACTGCAGGTGGTCAGCGTCCGCTTCGTCCCGCGCCACCAGGGCAATTTGGCCGGTGTAGTGGTGTTCTGCCAGTGCGCTGATCAGGGCCCGGTTGGCTGTGCTCTCGGGCAGGCAACTCACTACCCAGGGCACGCCGGCCAGTGGCAGGCTTTCAATGAACTCGGGTGCTTCACAGTCGCCAAAGCGGGCGTCCAGGCCCCCGAGTTGGCGCGCCTTGATGACCTCGGGGTCGAAGTCGACCCCCAGCACGCGCATGTTCTGTTTTTGCAGTTGCGACGCCAGGCGGCTGCCGTAGCGCCCCAAACCAAAAATCAGGACGTCCGGGCGCTCGGTATGCGCGGGCGCGTTTTCTACCGCCAACTCCCTGAAAGGTGTGGCCCGCTCAAACACGCCCAGCCACGGTGCCAGCCAGCCATACAGGCGTTGCGAGTACAAAATCATGTAGGACGACAGGGCAATGGTGGTCAGCCCGACCAGCGTGGTCAGACCCAGCGCGTCCGAGCCAATGTGGCCCAGGCTGATGCCCATGGCCACAAAGATGATGGAGAACTCCGAGATCTGCGCCACGGTCAGCCCGGCCATGAAACTGGTGCGCTTGCGGTAGCCCATGTAGCCCATGATGGCCATCACGATCAGCGGATTGCCAATCAACACAAACAAGGACAGCACCACCGCCGTGCCGAGCTCGGCGCCCAGGGTCGAGAAGTCAAGCTTGGCACCCAGGTCGATAAAAAAGAAGAGCAACAAGAAGTCCCGAATACTGGCCAGGCGGGCATTGATGGCCTCCCGGTAAGCGGTGGACGCCAGCGAGAACCCGGCAATGAACGCCCCTGCCTCCTTGCTGAAGCCCGCATATTCGCCCAAGGCTGCCAACGCCGTGCCCCACGCACTGGCAAAAATCAACAGCAGCTCTTGCGAGCGGGCCAGGGTGT
>CALRWE010000047.1:0-24654 GCA_943371745.1 Rhodoferax sp. OV413
GTCCCCAAAGAATTTTCTCGGCATCTACCTCAGCACCTCCACCCTCAAGTTTCTTTCATCATCCGGGGCGTCGCCCAGCTACATGACAGTTAGTCTGGAAGACTGCAATTTCCGCGCCACCAGTCCGCAAGGCGGGGCGTTGTGGCGCTCAATGCCCACCCGCCTGCAATGTCCGCGACGGCCCATGCACCCGTCAAAGCCCAGCTCTTGCAGCATTTCAGGGCAAACACGCCCCTCGTTATTGGCTTCTATTCACTCGTCCGGTCTATGCACCACCGCCTGCTCCCGCTTTACAGACTCTTATCCACACTGGATAATGACATCACCGACGATATGAAAAATCCGCCTAAACTGGTTATCGACACCAACATCCTGGTAGCAGCCCTGCGCAACCGGCTGGGGCCATCGTTCGCACTGATGCAAATCATTCGGCTCCGGCAGGTCACGATGTGCTGCAGCCCTGCGCTTTTCCTGGAGTACGAGGATGTCCTCAAGCGGCCCAGCCAGTTGGCGGCCTCCGGGCTGTCAGCCAGCGATATTGACGCTATTTTGAATGAGCTGGCGAGCGTCATCAAGCCGGTCATAACGCATTACCAATGGCGGCCGCAATTGCGCGACCCGGCAGACGAAATGGTGCTGGAGGCCGCTGCCAATGTCCAGTCTCAGGCCATCGTGACTTACAACCTGCGCGACTTTGGCCCCGCAAAGCTTTTTGGTATTCCCGTGCTCAATCCTGAGCAAACTTTTCGACACTTTCGTCTGGCCGTTACACGGAGTTCAAAGCCATGAGCAGTTACGCCTTACGCCTCCCAGAGTCCCTCAAACAAGCCGCCAAGCGCATTGCCGCAGCGGATGACACCACCATGAATCAGTTTTTTGTGGTGGCGATTGCTGAAAAAATCAGCGCCATGGAAACGGCCAAGTTCTTTGAGCAACGCGCCGCCTTGGGCGCCGCAGGTGCGGCCCAGGCCGCGTGGGACAAGGTGGGCTCTGGTGCGGCTGTGACAGATGACACGTGGAGCCAGTGATCAGGCCCCCGCCAACAGCGCGGCATTGCCCCCCGCTGCGGTGGTGTTCACCGTGATGGTTTGCTCCGCGCAAAAGCGGTACAAATAGTGCGGCCCACCCGCTTTGGGGCCGGTGCCGCTCAGGCCTTCGCCGCCAAACGGCTGCACCCCCACCACCGCGCCAATCTGGTTGCGGTTGATGTAAACATTGCCCACATGGGCCGCACGCGCCAGGGCTTGGGCGCGGCTGTCGATACGGGTCTGGATGCCGATGGTGAGGCCGTAGCCCAATGCGTTGATCTGTTCCACAACTGCCTGCGGGTCGCCACGCCAGCGCACAACGTGCAGCACAGGGCCGAAGATTTCCTGCTTCAGGTCGGCAATGGCACTCACCTCAAAGGCTTGGGGCTGGATCAGGTTCGCCAGGGTTGACGCCCGTGAACCAGAAGCGTCCGTGCCAAAATCAGCTGAATCCATCAATCCTGAATTCATAGCGCTTGAGGCAATAGATACGCTGACTAGAAGCGGTTTTGACCCTGAATGGAGTCGTTTGAGGTGAGTTTGGATGTTGTCAAAAGCCTCGGCGTCAATCACCGGGCCTACATCGGTAGCCAGGTCAAACGGGTCGCCCGTGACCAGTTCACGCGCCGCGCCCTGGATCATCTCGATGACATGGTCGGCAATGGCCTCATGCACGCACAGCAGGCGCAAGGCCGAGCAGCGTTGGCCCGCGCTCCTGAAGGCGCTTTGCACCACGGCGTCCACCACCTGCTCGGGCAGCGCGGTGCTGTCGACCAGCATGGCGTTGATGCCACCGGTCTCGGCAATCAGCGGCACGATGGCGCCGTCTTTGGCGGCCAGCGCGCGGTTGATGATTTTGGCAACCGCCGTGGAGCCGGTGAATACCACGCCGGCCACGCCGGGAGCCGCCACCAGCGCGGCGCCCACGGTGTCGCCGGGGCCGTGTAGCAGTTGCAGCGCGCCCTCGGGCACGCCGGCCTCAATCAACAACTGCACCGCCGCCAACGCCACGCCGGGGGTTTGCTCGGCGGGCTTGGCCATCACGGTGTTGCCGGTGGCCAAGGCTGCGGCCACCTGGCCCACGAAGATGGCCAGCGGAAAATTCCAGGGGCTGATGCAGACCCAGGGGCCACGGGCAATCAGGCGCAACTCATTCGACTCGCCCGTGACGCCACGTGTCACCTCCCCGCTCTGGCCGGGCATGGCGATCGGCGCCATGATGCGCTCGGCCTCCCCTGCGTAGTAGCGCAAAAAGTCCACCGCCTCACGCACCTCGCTCACGGCGTCACCCCAGGTCTTGAAAGCCTCCTTGACCAAGAGCGCGCAGAAGCGGGGCAACTGCGCTTGCAAAGCGTCTGCTGCGCGGCGCAGGATGGCGGCGCGCTGAGCCACGTCCACCTTGCTCCAGGTTTGATAGCTTTTGATGCTTATATCAAGCCGACTAGAGGCCAATTTGGCATCAAACACAGGCACTACGGGCACTTGCACGTCGGCGTACGCTTGCAGCAGGGGGGCGCGCATCGGGGGCACGGTCAGGTCCAGCCCGGCGCTGTTGGGGCGGGCCGGGCCAAACAGTTCCGGGGGGAGTGGCAGCGAGGTCTCGGGCTCCAGGCGCAGGGGCGAAATCAGCAGCTCCTCCATGCCCACGGACTCGTCGGCCAGTTGGTGCACAAACGAGGAGTTGGCGCCGTTCTCCAGCAGGCGGCGCACCAGGTAGGCCAGCAGGTCTTTGTGTGCACCCACGGGGGCATACACGCGGCAGGCGATCAGCGGGTTCTTCAGCACCTCACGGTACACGCCCTCGCCCATGCCGTGCAGGCGCTGCAGTTCAAACGAAGCCCCGCTTTTGGCTGCCATTTGCAGAATGGCCGCGATGGTGGCGGCGTTGTGGGTTGCAAACTGCGGGTAGATGGCGTCGGGCGCGGCCAACAGGGCGTGGGCGCAGGCCAGGTAAGACACGTCGGTGTGATGCTTGTGGGTAAAGACCGGGTAGGCCGGCAGGCCCATTTCCTGGGCGCGCTTGATCTCGGCGTCCCAGTACGCGCCCTTGACCAGCCGGCACATCAGGCGGATCTTGTGCTGGCGGGCCAGGGCGGTGATGTGATCGATCAACTCCAGCGCGCGGGTCTGGTAAGCCTGCATGGCTAGGCCAAAGCCGGTCCACTGCGGGCAGTGCCGGGCCACTTGCACGGCCAGGGCCTCAAAGACGTCCAGCGACAACTCCAGGCGGTCGACCTCCTCGGCGTCAATGGTGAGGTTGATGTTGGCCTCGGCCGCTGCCACGCACAAGCCCCACACGCGGGGCACCAGCTCGGCCATGACGCGGGCGTGTTGCGCGTCTTCATAGCGCGGGTGCAGCGCACTGAGCTTGATGGAGATACCGTCGTTTTGCGCGCAAGCCTCAGTTTTGATTGCACTGGTAGCTATTTTTTCAATAGCATCTTCATAGCTGGCCAGGTACTTGAGCGCATCCCGCTCGGTGCGGGCGCCTTCGCCCAACATGTCGTAGCTGTAGCGCACATTGGCGCTCTTGCGCTGAGCAGAGGCCGCCTCGCCCATGGCCTCGGTGATGGTTTGGCCCAACACAAACTGACGCCCCAGCAGTTGCACGGCCCGCAGCGTGGCCGCCACCACCGAGCGAGCGCCCAGCTTGGCAAACAGGCCACCCGGCGCCTCGCTGTCGGGCAAGAACTTCTTGCTCAGGGCGATGGCGCTGCTGCTCAAACGCGCCAGCACTTTGTCGCCCGAATTGTCAAAGTTGGCACGGCCCAGTTGGTCGGCGGTGAGGGTAATGGCGGTTTCGGCATCCGGCACACGCAACAGGGCCTCGGCCAGGCGCATCAGGGCCAAGCCCTCGGCGCTGGAGATCGGGTATTCCTTGAGCAAACTCTCCATGGCCCAAAACGGCGGCGGGTTGCGGCGCACGGCCTGCACCCACGGCGTGGCCGCGCGGGCTGCTGCCGCCCAGTCAAGGGCCGATTGCAGCGCGTCCAGCCGCTGGGAGACGATCTGGGCTTCAGGGCGATAAGGGTTGGGCAGGCGCATGGGAAACTCGGTATGGATAGATGAAGGCTCCATCATTTCCCAAATCCCACCCATTTATTCACCTAATTTTGATAGAAAATTAGTTGAAGATTCTGAGTGCACGGCCATCTGCCCCGCTCACCTGACCGCCGCGCCCCGCAAACTGCGCGCCACAAACCACAGGCTGCCCCAGGTCAGCAGCCCACACACCAAGAGCGGCACGCCCACCTGAAAAGCCGAGAAACCCTCGCCCTTGAGCACACGCAGCATCAAGGTGTTTTGGGCCAGTGCCGGCACCAGCAAATGCCAGGCTTTCTCACCGGTCTGGTTGAACACCGACACCAGGGGCAAGAGCGTGACCGCCATCACCACCACCGTGCTGTTGGCCTGTGCCTCCTTGAAGCTCTTGCACCGGATGGCCACGGCCATCAGCACGGCCGAGGCGGCAGCAGCAAACGGCAACAGCACCACCAGAAACAAGCCCACTTCCACCCAGCCAAACTGAAACATGGCTTGCAACCGGTCGCTGCGCAACAGCCATTGCCCCGGCAAAAAGCTCAGGCAGCTCAACACCGCAATCAGCATACTGATGGCCGCCACCGCGCCCCACTTGCCCACCACCAGCGCCAGGCCGGTCACGGGGTTCATCAGCAGGGGCTCCAGCGAGCCGCGCTCGCGCTCGCCTGCGGTGCTGTCCAGCGCCGCATTGAGCGCGCCCGAGACCACGGCCAGCAGCACAAAAAAAGCCAGCATGCCGGTGAACTGCGCCGCCCGCGTTTGCGTGCCCGCCAGATCACGCTCCTGCACTGTCAGAGGCGTAAGCAAATCAGCCGAGACACCGCGCAGCGCCAGGCTCAAAGTGACCCGCTCCTGCACATAGCCGCGCAGCAAGCCCACCACCCGTGGCACGCCGGACTGGCTCTGGGTGTTGGCGCTGTCGCTCACCAGCAGGAGCTCAGGCACCTCGCCCTGAACGAGCGCGGCCTCAAAGCCCGGGGGCACCACCAGCACCGGCTCGCCCAACTGGGCGTTGCGCAGCAAGGTCTCGTAATCTGCCGGTGCGGCCTTGACTTGCCAGGTCTGGCGCTCCAGGTAGTTTTTGAGCCCGGGGGCGTGTTCGATGCCGGCCACCACCACCTCGCGCTGCTCGGCTTTGGCCTCCAGGTCCGCCACCAGGGTGGACAGCGCCAGCAGCAGCAAAGGCCCCAGCAACACGCTGGACGCCAGCACCACCAGCAGGGTGCGCCGGTCGCGCAGGGCGTCCATCCACTCCTTGCGGAACACGGCAAAGGCGCAGTACCCAAAGCTCATGCTGCCCCCCCAAACGCCAGTTGCACAAACGCTTCCTCAAAATCAGTCTGCCCGGTGCGCTGGAGCAACTCGGCCACCGTGCCGCTGGCCACGCTGCGCCCCTGCGCCACCACCACCACGCTGTCGCACAGGCGCTCGACCTCCTGCATGATGTGGGTCGAAAACACAATGCACTTGGCCCCGCCCTCGGGCGTGCGCAAAAACCGCAAGGCCTCCCGCAGGGCGCGGGTGGCCAGCACATCCAGGCCGTTGGTGGGCTCGTCGAGCACGATGTTGGCGGGGTCGTGCACCAGGGCGCGCGCCAGTGCGGTTTTCATGCGCTCGCCCTGGCTGAAGCCTTCGGTGCGGCGCTCCAGCAGAGGCTTCATGTCCAGCATCTCGGCCAGCACGGTCGCCCGGACGTGGGCGACATCCATCGCCATGCCCTGCAACTGGCCGAAATACACAATGTTTTCGCGGGCGCTCAGGCGCGGGTAGAGGCCACGCGCATCGCTGAGCACGCCCAGGCGGGCCACAGCGGCCTGGGGCGACTGGGCCACGTCCAGGCCGTCAACCGCCATGCGGCCCGCGCTGGGGGGGATCAGCCCGGCCAGCATGCGCAGCGTGGTGGTTTTGCCCGCGCCGTTGGGGCCGAGCAGGCCGGTGATGTGACCGTTGGGCGCGATAAAACTCACGTCGCGCACGGCATGCACCCACTCTGCGGGCGGACGCTTGAGTTGGAGCGACTTCCACGCGCTGTTTTGCGGCTGCGCAGAAGCCGGAAAGCGGCGCGCGAGATGCTCGATCTCAATCATGGGGGGCTCCCCGAGGGTTGCAGTACCGCTGCACCCGGACCCGATGTACCTGGCACCGGCTGCACCGGCACAAACGCGGGTGGGCGCGGGATGTCGCTGGCGCAGGTGGTGTCCAGCGCCAAGGCCTGCGCATCCTCAGACGCGTCAATGAACCGGTAAACCAGGTCACGCAGGCAGCCCAGGCCCATCAACCCGTGCCCTGCATTGGGCACCACCACATGCAAGGCCTTGTTACCCAGCGCCTGGGCCACACGGGCACCGTGGCGCGGCGGCGTGACTGGGTCCAATCCACCACTGAGCACCAGCACGGGCGTGCGGCTGGCCGGCACGATGTAAAACGCGGCAGGCACCTCGCCCCGTGGCCAGTAGGCACAGGTTTGCGTGTACTGCTGCGCCAAGGTTTGCCCGAAATTCACGCCTGCAGGCAGCGCCGCCCCGGGTCTGCCCGACAGGTCTTCTGCGCACACCACTGACAAATGCAGGCCCTCAGCCACGCGATTCGGGCCGCGCGCGCCCACGAGGTTGCTGAGTCCGAGCAGGGCTTCAAAGCGCCCGCGAGCGGCCTGCTGCACGGCATAGGGCAGGCCAGCGGCCAGCGCCGGGGCATACAAAGAGCCCCGCAACGCGCCCAGCGCAGCGTCTCGGGTCAGGCGCACAGTGTGCAGCTCGCCAGTCAGCGGGTCTGCCATCGACACCTCGCGCGGCAGGCTGGCCAACATGGTCGCCACCTCGGCACGAAAACGGGGGTAGCGGCGCTGGCAGTCCGGGTCTTGTACACAGGCGGCCAGCAGGGCGTCGAGTGCGGCCTGGTTGTCGCCCGAGGCGCTCTGGGGCAGGGCCATGTCGGGCGGGGCCACACCATCGATCACGCTGCGCCGCACGGCATGGGGAAATTGCCGCTGGTATTCCAGCGCGGCGCGCGTGCCATACGAGGCCCCCACCAGGTTGATTTGGCGCGCACCCAGCGCCTGGCGCACAGCGTCCAGGTCTTGCATGGCCAAGGTGGTGGTGAAAAAGCGCAAGTCGCCATAGGGCAGCTTTTGCAGCTCGGCCAGGCATTGGCGCAACAAGGCCTCGCGGCGCTGGGGGTCCAGTTGCTGGCCCAGGGTGCTGGCGCGGTCCTCGGGGCACATCAGCGGCGCCGACCGGCCGGTGCCGCGCTGATCGACGAGAACCAGGTCGCGCCGGTTGCCCAGCCGGTTCAGCTGCTGCGCGACCTGCGGTGCCAGCGCAATGGCGCTTTGCCCCGGCCCGCCAGCCAACAAAAACACCGGATCCGGCAGCTTGCGCCGGGCGAGTGCGGGCACCACGACATAGTGAATGTCGATCTGGACGCCCGCCGGGCTCGCCGGGTCCAGTGGCCGCGCCAGCACTCCGCATTGCACCTCGGTCTGGATACCGGCCACGCGGCAAGGCACCAAAGGGCTTTGCGCCGTGGCGAGCCAGGGCGAAAGCAGAGCCAGGGCCAACGAGGCAAGCCTCAAAAAAGACAAAATGTCAGTCAGCTTGCCGACCACCGGCCTGACGGCTGGGCGAACAGCGCCAGCCCCGGTCATTCTGAGCGCCTTGGTGAGGTTCCGGATCATGCACTCCCAGACAAAAATAGTGAAAGTAGACATCAAGCCGAGGTTGTCAATTGCCCTGGTACTGGACTTGCCGCGGGTTGGCAGGGGAGTAACGGGCAAAAAAAAACGCCAACTGGGCAGTTGGCGTTTTACTACGGTATCCCGTATTGACTGGTTGCGCGAGTAGGATTTGAACCTACGACCTTTGGGTTATGAGCCCAACGAGCTACCAGGCTGCTCCATCGCGCGGTATGTCTTATTGTATCCGATCAGGACTTGTCTTCAGCCGCTTCAGGGGCCGCAGCCGTGTCGCCCCTGTCCACCAATTCAACCAACGCCATTGGCGCGTTGTCGCCTACACGAAAACCCATTTTCAGGATGCGGGTGTATCCGCCTGGACGCGATTTGAAGCGAGGCCCCAAATCGTTGAACAGCTTGACCACGCTGTCCCGATCGCGCAGACGATCGAAGGCCAAACGCCGGTTGGCCACTGTTGCTTCCTTGGCCAGGGTGATCATGGGCTCGATGACGCGCCGCAGTTCTTTCGCCTTTGGCAGTGTGGTTTTGATTGCCTCATGCTCGATGAGCGAGTTCATCATGTTTTGCAACATGGCTAAACGATGAGAGCTAGTACGGTTAAGTTTCCGTAGTCCGTGTCCGTGGCGCATAGTGCTTACCTTGTATTATTAATGAGGGTAGCCGTACGAGGTACTACCCGTTGCACAGGTCAAAAAACCTTCGATTCTACCGTTTTTCCAAAGCCGCAGGCGGCCAACTTTCGAGCTTCATGCCCAGCGTCAAACCACGGGAAGCCAAAACTTCCTTGATCTCATTGAGAGATTTCCGGCCCAGGTTAGGCGTCTTCAACAGCTCATTCTCTGTACGCTGAATCAAATCACCGATGTAGTAAATGTTTTCAGCTTTCAGGCAATTCGCCGAGCGTACCGTCAACTCCAACTCGTCCACTGGTCGCAACAGGATGGGGTCAAATTGCGCTCCGCCGCGAGGAGCCGGCGCATCAAACGCAGCGAGTTCGCTGCCTTCCAATTGCGCAAAAACCGCCAACTGCTCCACGAGAATCTTCGCTGAAGCCCGCACCGCATCTTCAGCGGAAATGGCACCGTTTGTTTCGATGTCCACAATCAGCTTGTCCAGATCGGTACGCTGCTCGACGCGGGCGCTTTCGACGGTGTAGCTCACCCGTTTCACCGGTGAGAATGAAGCGTCCAGGACGATCCGTCCAATGGACTTGGTCGTTTCGTCACCGTGGCGGCGCATGGATCCGGGCACATAACCCCGACCTTTCTCCACCTTGATTTGCATATCAAGCTTACCGCCATGCGACAGGTGAGCAATGATGTGATCCGGATTGATTATCTCCACGTCATGCGGCGTCTGGATGTCAACAGCTCGCACGACGCCTTCGCCATCCTTGCGCAGACTCAGTGTGACTTCATCGCGGTTGTGCAGCTTGAACACAACCCCTTTGAGATTCAACAAAATGTTGACAACGTCTTCCTGCACGCCATCAATTGAAGAATACTCATGCAAGACACCCGCAATGGTGACCTCTGTAGCTGCATACCCAGGCATGGAGGACAGCAGAACTCTGCGTAACGCATTACCTAAGGTATGTCCGTAACCCCTTTCAAAGGGCTCCAACGCAACTTTGGCGCGGTTAACGGACAACTGCTCGACATTAATCGCTTTGGGCTTCAATAAACTATTCTGCATTCAAGTTCCTCTCAATACCCCCGGCTCGTTACACCGGTAAGGCTGACGACAAAAAAAGATGCAGTTGCCTGCACCTCAGTTTCGATTTCCAATTTCGATCGGACCGAAGCTCTATCGTGAATACAATTCAACGATCAATGACTCATTCACATCAGCAGCAAACTGATCCCGATCCGGGACAGACTTGAAGACGCCTTCTGTCTTTTCAATACTCACTTCGACCCAGGCAGGCATGCCCACCTGCGTAGCCAATTGCAGAGCTTCTGCAACCCGGTTTTGTTTCTTGGACTTGTCGCGCACGGCAATAATGTCGCCGGCCTTGACCATGAACGAAGGAATGTTGACACTCTTTCCGTTGACGGTCATTGCCTTGTGGGAAACCAACTGACGCGCTTCGGCGCGGGTTGATCCGAATCCCATGCGATAAACGACGTTATCCAACCTGGATTCCAGGAGGAACAACAAATTCGAGCCGGTGTTGCCTTTGCGACGATCAGCTTCTTCAAAATACCGACGGAACTGCTTCTCCAGCACTCCGTACATGCGTTTGACTTTTTGCTTCTCGCGGAGCTGCAAGCCATAGTCAGAGGTACGGGTACCTGACGTACGGCCGTGCTGGCCAGGCTTGGAGTCGAACTTGGCTTTGTCCCCAATAGCGCGTCGAGCGCTTTTGAGAAACAAGTCGGTGCCTTCTCGGCGGGATAATTTGGCCTTGGGGCCTAGATAGCGTGCCACTTGAACTTCCTTTATGTCATCTTCCACGCCTGAGCGCAGGAGCCCCCAGCACGAAGCTGGCGGCGGTGGGCTTGTTGATAAAAATTAGATACGACGACGCTTCTGAGGGCGGCAACCGTTATGGGGAACAGGGGTCACATCCGCGATCATGTTGATGCGGATTCCCAGCGCGGCCAGAGCACGCACTGAGGACTCACGTCCGGGACCGGGACCCTTGATCTCCACATCGAGGTTCTTGATACCCTGCTCTATCGCGGCACGGCCAGCCACTTCGGACGCAACCTGTGCGGCGAAAGGGGTTGACTTACGTGAACCCTTGAAGCCCTGACCACCGGACGACGCCCAGGAAAGGGCGTTGCCTTGACGGTCAGTGATCGTGATGATCGTGTTGTTAAAGGAGGCGTGCACGTGAGCGACGCCATCGGCTACGTTCTTCCGGACCTTCTTGCGGACGCGCTGAGAGGCGTTATTCGCTGGAGCTTTTGCCATGGTTATCTTTCAGTGCCTGTTATTTCTTCAAAGACTGCGCAGCCTTGCGAGGACCTTTGCGTGTGCGCGCATTGGTGCGCGTACGCTGACCCCGCATCGGCAATCCACGGCGGTGGCGGAAGCCCCGGTAGCAGCCGATGTCCATCAATCGCTTGATGTTCATCGTGGTTTCACGGCGAAGGTCACCTTCGATCGTGAACTGAGCGATCTCGTCTCGGATTTTTTCCAAGTCAGAGTCGTTTAAATCCTTGACTTTTTTGGAATACGGAATCCCGCAAGCCTCACAGATTTTACGTGCCCGGGTGCGACCGATCCCGAAAATAGCTGTCAAGCCAATTTCAGAATGTTGTTGCGGCGGAATATTGATGCCAGCGATACGTGCCATTTTCGTCCTCTAAAACTCTTGCGATTAACCCTGGCGCTGTTTGTGACGTGGATCGCTACAGATCACACGAACAACGCCCTTGCGCCGAATTACCTTGCAGTTACGGCAAATTTTCTTGACCGAAGCCGAAACCTTCATTTCATTCTCCTAAAACTTTACTGAAGTGCCAATGAATGACTGCATTGAACACCAAAAAAAATACTACTTTGCTCGAAATACGATGCGAGCGCGACTGAGATCGTAAGGGGTCAACTCTACGGTGACCTTGTCCCCCGGGAGAATACGAATGTAGTGCATTCGCATTTTTCCGGATATATGCCCGAGAACCACATGGCCGTTTTCCAGCTTTACGCGAAATGTTGCGTTCGGCAAGTTTTCAACCACTTCCCCTTGCATTTGTATAACATCGTCTTTTGACATATTCTTTAATCGCCTTTAGAAGACTTAAAACTCGCCTTCTTCAACAGCGACTCATATTGCTGCGACATCATGTAATTTTGAACCTGAGCCATGAAGTCCATCGTCACGACAACAATAATCAGAAGAGATGTACCACCAAAATAAAATGGCACGTTGTATTTAAGAATCAAGAACTCGGGCAAGAGACAAACCAGGGTGATGTAAATAGCACCGGCAAATGTCAACCTCAACAATATCTTGTCAATGTACTTCGCTGTTTGGTCACCAGGACGAATTCCAGGAATGAACGCGCCACTCTTCTTCAGGTTATCCGCAGTTTCTCGGCTGTTAAAAACCAAAGCCGTGTAGAAAAAACAGAAGAAAATGATGGCAGCCGCATAGAACATCACATAGATGGGCTGTCCTGGTGTCAACGAGCCCGCAATATCCTTCAGCCAACGCATCGAATCACCGGTACTCACCCAACCCACGACCGTGGCGGGCAACAAAATGATGGAGGACGCGAAAATGGGAGGAATGACCCCGGCCATGTTCAGCTTCAAGGGCAAGTGCGAAGACTGGCCACCATAAACTTTGTTACCTACTTGCCTGCGAGCGTAATTCACCAGTATTTTCCGCTGACCTCTTTCAACGAACACGACGAAATAAGTCACCAGGGCGATCATCACTATGATCAGCAATACCACCACAATGCTCATCGCTCCGGTGCGCACCAACTCCAGCAGACCACCGATTGCACTCGGCAAACCTGCGGCGATCCCGCCAAAAATCAGTATCGAAATACCGTTACCCAATCCCCGCTCGGTGATCTGCTCGCCAAGCCACATCAGAAACATCGTGCCTGCCGTCAAGGTGACGATTGCAGTCATCCGGAAGCCAAAGCCTGGCGCAATCACCAAACCTGGTGAACTCTCCAAAGCAATAGCAATACCCATCGACTGAAACAAAGCCAAGCCGAGAGTTCCGTACCGTGTGTACTGGGTGATTTTTCTGCGACCAGCCTCACCCTCTTTTTTGAGCTGTTCAAGCGCAGGCAGGGTATACGTTAGCAACTGCATCACGATCGATGCAGAGATGTAAGGCATGATCCCCAACGCAAAAATCGTAAACCTGGACAGGGCACCACCGGAGAACATGTTGAACATGCCCAAAATTCCGCCCTGTTGGCCCTTGAAGAATTCCTGCAGCTGGGCTGGATCAATACCAGGAACCGGGATGTGAGCACCAATTCTGTAAACAACCAGCGCGAGTAGCAAAAATACCAGTCGACGGCGCAAGTCACCGAACTTTCCAGTTTTTGCAATTTGAGCTGCGTTAGTTGCCACTTTGTAGTCTTTCGGTTGCCAACTTAGACCAAGCTTCCGCCTGCAGCCTCGATCGCTGCTTTAGCCGCAGCGGTCGCACCTATGCCTGTCAGTGTCACAGCCATGGTCAATTCACCCGTCTTGATGATTTTGACAACCTTGGCCAACTCCCCCACCAGACCGGCTTGCTTCAAGCTCACAAGGTTCACTTCCGACGCACCCAATTGTTGCAAGGCGCTCAGCGTGACTTCAGCGTTGAACTTCAACAGATGAGACTTGAAACCGCGCTTTGGCAAGCGACGGTGCATAGGCATTTGACCGCCCTCGAATCCGACCTTGTGGTAGCCGCCCGCACGTGACTTCTGGCCCTTGTGACCCCGACCTGCAGTTTTTCCGATACCTGATCCGATACCGCGACCCACACGACGCTTGTAGTGCTTTGCGCCATCAGCAGGCTTAATGCCATTGAGTTCCATCGTTATCCTCTTAGAGCACTTTGATCAGGTAACTGATCTTGTTAATCATGCCGCGCACTTCAGGCGTATCGACCAATTCGCTTGTGCTGCGAATTTTCCGAAGTCCCAATCCACGAACTGTCGCGCGGTGCGATTCCTGGCAGCCAATCGGGCTGCGGACCAGTTGCACGGTCACTGTTTGTTTTGTTGTCATTTTCAAAACTCCACTTAAACAAAGAGTTCTTCAATCGTCTTGCCGCGCTTTGCAGCGACTTGGGACGGTGTGGTCGCATGGGACAAGGCATCAAGAGTGGCCCGGACCATGTTGTAGGGATTGCTGGAACCATGGCTCTTGGCCACGATGTCAGTGATTCCGATGACTTCAAAAACTGCGCGCATGGGACCGCCCGCAATAATTCCGGTTCCCTTTGGCGCTGGTGCCATCATCACAGCTGCGGCGCCGTGTTGGCCCATCACCTTGTGGTGAATGGAGCCATTCTTCAGGGATACCTTGGTCATGTTGCGACGGGCTTCTTCCATCGCTTTTTGAACTGCAGCTGGCACTTCCTTGGACTTGCCCTTGCCCATACCCACGCGACCTTCGCCATCACCAACCACGGTCAGCGCAGCGAAACCCAAAATCCGTCCGCCCTTGACCACCTTGGTAACGCGATTGATCGCGATCATTTTTTCGCGCAGTCCGTCTTCAGGCCCTTCAGCCCGACCCTGCATTTTCGCTTGAACTTTAGCCATCTTAATTTCCGATCTGCTTAGAACTGCAAGCCAGCTTCGCGGGCCGCATCAGCCAGCGCTTTAACGCGGCCATGGTACGCAAAGCCTGCACGGTCAAATGCAACTTTTTCAACACCAACCGCCAAAGCTTTTTCAGCCAGGCGCTTGCCAATAGCTTGGGCTGCGGCAACATTGCCACCTTTGCCCGAACCGCCTAATGCCTTGCGCACATCGACTTCTGCCGTTGATGCACTCGCCAAAATTTTTCCGCCGTCGCCAGACACAACACTTGCGTAGATGTGGAGGTTTGTACGATTCACCGTTAAACGGGCCACGCCCTGGGCAGCGATCCGTATACGGGTTTGCCGAGCTCTGCGAAGACGCTGTTCTTTTTTGGTCAACATGTTGCAGCTCCTTATTTCTTCTTGGTTTCTTTGATCGTGATCTTCTCGTCCGAGTAACGAATACCTTTGCCTTTGTAGGGCTCGGGTGGTCGGATCGCACGAATCTCGGCAGCAACCTGACCAACACGTTGGCGGTCTGCACCTTTGATCACAATTTCAGTCGGAGTCGGAGTGGCCACAGTGATACCGGACGGCATCTCTTTATTCACTGGGTGAGAGTAGCCAATAGTCAGGTTCAGCTTTAAGCCTTGAGCCTGGGCTTTAAAACCCACGCCGACCAAATTTAGCTTCTTCTCGAAACCCTTGGTCACACCAACGACCATGTTGTTGACCAGTTGACGCATCGTGCCGCTCATTGCATTGGCTTCACGTGAGTCATTGGCCGGCTTGAAACTCAAACTACCTGAGTCATTTGAAATTTTCACCAAAGAATTCTGGGTCAGCTTCAACTCGCCCCCCGAACCCTTCACAGTAATTTGGTCATCTTTTACTGACACATCCACGCCAGCCGGAACGGCTACGGGCATTTTTCCTATACGGGACATCTGTTATTTCTCCTCAATGTCACGTTTTAGGCGACGTAGCAAAGCACTTCGCCGCCGACACCGGTAGCGCGGGCTTTACGATCAGTCATAACGCCTTTGGGCGTTGTGACAATTGCCACACCCAAGCCGTTTTGTACTTGCGGAATGGCATCGCTGCCACGGTAAACACGCAGTCCAGGACGGCTGACGCGCTCAATACGCTCAATAACCGGACGTCCAGCGTAGTATTTCAGGGCAATTTCCAGCTCAGGTTTGCCGTCATTGGCATTAACCTTGAAGCCATCGATGTAGCCCTCTTCTTTCAACACTTGCGCTATTGCAATTTTCACTTTAGAAGAAGGTACGCAAACGACGGTTTTAGCAACCATTTGCGCATTTCTAATGCGTGTCAACAAGTCGGCGATGGGATCACTCATGCTCATGTCTATATCTCCTGCCGCTTACCAACTAGCCTTGGCTATGCCGGGAATTTCCCCTGCAAAGGCCATTTCACGAATTTTTGCCCGCGCCAGCCCGAAGTGCTGGAACGTGCCACGGGGACGACCCGTGATAGCACAGCGATTACGCTGGCGTGTAGGATTTGCATTCCGGGGAAGCTTTTGCAGACCCAATCGTGCAGCTGCACGCTCGTCTTCGGTGCGCTTCACATCGGTTGCGATTGCTTTCAATTCCGCGTGTTTCTTCGCGTATTTTGCAACCAGATTGTCGCGCTTGAGTTCGCGCTGGATTAAAGCCATTTTAGCCACTGGTCACCTCAGTTCTTGAACGGGAAACGGAAACCTGTGAGCAGCGCCTTGCACTCTTCATCAGTTTTAGCCGTTGTGGTGATGCTGATATTGAGACCACGCAAGGCATCAACCTTGTCGTATTCAATTTCAGGAAAAATGATTTGTTCTTTGACGCCGATGTTGTAATTACCACGGCCATCAAATGCACGACCCGAGATACCCCGGAAGTCGCGAACCCGAGGGAGTGCTACTGTTACAAAGCGATCGAGGAATTCAAACATCTGAACACCACGAAGGGTCACCATGCACCCAATAGCCTGGTCTTCACGAATCTTGAAACCAGCGATTGCTTTTTTAGACTTCGTAACCACTGGGCGTTGGCCGGCGATCTTTGTCAAATCACTGACAGCGTGATCCATAACTTTCTTATCAGCTACAGCCTCACTCACACCCATATTCAGGGTGATTTTTGTTATGCGCGGCACCTGCATCGGAGAGGTGTAACCAAACTTCGCCATCATCTCTGGCGCCAGTTTTTCGCGGTAATGTTGTTGCAGACGAGCCATGCTTATGCCACCTTGATTTCTTCGCCGCTTGACTTGTAAACGCGAACGCGTTTACCGTCGGCAGCCATCTTGATACCCACGCGATCAGCCTTACCGGTAGCGGCATTGAAGATAGCTACGTTCGACTGATGAATCGGCATTGACTTTTCAACGATGCCACCAACCGTGCCCTTGAGAGGATTTGGCTTGGTGTGCTTTTTCACTACGTTGATTCCCTCAACGAGCACGTATGAATCATCTTTGCGCAACGCGATCTTGCCGCGCTTGCCCTTGTCGCGCCCTGTCAGCACGATAATGTCGTCGCCTTTGCGAATCTTGTTCATGGCGCGTCCTTACAAAACTTCAGGAGCCAAAGACACGATTTTCATGAACTTTTCAGTGCGCAATTCACGCGTGACTGGTCCAAAAATCCGGGTACCTATAGGCTCTAATTTGGCATTCAGCAAAACTGCTGCATTGCCATCGAATTTAACCAACGAACCATCACTGCGACGAATTCCTTTGGCCGTACGAACTACCACCGCGCTGTAAATCTCGCCTTTTTTGACGCGACCGCGTGGAGCAGCTTCTTTAATACTAACTTTAATGACATCACCAACGCTTGCGTAGCGACGCTTAGACCCGCCGAGCACTTTAATGCACAGAACGGATTTCGCGCCGGTATTGTCGGCAACTTCTAATCTAGATTCAGCTTGGATCATTTAAATTATTCCCAACTTGCACCAAATTTGCCAAGCATCGGTTTAACAACCAATGCCCAACTCATTCAGTCAGTCTTGGGCCCGTCGTCCACAACATGAACCACTCACGTTGCATCCTTTGGGCAGACACTTCATACTTTTTCAAGCGAAGCCATATATTATGCACGATTTATCGGTCTTGTGCGCGAATTTTCTTGTCAAGGCAAATATTGGTAATGTTTAGCCAGCTCAATGAATGCATTGACTTCGGGGTCGAGGCCCGTTTCATTCTGGAGGATGGCTCCGACCTTCTCGGCCAGCTCCCCTGCCAACCGGGCGTCAAGGAACAGCAAGCGAGATCTACGGGCAAGAATGTCTTCGACACGAACCGCATATTCGTATCGGGCTGCGAAACGGACCATAGCCTCAGTCAAACCCTCACAGAGCTCGGTTTTTGAACCAGGCAAATCCAGGATGGACAGTTGTTCGTCACCATAGGAATGCAGGCCCGGCGGCTCACAGATGGAGCGCTGCGCTTGCACCATCGGCCCAGCGCCTATCAGTTTCAAATTGACGGTGACGCCACTTGGCCTGCGATCGATCAAGCGCTTATCGGCGCAATGCGACAGCACATCCTCTGCCATCGCGCGATAGGTCGTCCACTTACCGCCAGTCACCGTGACCAGACCAGTACGACTAACCAGGACGGTGTGCTCGCGACTCAGCCCCTTGGTGCTTTCGCCATCTTCATTCTGCGGCTTTACTAGCGGTCGCAATCCAACCCAAACACTTTTGACGTCCGATCTCTTCGGCGCACGGCGCAAGTAACGGGCCGATTCCTCCAGGATAAATTCAACCTCCTCCTTGAAGGGCAAGGGCTCCCTGTCCAAATCGGACCTTGGTGTGTCCGTGGTCCCCAAAATAACCTTTCCCAACCAGGGAACCGCAAACAACACACGCCCGTCTGCAGTCTTGGGCACCATCAGCCCCACGTTGGAATCCAAAAACTCGCGATCAACCACCAAGTGCACCCCCTGACTGGGGGCCACGATGGCTTGAGTACGCACTCGATTGGCATCCGACCCGCTGACACCGTCCTTTTGCCTGAGTTCATCAACCCACACCCCGGCGGCATTGACCACACAGCCGGCATTGACCCGATACTGCTGACCGGTGAGCGCGTCATGGCACAGCAACCCAGAGATTTTTCCATCTGAATAGAGAAGATCCCCCGCCTTGCAATAATTAACCAGCAGCGCACCATGCAACGCTGCAGTCCGCGCCAAGGCGAGCGCCAGTCGGGCATCGTTAAACTGGCCGTCCCAATATTTAACCCCCCCCTTGAGCCCCAAGGGCTGTGCCATGGGCAACTGGGCCAACGTCTCGGACCGATTCAAAAATTCAGTTTTACCCAGGCCTGCCTTACCAGCTAAGGCGTCGTACATCTTCAGGCCAATGCCATAAAACGGGGTTTCCCACCAATGGTAAGACGGCATGATGAACGGCAGGGGTTGCGCCAAATGCGGCGCATTGTTGAGCAAGGTTGTGCGCTCATGCAAGGCCTCGCGCACCAGAGAAATATTGCCTTGGGCGAGATAACGCACGCCGCCGTGAACCAGCTTGGTTGAGCGCGACGATGTACCCTTGGCAAAGTCATCCGACTCCACCAACACGACGCTGAAGCCCCGCACGGCAGCGTCCAACGCGACACCAAGACCGGTTGCACCGCCTCCGACAATAGCGATGTCGTACTGGCGCGGTGCTGACAACTGGTTGATCAATGCATCACGACGGGTGGACAAGGGCTGCACGGCATTGGCCATAAATTAAAACTCTCAGAAGAAATCAAAGTGGGTTGAGGCGGCGCAGAAAGCGCTCCCTCAACCAGAAAAAAAGCCGTGTGAAAGAGACTCCCACACGGCCACTGGTCATCTCAGTTAGCTGATTAACACCGACTTAGCGAACCTTGCCGTTTTTCCAGGCATTGAGCAAAGTCTCGTAGGCGATCGTTTCGCCTTTCGGCTTTTCGTTGGCCAGCTTCTTCCAAGGCGCGTTTTTGTCGCTCAAGTACTTGTTGGGATCACCCTTGGGATTGAGCTTGGGCGCACATTTCTCCATGCCAGCACGCTCCAGACGCGCCATGACCTGATCCATCTCTTCAGCCAGGTTATCCATCGCCGCCTGCGGCGTTTTCTCGCCCGTCACAGCAACCGCCACGTTCTTCCACCAAAGCTGGGCCAACTTGGGATAGTCAGGCACATTGGTTCCGGTTGGGGTCCACGCAACGCGGGCAGGGCTGCGGTAAAACTCAACCAGTCCACCCAACTTGGGGGCCATGTCGGTCATGGCCTTTGACTGAATGTCCGACTCACGGATAGGCGTCAGCCCCACAATGGTCTTCTTCAAAGAGGTGGTCTTTGCCGTTACGAACTGAGCATACAGCCAGGCAGCTGCCACTTTGTTCGCATCATGGTCTTTGAAGAATGTCCAGGACCCGACGTCCTGGTAGCCGTTTTGCATGCCCTGCTTCCAGTAAGGGCCATTGGGACCAGGCGCCATGCGCCATTTGGGTGTGCCGTCCGCGTTGACCACCGGCAGACCCGGTTTGATCATATCGGCAGTGAAGGCGGTGTACCAGAAGATTTGCTGGGCAATCTGGCCTTGGGCTGGCACCGGTCCAGCCTCGCCAAAGGTCATTCCGATCGCCTCTTTGGGGGAGTACTTTTTCATCCAGTCGATGTACTTGGTGAGGGCGTACACCGCGGCCGGGGAGTTGGTTGCGCCGCCGCGGGAAACCGAAGCGCCCAGAGGTGTGCAACCGTCGGCCGAAGCCCGGATACCCCATTCATCAACGGGCTTGCCATTGGGAATGCCGATATCCGCAGTGCCCGCCATCGACAGCCAGGCATCCGTGAAACGCCATCCCAACGATGGATCCTTCTTGCCGTAGTCCATATGGCCATAAATTGGCTTGCCGTCGATGGTCTTGACATCTTCACTGAAGAAAGCCGCGATATCTTCGTAAGCGCTCCAGTTTTGTGGAACGCCCAGTTCATAGCCATATTTGGCCTTGAACTTGTCCTTCAGGTCCTGCCGGGCAAACAAGTCCGCGCGGAACCAATACAAGTTGGCAAATTGCTGGTCAGGCAACTGGTACAGGTTTTTGTCCGGTCCGGTGGTGAAACTGGTACCAATGAAATCCTTCAAATCCAGACCCGGGTTGGTCCACTCCTTGCCCGCGCCGGCCATATAGCCAGTCAGATTCAAGGCCTTGCCATAGCGATAGTGGGTCCCAATGAGGTCGGAGTCGGTGATCCAGCCGTCATAGATCGACTTACCGGACTGCATGGAGGTTTGCAGTTTTTCAACCACGTCGCCTTCACCGATCAGGTCATGCTTGACCTTGATACCAGTGATTTCCTCAAACGCCTTGGCCAGGGTCTTGGACTCATACTCATGGGTGGTGATCGTTTCCGACACGACCGAGATCTCCTTCACTCCCTTGGCCTGCAGCTTCTTGGCTGCGTCGATGAACCATTTCATCTCTGCCGCTTGTTGCGCCTTGGTCAAGGTCGAAGGTTGGAATTCACTGTCAATCCACTTTTTGGCAGCGGCCTCATCGGCCCATGCCTGGCTGCCAAAACTACAGGCCATCGCCACAGCCACAACGGAATACCTTAACTTCATTGTCGATCTCCTCATTTGTTTGACCCCTGCTGTAAAGGCTGCTTCGGCTCCAGGGGACGACAAGCCGATCCTTGCACGAAATAGCTAGCCCTTGCGCATGATCAGCACCAACAAAGCCATAGACAAAAGGAAACTGATCCAGATAGATGGGTCGCCGTCCAATGCCATCAGCTCGGCAAGCCGGCCGCTGACCGCCACAAAGGCAAGGTTGGTAAAGGCGGCGGTCAGCAGACCAATAAACAGACGGTCACCGCGGGTGGTCTCAATCGGCAGAAAGCCCCGACGCAGAACGGTAGGGGACTTGATCTCCCACACGGTCATCCCCGCCAGCATCAGCACGATGCAACTAAAAAAAACTGCCACAGGCGTGGTCCAGGCCATCCACTCAAACATTCAAAGCTCCTTCAAACGCGTCCCATCGCAAAACCCTTGGCGATGTAATTGCGGACAAACCAGATCACGATAGCGCCCGGCACGATGGTGAGCACACCCGCCGCCGCCAACGTGGCCCAATCCATGCCCGACGCTGAAATGGTTCGGGTCATGGTGGCTGCAATGGGCTTGGCGTTGACACTCGTCAGTGTTCTGGCCAGCAGCAACTCCACCCAACTGAACATGAAACAGAAGAACGCCGCCACGCCCACACCGGCCTTGATCAACGGCAGAAAAATACCCACAAAGAATCGAGGGAAGGAGTAGCCGTCGATGTAGGCCGTTTCATCGATTTCCCTCGGTATGCCGCTCATGAACCCTTCCAGAATCCAGACCGCCAAGGGCACGTTAAACAAAAGGTGGACGAGTGCCACCGCGATGTGTGTGTCCATCAATCCCACAGACGAATACAACTGAAAGAAGGGCAGCAGGAAGACCGCAGGTGGGGTCATGCGGTTGGTCAGCAGCCAGAAGAAGACATGCTTGTCGCCGAGAAAGCTGTAACGAGAAAAAGCATACGCGGCGGGTAATGCGACCGTGAGTGAAATTACCGTGTTGATGCCCACATAGATCAGGCTGTTGATGTAGCCGGAGTACCAAGCCGGATCGGTCAGAATGGTTTGGTAGTTAGCCCAGGTGAAATCCCGCGGAAACAGGGAGAAGCCCGCCACGATTTCATTGTTTGTCTTGAACGACATGTTGATCATCCAATAGATGGGCAACAGCGCAAAGATGATGTACGCAAACAAAAACAGTGTGCGCTTTTGAAACTTCGGCTTAGTCATGACCACCCTCCTTTCCTTGGGTGCCGACGCGCTGCATCCAGTTGTACAAGATAAAACACATCAGCAAGATGATCAGAAAATAAATCAACGAGAACGCGGCCGCAGGTCCCAGGTCAAACTGCCCCACCGCCTTTTGCGTCAGGAACTGCGACAGGAACGTGGTCGAATTGCCCGGCCCACCACCCGTCAGGACAAAAGGTTCCGTGTAGATCATGAAACTATCCATGAAGCGCAGCAGCACCGCAATCATCAGCACCCCCCGCATCTTGGGCAGCTGCACATACCAGAACACCGCAAACTTGCTGGCACCGTCAATGCTGGCCGCCTGATAGTAGGCATCCGGTATCGAGCGCAAACCGGCATAACCCAGCAAAGCCACCAGCGGCGTCCAGTGCCACACGTCCATCAGCAGCACGGTCAGCCAGGCGTGCAAAGCATTGCCGGTATAGCTGTATTCGATACCCATCCCCTGCAATGCGGCGCCCATCAAGCCGATGTCGGTACGCCCGAAGATTTGCCAAATGGTGCCCACCACATTCCAGGGAATCAGCAGGGACAGCGACACGATGACCAGCACCACCGATGCGCGCCAGCCCTGCGCCGGCATCGACAAAGCCAGCAAAATACCCAGGGGCAACTCCACGGCCAGCACGGAGAACGAGTACAGCAACTGCCGTCCGAGAGCGCCGTGCAACTCTTCGTCGCGCATGATGGCGGCAAACCACTCCACCCCGACAAACACCCGGCGCTCCGGTGAAATGATGTCCTGCACCGAATAGTTGACCACAACCATCAGCGGCAACACGGCTGAGAACGCCACGCAAATCAACATCGGCAAGATCAAAAACCAGGCTTTCTGATTCACTGGCTTGGTGGTGGTGCTCATGGCACGATCTCCTCATTTTTATAGAAACAGGTGTGCGCGCTCATTACCTGCAGCCAGACGGTCTGGCCAACGGCCATCCGGGCGACATCCGGGGACAAGCGCGCCTTGAGCACTTGCCCCGCCAGGGTGGCAGTCAACATGACATGGGTTCCCACGTCCTGAACCTGGGCCACTGCCATCGGCAGCGCCCCGGCGGTGTCGGCCGGAACCAGATTGAGGTACTCCGGACGCACACCCAGCTTGATGTCACCCAAAGGCAAGGTTCGTCCTGCCGGCAAAGGCAAGGGAAAGCCGCCTACCTTCAGCCCCTGCTCGTCCATTTGGCAGGGCAAGAAATTCATGCCGGGAGAACCAATGAAGTGGCCCACAAAGGTGTGACTGGGGCGCTCGAACAAGTCCGCTGCCGACCCCACTTGAACGGCGCGGCCTCGGGTCATCACCACCACCTGGTCGGCAAAGGTCAAGGCCTCCACCTGGTCGTGCGTGACATAAATCAGCGTCAGCTTGAGCTCATGGTGGATCTGCTTGAGCTTGCGGCGCAACTGCCATTTGAGGTGCGGGTCAATCACGGTCAAGGGCTCGTCAAACAACACGGCTGACACATCCGAGCGCACCAGCCCGCGGCCCAAAGAAATCTTTTGCTTTGCATCGGCCGCCAGGCCGGAGGCACGCTGATTCAACTGGCCACTCATCTCCAGCATCTCGGCAATCTCGCCCACGCGTTTGTTGATCTGGTCCTGAGGCACTTTGCGATTGCGCAGCGGGAAAGCCAGATTTTCGGCCACCGTCATGGTGTCGTAAATCACAGGGAACTGAAAGACCTGCGCAATATTGCGCTCCTGGGGAGACGCCTTTGTGACGTCACGACCGTCAAAACGAACGCTGCCAATGGACGGCGCGACCAGCCCGGACATGATGTTCAGCATGGTGGTCTTGCCGCAGCCCGATGGCCCAAGCAGCGCATAGGCTCCGCCATCCTCAAAAGTCATTTTCAAGGGCAGTAAAGCGTAGTCGCTGTCCTGCTGGGGATTGGCTTTATAGGCGTGCGCCAGATCGAGTTCAATGCGAGCCATCTCAGCGCCCCCCACCGCGCACAGGAGACAGCAACAGCGCCCCGCTGGCGTCAAACACATACAGCTGTGCCGGATTGAAATACAGAGTCACCGCAGCCCCCAGGTCAAAGTAATGAACACCGGTCAACTGCGCAACCAACTCACCCACGGGCGTGTCCACGTGCACAAAGGTGTCAGAGCCCGAGATCTCGGCCAACTCCACCCGGCCTTGCAAACCGACATCTCCACCAGACGCCACCACGCGCAAGGCGCTGGAACGCATTCCTACCGTGAAACTGGGAGAGGGTGTCGCCGGCAAAACCAAGTCAAGCAGAGAGCCATCTTGCAGCGTCAAACCACCGCTCGTCCTGGTGCCGGTCAACAAGTTCATGGGCGGATCGCTGAACGCCCGCGCCACCCGCAACGACTTGGGGTTGTGAAACACCTCCGCCGTGGGACCGTATTGCAACAACTCTCCAGCATCCAGCACAGCGGTATAGCCGCCCAGCAAAAGTGCCTCACCCGGCTCGGTTGTGGCGTAAATCACCGTGGAGTTACCCACGGCAAACAGGGCGCTCAGCTCATCGCGCAGCTCTTCACGCAGCTTGTAATCCAGATTCACCAGCGGCTCATCGAGCAGCATCAAGGGGGCGCCCTTGGCCAGGGCGCGCGCCAGCGCCACGCGCTGCTGCTGTCCTCCTGACAACTCGGCCGGATAACGATCCAGGAACATCTCGATGTGCAGTTTCTCGGCCAGTTCCCGGACCCGCTGATCAATGCCTTTTTCGCCACGCAGCTTCAAAGGCGAGGCGATGTTGTCACGCACCTTGAGTGACGGATAGTTGATGAACTGCTGATAAACCATGGCGACGTTACGCTCCCGCACCGGCATTCCCACCACACTTTGACCATC
>CALRWE010000048.1:0-24642 GCA_943371745.1 Rhodoferax sp. OV413
TACCGGCTACTCATCCCTGAGTTATCTCAAACGCCTGCCCTTGGACCAGCTCAAAATTGACCAATCCTTTGTGCGCGATGTGCTGACTGACACCAATGATGCCGCCATTGCCCGCACCGTGATCAATCTGGGCCAGAGTCTGGGTTTCACGGTCATTGCCGAAGGGGTGGAGACGCCGGGCCAGCGAGATTTTCTGTCGGATAACGGTTGTCATTTCTTTCAGGGCTACCTGTTCAGCAAGCCACTGCCCGCCCACCAGTTCCAGGCATTTGTCACCGACAGTCGCCTACCGGTGGTGCTCCCCGGGTGAGTTTGCTGAACTCACGGAACAGCAAAACTACCGCCACCAAAACCAAAATGCCCACCGCCAGTTGAAACGGCTGCAAATTGCTGAAAGGACCCGCTGAATTCTGTGCAATGCCACACAACGCGGTACATCTCAACGGCAACGCTGACGATCAACTCCTTGAAATAGGGGTTGCGGGCTGCTGCCGCACCCTTAAGAGCTGATCTTTAGGTGTTTCAGGGCTCCAGTCGTTGTTTTCATTGCCTGTCTGATATTTAAAAGATAGCGGCTTGCCAGCCCATGCCGGCCAGGGCAGCGGTTACAAAAGCCTGGGGGGCGGCACCGTGTGCCGGGGCAGTTCCACATGCCGGTGACACAAGCGGTGCACCCAGCGTGTCTGCAAATCATTCCAGCAACCGAATGCGCTGCGATCTGGCAATGGGCGTCACGTTCAGTACGCGTGCAGCCCGCTCAAAGCTGCCCTCTTTGACAACGGCAGCCAGCGCAGAAAGCGATACATAGTCCAGCATGGAATTAGTTGTACTTTATTGGATTTAACAAAGATAGTTTGTCTTCAGGGTTGAGTGTAGGCATCCTCGGTGCATGACCACCTTACCTGACACCGTTTCTCTTGTGGCCTCCGTCTTTGTGCAGGGCTTGGCGCTGAGCCTGGGCCTCATCGTGGCCATTGGCGCGCAAAACGCCTTTGTACTTCGTCAGGGCCTGCGCCGTGAACATGTGGGCAGCGTGGTGCTGTTTTGTGCCGTCGCAGACGCCGTGCTGATCGCCGCAGGGGTCATGGGCATGGCGCAGGCCTTGGGCGAGCGCCCGGGGCTTGCTCGCGCACTGGCGCTGGCTGGAGCTGCCTTTTTGGCGGTGTACGGGTGGCAGGCCCTGCGCCGGGCGCGGCAACCCCAGTCGTTGCGGGCCACTGAAGGCGGCGCAGGCCTGGGCCGCAGAGCAGCATTGGCCCAGGCGGCCGCTTTCACGTTGCTCAATCCCCACGTGTACCTGGACACGGTGCTGCTGGTGGGCAGCATCGGTGCGCAGCAACCCTCTGCGCTGCAGGGCTGGTTTGTGGCGGGCGCGTGCACCGCCAGCCTGTTGTGGTTTGGCTTTCTGGGCTTTGGCGCCCGCTGGCTGGCCCCGTGGTTTGCCCGGCCGCGGGCCTGGCAGATGCTGGATGGCTTGATCGGCCTGACCATGGGGTTGATGGCCGTCTTGCTGGTGCGCCATGCGTTGGTCGGTTTTTGAGTGCCGCTTGAACCTATTTTTTGGCCTTTTGGTGCTCTAGCCTGCGACTTTGTTGTCTTGGATGCTATTGAAAAAGCAGGGTTTGATCCGCAGCCATCGCCATGGCCCGCAAGCCAGACAGTTCCAAATTAAAGGGCGTAATCGCGCTCAACCTTGGCGATGCGGGTCTTGAAGGCGGCATACCATCTGGCATGGCCGAGGTGCTGCGCCACCAGATGCTCGGTGTTGGCTTTCCACGCGCGAATGGAATCTAGGTCTTTCCAGTACGACACGGTGATGCCCACGCCGTCCCGCACCGACTCCACACCCAGAAAACCGGGCTGCTGTGCGGCCAGCGCCACCATGCGTTCGGCCATGTCGCCATAGCCCTCGTCCACGTCGGTGCGCAGGCTGGTGAAGATGACCGCGTAGTAGGGCGCGGGTGGCGTGTTGGCAATGTCCAGGCTCATGGAAATCTCCAGAAGATGAGGGAGCCGGCGCGGATATGGGCGCGACGCAGCGAGATGGATGCTGCAGCAGTTTGCGCAGTGATTTTTTGGATATTTTAGTTCTCTAGTCGGCGTTTTATATGGATTTTGTGATAAAAAATAATAGCAATTATCTTGGGGTTTTCAGTCATGGGCCAGCCGTGCAAATCACCCCTAAGCTGCGGCCTGACTCGTCGCTGCGGGTGGTCAACAGCGCGATGCGTATGTTGCCGCGGCTCTGATATTTCTCAACAGGTTTTTTCCAGGCCCCCCTAAGCTTGGACGGATCATTGAGTCGATGTCATCGGGGGATTCCATGAAGCTGGCTGAAACAAACTACGACAACAAGGAAACCGGATGCTGCGCAAGGCTGGACGAGGCCCGGTGGGATGAGCAGGAGTTCGTCTGGAAAGACAAGCCTTTCGTCAAGGACCACATTCGCGAGTTTTTGCATATGCCGCTCAATTTCGGTTCAGTCATGGCCCGTGACCATGCGGCCATCGAACAGGCACAGGCCTATGCGCCAGAGCCCCTGTGGTTGGTGGACGAAGTATCTCCCTGGGGCTCCGAAATCTACATGGCCACTGACCGTGCCGTGCCGGGCATGCAAACCGACTATCTGTCCGGAACCTTCCTGACCAAAGTATTCACCGGACCTTTCCGGGACATCGGCTCCTGGATCACCCAGACTGAAACCTATGTCCGTGGCAAAGGCAAAGAAGTGGACAAACTCTATTTCTTTTATGCCACTTGCCCCAAGTGCGCCAAGCGCTTTGGCAAGAATCAGGTCGTGGCCTTTGCCAAAGTGAAGTAAGGCAGCGTGGGCGCGGCCCATGGGGCCGCTTTTCAGAGGTGGGTTGATCCCCATTTTCTGGTGTGAGAATCCAGGGTAGCTGCCAAAAGTGCGATCCAATGCCAACCTACCCATGACACCTGACACTTCTATTACTTTGCTGATTGGCTGCGCCGCCGGTTTCTCGGGCGACCGCGTGGATGCCGCCGTTTTGGTGGTGGACAGCCTGGTTGCCCGCTGCGCCGCCCAACCGGGGCAGCGGGCTTTTCTGATTTTTGAGACGCTGGCCGAGCGCACGCTGGCGCTGGCCCAGTTGCGCCGCCGCGCCAACCCGGACTTGGGCTACGAGCCCTTGCTCGATGACATGCTGCGCCCGGTGCTGGCGCGTTGCCTGCAGCACGGCATCCGCATCGTCAGCAACTTTGGCGCTGCCAATCCGCTGGCGGCGGCACGGCACATTCAGCGCATGGCCCGTGAGCTGGGTCTGCCGGCACCGCGCATTGCGGTGGTGGAGGGTGACGATGTGTCGGGTGCCGCGCACCAGCCACTGCTCAAGGCGCAACTGGGCGCGGCACTGGACGGCGCCCGCATGGTCAGTGCCAATGCCTACATTGGCGCGCAGGCCATTGCTGCCGCGCTGGAGGCGGGCGCGCAGATCGTGGTGGCGGGCCGCGTGGCCGACCCCTCGCTGGCGGTGGGCCCGGCGATGGCTCATTTTGGCTGGCTGGCCGATGACTGGGACCGGATTGCCCGCGCCACCATGGCGGGCCACTTGCTGGAGTGCGGCGCGCAGGTGTGTGGCGGCTACTTTGCCGACCCCGGTTACAAGAATGTGCCCGACCTGCATGCTGTGGGCTACCCGATTGCAGAGATCGACGCTGATGGCCACTGCGTCATCGGCAAGTCCGAGCCCACCGGCGGGCTGGTGAGCCTGGCCACCGTCAAGGAACAGTTGCTCTACGAGCTGCACGACCCGGCAGCCTACCTCACGCCCGATGTGGTGGCCGACATCAGCCAGGCCCACCTGGAGCAGCTTGGCCCCAACCGTGTGGCCCTGCGGGGCGTGCGCGGTCATCCCCGCCCGGCCACCCTGAAGGTGAATGTATGCAGCGAGGGCGGCTGGCTGGCCGAAGGCGAGATTTCTTACGCCGGGCCCCGCGCCGAGGGCCGTGCCCGGCTGGCCGCCGAGGTGCTGCGCCAACGCCTGCCCAACCTGGCGTTGCGGGTGGACTTGGTTGGGGCTGTCAGCATCTTTGGCGACGATGCGGGCCGCTTGCTGCAGGCCACTGCGGCGGGCGATGCCCGTGATGTGCGCCTGCGGGTGGCCGCGGCCCATTTTGACAAGGCGCAGGCCGAGCGGCTGGTGCGGGAGGTGATGGCGCTCTACACCTGCGGCCCCGCCGGGGGCGGTGGTGTGCGCACGGCGCTCACCCCGCGCCTGAGCACCCTGTCGTGCCTGGTGCCGCGCGAGGCGGTGCCGACCCGGTTCAGCATGGTGAATGAGGAGGTGCGAGCATGAGCGAATTTCTGACCGTTGCGCTCTATCGCGCAGCGCATGGCCGCACCGGTGACAAAGGCAACCGCTCCAACATCAGTGTGATCGCCTGGCATGCCGATCTGTACCCCGTGCTGGCCGAGCAGCTTACCCCCCAGGTGGTGGCGGCGCACTTTGCCCACCGGCAGCCCGCGGTGGTGCAGCGTTTCTTGTTGCCCCGGTTGCACGCCATGAATTTTGTGCTGGACGCGGTGCTCGACGGCGGCGTGAACGATGCGCTGAACCTGGACGCGCACGGCAAGGCGCTGTCGTTTTGGCTGCTGGACCTGCCGGTGCGCATTCCGCTGGCCCTGGTGCCGCTGCTGGCGGGCGACTGATCCAAATCAGTCACGTGCGGAACTGAGTTGGCGGCCCGCAGGCTTTGTGCACTGATACAGGCTGGCATCCTTTTTGTCGGCCGCGCCGACTTCCTTGAGGTAGACGCACGCCTCCTGCAGGTACTCATCGAAACCTGGCACATCCGAGACGCGCTTGGAGTCGGCTGCACGCGCCATGTTCCGCACGACCAGGATGTAGCGTGGCGGGGTCTGGTGAAAATCCGCGAAAAGGTTGGCGGTTGCCTGCTGCTGGGCCCATGCCAAACCGTGCGCTCGCACGCTCCCCGGGGGCGCTGGGGTGAAGAGCGGATTTTGGGGTGCACCCAGTAGCGCCCAGGGGTACAGCACGTCAGAGGCCGGAATCAGTCCGTTGTAGGCGTAGAAACCGGGCTGCATTCCCAGGACATAGGCGAATTCACCACGAGCCGCCGCCGGGAGCGCCTGGCTTTGCGCCAGCACGGAATCGCTGGTGCGCGTGCGCCACTCGCCACCATTGGATGACCACGTTGATGTGGCCATCAGGACAGATGGGGCCACGAGACTCAGGGACAGGTAGGCAGTGCTTTTGGGTAGCGCATGGTGAAGCTCAATGGCCAGATCTGAAATCAGCACACCACCAAAAACGGCCATCAAGGCCAGTGCAGGCACGAGGTGGTAATCGTAGAAAGCCGGCGCCAACACCAGCGTGACGAATGTGGCTACCGTCACCAGCAGCAACAGCATGCGTGGCCGCGCCGTGGTCCTGGTGCCCTTGTGCAGGCTGCGACTTGCCAGGATCGTCCTGATTGCCCCGCCGACAAAGAGTGTGCTCAGCAAGACCGTACCGCTCATGGCCGTGAGCACGGCCCCAGCCGTCCAGCCCCATCGTTTGTACAGCGGCTCTGTAGCCACCGCTCCGTACACCGACGGGTAAATCAACATCGACGACAGGAATTCCGACTGCCGATGGTCCAGCATGAAAACGAGCAGGAAGACCGCAAAGGGCACGAGCACACCGATGCCAAAAACGACGCTGCCGGTCATACAGGATCGCAGACGCGCACTCGCGCTGCCGGTCGATGACCACCAGAGCCAGCCGGCAACGGCTACTGCGGCAAAAGCAAATGTTTGCTTGGTCACTACCGCCATGCCAAGCAGCACGCCACTTGCAAAGAGGCGCCAGGCTCCTCGCCGCGTTACCGGGCCAACTGCCACAATCAGACTCGCAAGCAGGAAGAAGACCCCGATGGTCTCGGTCTTGAGGGCCAGATGGGACGCATCGGTTGCCAAGGCCTGCAAAATGAGTGCTGCGCCGCTTGCGGCCGCCATGGGGCCGGCGAGCCGGTGTGCCAAAACCGCCACGGCACCAGAAACCAGCAATGCAACCGTGTAGGCCGCGACCTTGATGGCCGCCAGGTCATAGGCCGAACTGATCAATTGGACGAGTTGGTGGACCAGCAGGATGAGGGGCCCCTTGTTGTCGTGACAACCGGCAATCGGCAGTTGCCCGGCTGCCAGGCCACGAGCCGCGCAGGCGGAAAAGTACAGCTCGTCCATCTGGATGGCCTCATGGCGCCAGCGGCCAAATTCCAGCGATGCCAGATACGCCAGCGACAGCAAGGCCAGAGCCAGCATGACGCACACGCCGAGCCACACCGGGTTGAACCGGCGCGGCGCAGCAAGGCTCAACCCTTGCGCGTCGTGCCCCATGTGTAGAAAGAGGTCGCCGCATAGTTCCAGACGGCACCAACCAGAATGCCTGCCAAAGCAGCCAGCATCCACCCGCCGCTTTTGCCAAAAAGATAGTCGGCGATACCGACGTTGGCCAATGCGCCCACGCTGCAGGCAAGCATGAAGGACATGAGCCCGCGCAGCCACCCGAGCCCGGTCAGGCGGCGGTCCCGGTAGGTCATGGCGTTGTTGAGCGTGAAGTTGAAGACCATGGCGATGGTCGTGGCTGTGGCCTGTGCGGCGGTGAAGTCCAGAAACCCACCCTTGAACAGCAGGAGCAATACCGCCATGTGCACGCCGACGCCCAGCCCCCCGATCAGGGCAAAAGCCAGAAACCGGACTGGCACCAGATGCCCGACCATCTTGTCCATCAGCAGCATGAGGTAATCCCACGCTGCCCGGTTGTCGAGCTTGCTGAGGCCAGCCTGCCGGTTTCGGAACGAATAGGGAATCTCGACAAACCGCAGAGGCTCGCGGCTCGAGGCAAACAAGTCGAGCAAAATCTTGAAGCCGAGTGCCGACAACTGGCGCACACAGCCCATGAAGGACTCGCGCCGCACCATGAAAAAGCCACTCATCGGGTCTTTCAGTTCGGCGGGTACCACCAGCAGGCTCAGGCGTGTGGCAAATTTGCTGATCAGTGCCCGGCCCTTGTCCCATTGCCCAATGCCACCCCCGGCGACATAGCGGCTGCCCACAGCAATATCCAGACCTCCGTCCGTCAGCGCTGACAACATCCGGGGCAGGATGGTCTCGTCGTGTTGCAGGTCTCCGTCCATGACCGCTATGTAAGGTGCGCTGCTCGCCATCACACCTTCGATGCAGGCCGAAGACAGACCCCGGCGCCCGATGCGGTGGATGCAGCGCACGCGGGCATCCGAAGCCGCCAGGCGCCGAACGGCCTCGACCGTGCCGTCGGGCGAATCGTCATCCACGAAGATCACCTCCCAGGCAATGTCTTTCAGGCAGGCGCCCAGACGACGCACCAGTTCGCCGACGTTGTCGCGCTCGTTGAAGGTGGGCACCACGACTGAGAGGACAGCACCTGAGTTCGTGACCGCGCCCACAAGCGGCGTCGCAGCAGATGCATCCGCGCCCGGTACAAAGAACCCGGGAAGCGCCTCCCGCATCGCCGCACTTTGAATTACATATTTATTCATGGGTGAATCGTCGGCCGCAAGGCCGGCGGCGCTCTTGCGAAAGCGCAATTCCAGTTCAAGTGCTCAAAGAGACATGCGCACGCCAAAAAAAAGCCGCCAACGGCCCGACACCCCTGTCGGCGCGCCGGTGGCGGCGATAAGTCTCCGTGCAATGCGTCAGGCCTTGGCGGGGCGCCTTCTGACCCAGCCCAGTACGCCCAAAGCCGCGCCCAGCAAAGCCAGGCTGCCGGGCTCGGGAACCACGCTAAAGCGCACCACAAAGTCCTGTTCGTCGCTGTCCAGCCCGCCTTGATCACTCAGGCCCGCCCAGGCAAAACGTCCCTCGGTCAGGCTCATGCCCGGAATCCGCGTGCCATCGGAAGTCGTGCCGTTGTCCACACCCAAAAAGAAGTGTGGCGTGTTGTCCGGGGTCGTGTTCTCGTTGCTCAAGCCATTGTTCAGCACGTCCACGCCCAGCCCTGTGGTGAAGTAGAACGGAATCAACGCATCCACGGCCAGATTCACAGTTCGCATGCCACCGGTGACTGGGTCGCAGTTGCCAGAAGACTGCTCGGAGTTGCACTTGGCAGCCTCATTTTCCGACAGGATAAAGCTCTGGAGGGGGTCACTGTGAGCCAAGGTGAACGTGTTCAACAGGCTGGAGTTGCCATCACCCCGGTATTCAAAACGCACGTTCGCACTGGATTCGTTGCCCTCGCCCACCAGCCTGAGATAACCCCGCAGGTAACCGGGCGTGTCTTGCGGCCAGCCACCGACCGTGGAGGGTGTGCCCCAAGGGAATGCCTCCTCGGCTACATTGACCGTGTGGGGGTCCAGGCCTGCGGCGCCCCCAACGATTTGTAGAAACGCTGCGTTGGCCCCTCCGCCAGCCAACAGCAAAGATCCCAGCGCCATCGCCGTCAGTTTTTGTTTGAATTTCATGAATAACCCCTTTTCTATGAATTGATGAAGTGACGAGCTGGTGGACCTGCGTATGTGCCCAGAATTCACCAGCGTGTCGAGAGGCCAACAGTGAAAAACATGCCACGGCATCAATATCCATATGTATCAACAACTTAAGCGGAGTTCTTCATCATGGCGGGAGAATGGTGAAGTGGTCTCCGACAAGCCTTGGATCAACACCCGAGGCGCTTGGCCGACACTGGGGTGAGGTCAACGCCACATCGCGTTGAGCTTTCTCAACGCAACCCTATTTTTTTGGGTTTGATGTGGCTCGCGCGGTGGTGAATTGACGCGCCTCAAGGCGCACCGGCCATGTCGCGTCTTCAGGCCTGTAAAACATGACTGTAAGAAGCGCCGACAGGGCCGGTCGTGCCCCCTTTGCTGCCGATGGGGGTTGCCTACGGGCTTGGCTGTCAGTGTGCTGTTGATAATTCGCAACCGGGGCGGGGCTGCTGCGTTCTTGCCGGGTTTAATTCGGCATCGCTGGGACGTGTTCACCGGGATGCTCGCAGGGAGCGGTCACATCGGCGGCGCAAGGTGGTGTAAGCCCAGCCGACAAAAATGGGCTCAGACGCACTCCCAAACCACCGCAGCCACGTTGTGGAAAAAGACCTGCTGGTTCGGGTCGACAAGGAAGCCCTTTCTTTGGGGTGTCCAAGGCGCTTGCTGATGTTATGGTCTGGCCATGAAAACACAAATTGATCATCTGGTTGTCGTTGCCAAAACGCTGGAACTCGGGGTGCAGTGGTGCGAGGCCACCTTGGGCGTCACGCCCGGCCCGGGCGGTGACCACGCGCAGTACGGCACCCACAACCGCCTCTTCAAAATCGCCACGCCCACCTACCCGCTGGCCTATTTCGAGATCATTGCGATCAACCCGGCCGCCAAAAAGCCCGCCAACCCCCTGGCCAGCCGCTGGTTTGACATGGACGACCCGGCGCTCCAGGCCGCAATAGCCAAGGCGCCCCGGCTGGTGCATTTTGTGGCCAACACCACTGAAATTCAGGCCGCGCGCCATGCGCTGAAGGCCCAGGGCATTGATCGCGGCCCGGCCATGCACGCCAGCCGCCACTCGCGCCGCGGCGTGTTGCAGTGGCAAATCACCGTTCGGGAAGACGGTCAGCGCTTGTTTGACGGTGCCCTGCCCAGCCTGATTCAGTGGGGCAAGGTGGATGCCGCCGAGCCGTTGCGCCTGCATCCGCGCAACAGCTTGCCTCGCTCAGGCGTCACGCTGCAGAGTCTGGCCATCACGCACCCCACGGCTGCCAAATTGCAGGCAGCCTATGAGGCGATTGGCCTGGACGGCATCACGGTGGAGACCGGCACGGCCAACCTTACGGCAACATTGAATACGCCCAAAGGTCTGGTGGTGCTTGAAAGTTTGGGCCTGTAAGCCGCTCCAACGGAAAGCGCCCCATGTCTGCGTCTGATGCAACGCCTGACCGCCAGGCCCTGATTCGGGCGCTCTTTGAGTCGTACATCGAGATGTACGCCGCACGCGACGACGATCTGACGACGCACTTCAGTGACAACTTCACCGGCTACGCTGGCAGCAGCGACTTTTTGGTCAAGGACCGGGCGCAGTGGGTCACCATCACGCGCCAGGACTTTGCACAAGTGCCCCAGCGCATCCGCATTGAGATGCTGGACCTGGCCTTGCAGGATCTCAGTGGCGATGTGGTCGTTGCCACGGCTTTCTTTCACATTCACCTGCCGGCGCCAGACCCGATTTTTTCTCGCGAGACCGCCCGGCTGGTGCTGATTTTTCGCCTGGAGGGGACCGACTGGAAGATCACCCACAGCGGCATCTCCATTCCCTACCACCAGGCCCGGCCAGGTGAGGTGTATCCGTTGGCCAGTTTGCAGGCCCGTAACAGCGCCCTGGAGGCACTGGTAGCGCAGCGCACCCAGGCCTTGCGTGAAGAAGAGTCGCGCTTGCGCAGCATTCTGGATACCGCGCTGGACGCCGTGGTGACCACCGACGCCCGGGGCCGGGTGACCGACTGGAACGGTCGTGCCCAGGCCATGTTCGGCTGGAACAAGGCGCAAGCCCTGGGTCAGCCGGTGGAGGACCTGATTCTTCCCGAGAGGGACCGGCAGGCGCACCGCAATGGCCTGGCGCGATTTTTGGCTACGGGCGAGGAGCGTCTGATGTCGCGCCACGTTGAGATGACGGCCATGCGGCGTGATTTGGTGGAGTTTCCGGTGGACATGTCACTCTCGGCCCTCCAGCAGGGCGATACCTACGAGTTTCATGCCTTTATTGCCGACATCAGCCAGCGCAAGCACAAAGAGAACAAGTTGATCGAACTGCAAAGCCAGCTCACTCGCAGTGAATCCTTGTACCGCTTACTGACTGAAGATGCCCTGGATGTCATTTGGCGCACGGATCGCCACCTCCGCCTGACTTACATCAGCCCGGCAGACCAGCGTTTGAGGGGCTACCGCTCTGACGAGGTCATTGGTCAGTCGGTGCTGAGCATGTTCACCGACGAGGGCGCACGGACAGTCAGACAACTTATGCGGGCGGGCCGTGGGTCGCCCGGCATGGGGTTGACTGCCGAGTTCATGAACTTTGACGTGCAGCACCGGTGCAAGGACGGCCGCGTGCTGTGGGGCGAGGTGCTGGCCAAACCTGAGCGCGATGCCCAGGGCCTGGTCACCGGTTACCACGGCATCACCCGCGAAATCACGCAACGCAAGCAGCTCGAAGACCAGGTGCGTCAACTGGCTTTTTTTGATCACCTGACCCGGTTGCCCAACCGCCGTCTGCTGACCGACCGCCTGGCTCTTGGCCTGGCCAGCAGCCTGCGCACTGGCCACCACGGCGCCCTGATGTTCCTGGATCTGGATAACTTCAAGACCCTGAACGATGCCCACGGGCACGCCATGGGCGACCTGCTGCTGATGGAGGTGGCCTCGCGCCTCAAGGCCTGCGTACGGGCCATGGACACGGTGTCCCGTTTTGGCGGCGACGAGTTCGTGGTGCTGCTGGGAGAGTTGGAGGCCGACCCTGCCCGCGCGTTAGCGCAGGCCTGCGCCGTGGCCGAGAAGATCCGTGTCAGTCTGTTCCTGCCTTATCGGCTGGCGCTGGCCACCGATGGCCCGCCGTCGGCCGTGGTTGAGCACCGTTGCACCGCCAGCATCGGGGTCAGGGTGTTTGCCCATGGCACGGCGAGCCAGGACGACATCCTCAAGAGCGCAGATGCGGCCATGTACCGGGCCAAGGACGGTGGACGCAACACGATCCGGTTCGCTGAAACCCTTGAACCCGCTGAACCAGGGTTCTGAGGTGTGTGGATGATTTTTTATGGTATTTCTTGGCTCTAGCCAGCGATTTATAATGGTTTGTAGCTATTAAAAAGTGACTAATGAAGCCAGCGCCTAGAATGGCCGCCCTGTCACTATCTGTCCCGCTACCCCATGAACATCACGGTTAACGAAGAACTGCTTGCCTACATCGACCCCCTCACCCCCGATGAACATGAGGCACTGGAGCGCAGCCTGCTGGCCGAGGGGTGCCGTGATGCTCTGGTGCTGTGGGGCGATGTGTTGGTGGACGGGCACAACCGCTACGGCATCTGCACCCGGCACGGCATTGCGTTCAATACTGTGCAAAACACCGCGTTCAAGTCGCTGGACGATGTGCACCTGTGGATGATTGACCAGCATTTGGGCCGGCGCAGTGTCTCTGACTTTCAGCGTGGCGTTCTGGCCCTGCGCAAAAAAGATATTTTGGCGACCCGAACCGCGCCAGCCGCAAGCCCTGCGCTTGTGGACGCCGACGGCTCAGCCCCGTGGGATGAGTCCGATCCTGCCGCAGCGGCGCCCGCGCCCGTTCTGGCCCGCCCGGACGCCTTGCTCACCCGCGAGGCCATTGCCAAAGCGGCGCGCATCAGCAGCAACACCATCGTGCAGATTGAAAAAATCCAGAAGTCCGCCTCGCCGGAGTTGCTGGCTGCAGTCAAGTCCGGCACGATTTCCATCAACACCGCCGCCACCGTGGCCTCGCTCCCGGTGGAGGAGCAAGTGGTGGCTGCAGCAGGTGGCAAGAAAGAGCTCCAACAGGCCGCCCGACAGGTGCGCGAGGCCCGCGCGGTGGCGCGTACCGAGCCCGAGACCCCGCAAGGCCTGATTGCCCGCTTGCGCCAGACCATTTCTGAACTCACGGTAGAGAACGCGGCCTTGAAGGCGCAGTTGGCGGCGCTGGGGCCCTGAGCCCAACCCGCCGCGCATAATCTCGCGCATGGAAACCAAATGGCTTGAAGATTTTGTGAGCTTGGCTGAAACCCGCAGTTTCAGCCGTTCGGCCCAGTTGCGTCATGTGACCCAACCCGCTTTTTCACGCCGCATTCAGTCCCTGGAGGGCTGGGCGGGCACCGACCTGGTGGACCGCAGCAGTTACCCCACGCGCCTGACCCCGGCGGGCGAGACTTTGTATGCCCAGTCGCTGGAGGTGTTGCAGGCGCTGCAAAGCACCCGCGCCATGCTGCGCAGCCATACCTCGGCGGGCAAGGATGTGATCGAGTTTGCGGTGCCGCACACGCTGGCGTTCACGTTTTTTCCGGCGTGGGTGTCGGGCTTGCGCGAGAAGTTCGGGCCCATGAAGAGCCGTCTGATTGCGCTCAATGTGCACGACGCTGTCATGCGCCTGGTGGAGGGCAGTTGCGACCTGTTGATTGCCTACCACCACCCATCGCAGCCCTACCAGCTGGATGCCGATCGTTACGAGATGGTCAGCCTGGGCGAGGAGGTGGTGGCGCCCTACGTCAAGCCGGACGCCAGTGGTGCACCGATGTTTCAGTTGCCGGGCCGACCGGGGCAGACCTTGCCATATCTGGGTTACGCGCCGGGTGCCTACCTGGGTCAGATGGTGGAATTGATCCTCAAACAGTCCGGCACGGCCATACACTTTGACCGGGTATACGAGACCGACATGGCAGAAGGCCTCAAGGCCATGGCCCTTGAGGGCCATGGCATCGCCTTCTTGCCACTGAGCGCCGTAAAAAAGGACTTGCGTGCCAAAAAGCTGGTCGGCGCAGCACCACCCGGGCTGGCCGGCCTGCACATCACCATGGACATACGCGCCTACCGGGAGCGCCCCTCCAATCCGACGCGTACGGCAGCCCCCAGCGGGCATGCCACCAAGAACACAGCCCAGGCTTTGTGGGATTTTTTGACGATGCAGGGCGAATCCACCCAGGCCGTTGGATAATTTTTTTGTATGGCCCTCAACGGATTTGGGGCAATTGACGGCGAGTGGTTTTTGAAGCAGATCCCTCCCACAGCGCCACTTTGAACAGGCCAGTGAGCGACTGGCTCAAAGCTTTTTGAAAATACCTACCCGTATCGGGGGTCTGAAAGGAGCTTGGGTCGGGTGATTTGGGAGAATACGGCCCATGACACAACAAATCACTCTCACCCGCCCTGATGACTGGCACCTGCACGTGCGCGATGGTGACGCGCTCCACACCGTGGTGCCGCACACCGCCGCCCAGTTTGGCCGCGCCATCATCATGCCCAATTTGCGCCCGCCCGTGACCACGGCCGCGCAGGCCCTGGCCTACAAGGTGCGCATTCAGGCCGCTGTGCCCGAAGGCGTGCAGTTTGAGCCGCTGATGACGCTCTACCTCACTGACAACCTCCCCCCCGAGGAGATCAGGCGGGCAGCGGACGCCGGTGTCGTTGCTGCCAAGCTGTACCCGGCAGGCGCCACCACCAACAGCGATGCCGGCGTGACCGATCTGCGCAAGACCTACAAAACGCTGGAAGCCATGCAGCGCGCAGGCCTGCTGCTGCTGGTTCACGGCGAAGTGACCTCGCCCGACATCGATCTGTTTGACCGCGAGGCGGTGTTCATTGACACGCAACTCATCCCCCTGCGCCGGGATTTTCCGGAGTTGAAAATCGTCTTCGAGCACATCACCACCAAAGAGGCTGCGCAGTACGTGGCCGAGGCTGACCGCTTCACTGCGGCCACGCTCACGGCGCATCACCTGCTTTACAACCGCAACGCCATCTTTACCGGCGGCATCCGGCCGCATTACTACTGCCTGCCGGTGTTGAAGCGTGAAACACACCGCGTGGCCTTGCTGCAAGCGGCCACGAGCGGATCGAACAGGTTCTTCTTGGGCACCGACAGCGCCCCGCATGCCGCCCATTTAAAGGAGCATGCCAGCGGCTGCGCCGGCTGCTACACCGCGCATGCAGCCATGGAGATGTATGCCGAGGCCTTTGATTCGGTGGCGGCCCTGGACAAGCTCGAAGCCTTTGCCAGTTTCAATGGCGCCGATTTTTATGGCCTGCCACGCAACACAGGCACCATCACGCTCAGCCGTGAAAGCTGGACGCCACCCGAGAGCTTTGCCTACGGGGAAGCCGAACTCAAACCCCTGCGCTCTGGCGAAGCCCTGCCGTGGCGCCTGGTCTAGACGCCATTGACTGGGCTGCACCCTGGCTCGCGCCGTGGCGTAGCCGGGGTGATGCGATGGCCCGCAGCGTGCTGGCCGGGATGGCCCAGCCAGACGCCTTGAATCAGGCTGGCGTGGCGCCGGTCTGCTTTGTGCCGCAAAGCGAGCTGCCCGCCGGTATGGCGTACGAGCAGTACATATTTGATAGGGGGCGTGTGCCCACCCGCGACGGTTTGCATGACTTCTTCAATGGTCTGGTGTGGCACCGCTTTCCCCTGACCAAAAAGCGCCTGAACGAGTTGCAGGCAACGCAAATTGCCCGCACGGGTATCCAGCCCGAGCGGGGGCCGGCGCGTGATGGGTTGACCGTGTTTGATGAAAACGCCGCGCTCCTGCAAGCCCCTGATGAGTTGTGGAACGCCCTGGCGGCCAAAGACTGGCCGCGCCTGTTTGTGGACCTGCGCCCTCTGTGGCGTGAGGCGCGTCTGGTGCTGTTCGGCCATGCGCTGATGGAGAAGCTTGTTTTTGCCAGAAAGTCGATGACTGCGCATGTGTACAGAGTTTCTTGCGCCAGCCCTTCAATCGCAGAAATCGACCGTTGGTTGGCCCTTGACCTCAACGCTGACAAGTTGGCGAGCAAGCCATTTGCCCATTTGCCCGTGCTGGGCGTGCCCGGCTGGTGGGCTGGCAATGAGGATCCCGTGTTTTATGACGACGTGAGCGTGTTTCGCTTGCCCAAAACCAGCGGTGATGCGCTGATCCGCTCCACTGCTGAATGCCCGTAAACTTGGTGTGCATTTGCCGCCAGATCTCTTGTATTTGGCGTGCTCGCCCCTACCATTCGTTCCATTGGCTTGATTGACTGAGCCGTATTTGAAAGAAATCATGAAACGTATTTTCTTGTTTGTTATGACCAACCTGGCCGTGATGGTGGTGCTGGGCATTGTTGCCAGCCTGACCGGCGCCAACCGCTTTATGGGCGCCAACGGTCTGGATTTGAGTACCTTGATGATGTTCTCGCTGATCATGGGCTTTGGTGGCGCGATCATTTCGCTGTTGATCAGCAAGCCGGTGGCCAAGTGGTCATCGGGCGTGCGCGTGATCAACCAGCCGCAAAATACGGACGAAGCCTGGATTGTGGAGACGGTGCGCAAGTTCGCCGACAAGGCTGGCATCGGCATGCCTGAGGTCGGGATTTTTGAAGGTGAGCCCAACGCGTTTGCGACCGGCGCGTTCAAAAACTCAGCGCTGGTGGCGGTGTCCACTGGCTTGCTGCAAGGCATGACCCGGGAAGAGGTCGAGGCGGTCATTGGTCACGAAGTAGCGCACATTGCCAATGGCGACATGGTCACCATGACGCTGATTCAGGGCGTGATGAATACGTTTGTGGTGTTCATCAGCCGCGTGGTGGGCTACTTTGTCGACAAAGTCATTCTGAAAAATACCAATGACGGCCCAGGTATGGGCTACTACATCACCACTATCGTGATGGACATTGCCTTGGGTTTTGTAGCCGCGATCATCGTCGCCTGGTTTTCGCGTCAACGCGAATTCAGGGCCGATGCCGGTGCCGCGCAGTTGATGAACCGCAAGCAACCCATGATCAACGCCCTGGCCCGTCTGGGCGGCATGACGCCCGGCGAGTTGCCCAAGAGCATGGCGGCCATGGGTATTGCCGGCGGCATTGGCAAGTTGTTTTCTACCCATCCTCCGATTGAAGAGCGCATTGCGGCGCTGCAAAGCGCACAAGTCTGACCGAAGACCCTTCACGGGGTCAATTTGGAGGGCAAGCCGGTATAGTTCTGTCCATGGAACTATCTACCTGGCTTGCCTTTTTTGCTGCCTCCTGGGCTATCAGTGTCTCTCCTGGCGCGGGCGCCATTGCCGCCATGAGCGCGGGCCTGAACCATGGCTTTCGCCGGGGTTATTTCACGTCATTTGGCTTGGTGCTGGGCATCTGGACGCAAGTGATTGTGGTCGGGGTCGGCCTGGGCGCGCTGGTAGCGGCGTCCGGCTCGGCGTTTCTGGTGGTCAAGTGGCTCGGGGTGGCCTATCTGGTGTGGCTGGGCATTGCCCAGTGGCGCGCGCCGGCCACGCCGATGGTGGCCAGTGCAGAGGGCGGCGTGCGGGTTACCCGTCGCTCCATGATCCTTCGGGCCTGGATGATCAACGCGGTCAACCCCAAAGGCACGGTGTTTCTGTTGGCGGTGGTGCCGCAGTTCATGGACCTGTCCCAGCCCCTGCTGCCCCAATACCTGGTCATTGCGGTCACGCTGGCCTTCACCGATCTGGTGGTGATGGCGGGCTACACCGTACTCGCGTCCAGGGTGCTCGGTGCGCTCAAGTCGCCCGCGCATATTCGCGCCCTGAACCGCACCTTTGGCGGCCTTTTTGTGCTGGCCGGGTCCCTGCTGGCCATGTTCAAGCGGGCAGGTTGAACAGCCCTCAGCCCACGAGGCTGGTGGCCAGCGCCTCCGCCACCCGAATCCCGTCCACACCCGCCGACAAAATGCCGCCCGCGTAGCTGGCGCCTTCACCAGCGGGGTACAAACCCCGGGTGTTGGTGCTCTGAAAATCATCCCCACGGGGAATTTTCAAGGGCGATGAGGTGCGGGTTTCCACCCCGGTGAGCACGGCGTCCGGCATGTCAAAACCCCGGATCTTGCGGGCAAAGGCGGGCAGTGCTTCGCGAATGGCCTCAATGGCGTAGCCGGGCAGGGCGGGGGCCAGATCGCCCAGGGTGACGCCGGGTTTATAGGAAGGTTCGACATCGCCCAACTGGTTTGACGCCTTTCCCGCCAGAAAGTCGCCCACCAGTTGGCCCGGGGCGTTGTAGTCCGACCCACCCATGACGTAAGCGTTGGATTCAAGCTGACGCTGCAGCACGATGCCTGCCAGCGGGTGATGCGGGTGGCCTGCCGGGGGCTGGCTGTCGACGTGGCCGCCCAAAGCGGCGTGAAAAGCGTCAGCATCGGTGGGGTAGTCCTGGGGGTCAATGCCCACCACGATGCCTGCATTGGCGTTGCGCTCGTTGCGCGAGTACTGGCTCATGCCGTTGGTGACCACGCGGCCCGGCTCTGAGGTGGCGGCCACCACGGTGCCGCCCGGACACATGCAAAAGCTGTAGACCGAGCGGCCGTTGTGGGCATGGTGCACCAACTTGTAGTCGGCAGCTCCAAGGCTGGGGTGGCCGGCGTGCCGCCCCCAGCGGGCTCGGTCAATCACGCTTTGGGGGTGCTCAATGCGAAATCCAATCGAGAAGGGCTTGGCCTCCATCGCCACACCGCGCTGGTAAAGCATGGCGCACGTATCGCGCGAGCTGTGGCCCAGGGCCATGATCACGCGGTCGGCCCGCAGCTCGTAACTTTGCCCGGTGGACAGGTTCTGCACGGTGAGGCCGCGCACCTGTCGGCCGCCGGCGCCGTCTTCAATCAGCACATCCGACACCCGTTGCTCAAAGCGAATCTCGCCACCCAGGGCGATGATCTGTTCGCGCATGTTCTCCACCACCTTCACCAGTTTGAAGGTGCCGATGTGCGGATGCGCCTCCACCAGAATCTCGGCAGGCGCTCCGGCCTTGACAAACTCGTCCATCACCTTGCGACCCAGAAAGCGCGGATCCTTGATCTGGCTCCACAGCTTGCCGTCTGAGAACGTGCCGGCACCGCCTTCGCCAAACTGCACATTGGACTCGGGGTTGAGGACATGCTTGCGCCACAGCCCCCAGGTGTCTTTGGTGCGTTCACGCACTTTTTTGCCCCGTTCCAGCACGATGGGCTTGAAGCCCATTTGGGCCAGCAGCAGCGCTGCAAAGATGCCGCACGGGCCAAACCCCACCACGATCGGGCGCAGGGCCAGGTTGGCGGGGGCGTGGGTCACCAAGTGGTAACCCATGTCAGGGGTGCGAGCGATGTGCGGATGCGAGGCGTAGCGCGCCAGCAGGCCATCCACCAAGCCGGAGTCGTGCAGCGTCAGGTCCACGATATAGACCGCCAGCAGCTCCGGCTGGCGCGCATCGAAGCTGCGTTTGAAGACCTTCAGTTCGGCAATTGCCGTTTCTGCCACACCCAGAGCCAAGGCCGAGAGCCTGGTCAGTTCAGCGATGGGGTGCGGCGTCGGGAGGCGATCAGCGTCGGTTTCAGCTTGGGCATCCGCAGCGCGGCGGGTGTCTACCGGCAGGGCAGACAAAGGGAGTTTGAGTTCAGTCAGTCGGATCATGATGGGCTCGTGGTTATCAAGCAGAGCCGGAATGATAAAGGGATCTGGGTGCCTGGCGCTGAGGGCTTGATCCTCCGCAAGGCTTTGGCACAATGAACTTGTTCGACTTCCTGGGGTCGCAATTACCAATCATCTGAGCTATGACCCTACAACGACGTGATTTCCTTCAGGGATCACTGGCCGCCACCACGGGACTTGCTCCGGGGCTGACTTGGGCGCAAGACAGGTGGGGCGCGTCCCAAGGGTACCCCACGGGGTGGGCCGGCGGGCTTAACCGGGAGCCTGGGTTCCGGGTCGGCAACTACTCGGGTGGTTTCGAGAAGATGCTGCCGCATCGTGTCATGGAGGCGTCGCGTTCGCCCATCCCATTCACGGAGGCGCGTCGGGACAACTTCAAGTACCGATGGGGCTTTTTCAACAAGAGCGTCGATGACTACCTGGATCAGTGGACCGCCACCGGGTTCTTGATCTGCCGTGGGCAGGACATCCTGGTGGAGCGGTATCGCCACGCGCGCACGCCGGCCATGCGCCTGACCAGCTGGTCCATGGCGAAAAGCGTTACCTCCCTGCTACTGGGTATTTGCCTGGACCGCAAGCTCATCGAGTCCTATGACGATCTTGCATCCAGGTATGTGCCAGAGCTCGTGGGAACACTGCACGGTTCGACCACCTTGCGCAACTTGAGCAATATGTCCAGCGGCGCCGAGGTGTTGCACGACCGTGACAACAGCACAATTTACCCCAGCGCGTTCACCACCAAGACCGCCAATGTCTTCAGGACCGTGGCGAACTGGAACCAGCAGCGCCAGGCGCAGGGACTCGCCTACAACTACAACGAGTTGTGTCCCTTGACGCTGGGGATCGTGATTCGCAAGGTCACGGGCATGTCGATGTCCGAGTTCGCTCAGCATGCCTTGTGGCAACCGCTCGGTGCTGAGGCCAGCGCCACTCAAGCAGGTGCGCCAAGGCGCGGCGATGCAGCGTCGCGGCTGCAAGGCGCACATGTGGCATTGGAAGGCCGACGGATCGCGCCCGTTCTTCAACGGCCATCACGGCCAGCGTGTCGTCATTGACATGCCTACCAAGACCGTTCTCGTGCACACGGCCCTGGAGCACGAAGGCAACTGGCAGCCCGAGCTGCATGAAATGATCGAGGCCGCGTCAAGAGTTTGATCAGCGGCAAGTGGAACTTGCAAAGCGCAGGCAGAGCCAAAAAGCAAGTATCAAGCGGGCAAGAAGCCCTCCACCGACAAATACCGCTCGCCCGTGTCGTAGTTGAAGCCCAGCACCACCGCTCCGGCGGGCAACTCTGGCAGTTTTTGCGCAATGGCGGCCAAGGTGGCGCCGCTGGAGATGCCCACCAGCATGCCTTCTTCCCGGGCGCAGCGGCGTGCCATCTCGCGTGCTGGTTCGGCATCCACCTGAATGACGCCATCCAGCAAGTCCATGTGCAGGTTTTTGGGGATAAAGCCAGCGCCGATGCCCTGAATGGGGTGGGGTGAGGGGGCTCCACCCGAGATCACGGGCGAGGCCACTGGCTCAACGGCATAGACCTTCAGGTTGGGCCATTTGGCTTTCAGGACCTGGGCGCAGCCGGTCAGGTGGCCACCCGTGCCGACGCCGGTGATCAGAGCGTCAATGCCATCCGGGAAGTCGGCGAGAATTTCCTGCGCCGTAGTGCTCGCATGGATGTCAATGTTGGCCGGGTTCTCGAACTGCTGGGGCATCCAGGCGCCGGGCGTGGCAGCGACCAATTCCATGGCGCGGGCAATGGAGCCTTTCATGCCTTTTTCGCGCGGGGTCAAGTCAAAACTTGCGCCATAGGCCAGCATCAGCCGGCGGCGCTCCATGCTCATGCTGTCGGGCATGACCAGAATCAGCTTGTAACCCTTGACTGCGGCCACCATGGCCAGGCCAACACCCGTGTTGCCGGAGGTGGGTTCGATGATGGTGGCGCCGGGCTTCAAGGCACCACTTTTTTCCGCAGCCTCAACCATCGCCAACGCAATGCGGTCCTTGATGGAGCCGCCGGGGTTGCTGCGCTCGGATTTGATGAACACGTTTTGCCCGGCACCAAACAGGCGATTGATTCGAACGTGGGGGGTGTGGCCAATGGTTTGCAGTATGTTGTCGGTTTTCATGATCGGCTCCTTTAATGCGTTTCGGTTGCCCTGATAATAAGGGTGTGAAGCCTGCCAGACTGTCGCTGGTGCAAGCCGCAAGGACGGCGCTTAGGCGTCGGGTGGAAACACCGCACTGGAGGAACGTCCGGACTGCATAGGGCAGCGTAGCAGCTAACGGCTGTCCACTGAAAGCCTGTCGCGCAAGCGGTGGGTATAAGGTGAGGATCAGAGCAACAGAGACGAGCCGCTTGAGTGCGGGTGAAACGGGCAATCTCTACGCGCAGCAATACCAAGTAGGCCAACGTTGACGGGGCCCCCGGAGTTGGCGGGTAGGTAGCACCGAGCTGTTGGGTGACCAGCAGCCCAGATTAATGACAGTCACATGGGGAAAGGTTGAAAGACCAGCCCCCATGCACAGAATCCGGCTTATCGGTGGGCTTCACACTTATTCACCGCAACAGCCCTGGCAGGCTGTTGTCTCAACCTCGTGACATCGACACGCGCCCCAGCGCGAATACCGAATTCGGTACGTTGCTGTGCACGGATTCGAGCTTGGGCTTCTTGAATACACCCCGGTTGGCTGAAGCGGGGGCTTCCACCCGCACACCCTTGGCCAACTGCCCCAGTACCAGGCTTCGCAGGGTGATGGACTGCATATAGTCCAGCATTCTGGAATTCAGGGAGTCCCATAGGTCTTGCGTCATTTCCTGGGTCATGTCCTGACCCGCGTTGTGGGCCAGACGTTTGGTCTCATCGTCAGACGTGCCAGTACCACCTTCAACAGCGCCGATGATGTCCGCCACCGTGATGTTGTCGGCACGGTGGCCCAGCGCGTAGCCGCCGCCGGGGCCACGGGTGCTTTCCACCAGACCGTGCTGGCGCAGCTTGCTGAACATTTGCTCGAGATAAGACAGCGAGATCTGCTGGCGCAGGGCGATGTCTGACAGAGGAACCGGGCCCAGCCGCTCACGCAGCGCCACGTCAATCATGGCGGTCACGGCAAATCGGCCTTTGGTACTGAGTCGCATAAGTCATCTCCTTGATCAATCACGTCATGTGATGTGGAGTTGACTGTAAAGTTCGCATCACTTCGTGTAAATTCGTATTTATAACAATTTAAATTCGAATTTTGCGAACAATAGGCGTCATTGCCTCTCTGTGTCCCTCCTCACACCATGAACTTCAAGCACCTTTACTATTTTTGGGTCACGGCCAAGGCCGGTGGCATCATGCGGGCCGGTGAGCAACTGCACACCACGCCCCAAACCCTCTCAGGCCAGATCAAATTGCTGGAAGAGTGGCTGGGCCGCAAGTTATTTCAAAAAAGCGGACGCCAACTGGAGTTGACCGAGGACGGCCGGCTGGCGCTGGACTATGCCGAAAAAATCTTCACGCTGGGGGCCGAACTGGAGGCCGCTGTTCGCCAGTCACATGGCGGCAAGCGGGTGCTGGACTTTCGGGTGGGGGTCGCTGACTCGGTGGCCAAGTCGGTGGCGTACCGGCTGCTGGAACCTGCGTTGGCGGTGCCGGAGCCCGTCAAGCTGATTTGCAGCGAAGGCAAGTTTCCTGATCTGCTGGCACAACTGGCCTTGCATCGGCTGGATCTGGTGATTGCCGATGAACCGCTGTCCCGGCGTATCAGCGTCAAGGCTTTTAACCACCCGCTGGGGCAAAGCACTATCAGTTTTTTTTGTGCGCCCGCATTAAAGGCCCGACTCAAGGGCGACTTTCCGCAATGCCTCAATGGCATGCCGATGTTGCTTCAAGGCGCTGCGGCCTCGGTGCGCCAGCAGTTTGAGGGTTGGCTGGTGCGCCATCAGCTTCACCCGCTGATCATTGGCGAGTTTGACGACGTGGCCTTGATGAAAGCCTTTGGTCGCGAGGGGTCGGGTATTTTTATGGCGCCTTTCGTGCTGGAGGCCGAAACGATCGAGCAGTTCGGGGTCGAGCTGATTGGCCGCTCTGACGAGCTGGTAGAGGAGTTTTACGCGATTTCAGTGGAGCGCCGTGTAACTCACCCTTGCGTGGTGGCCATCACCGACGCCGCGCGGGGTCAGCTGTTCGTGACAACTTAAAACCGCTCGTGTGCTTGCAGGTAGCGCCACTGTCCGGGCGGCAACTGGGTCATGGAGACCCGGCCAATGCGCAGGCGTTTCATGCTCAGAATCTCCAGCCCGACGCGCTCGCACAGGAAGGCAATCAAGCCGGGGTGCACGCCCTTGAGCGCAAAGCGCAGCTTGCTGGAGGTCTCGCTGGTGCTGTTGAGGCTGACCTTGACGGGGGGCAGCGTCTGGCGCTCCGAGTCCAGCCCCTGGTTGAGCCGTCGCAGGATGCCGGGAGCCACCTCGCCCGACACTTCGACAATCATTTCTTGCTCGATCACACCGGCGTCTTCTTCGAGCTTGCGCAGTACGCGCCAGTCTTGGGTGAAAACCACCAGCCCGCTGGCGCCAGTCTCCAGGGGCACGGTGGCCGTGAGTTTGGCGAAGTGGCGCTTGAGCACACGCGTACCGCTGGGATCGTCGGTCGCATGGTTGGCTAGTTGCAGCAGTTGTTGCGCTGGTTTGATCTTTTTATTGGCCTCACCCAACTCCGCCACGGCGTCAAAGCCCGGCGGCTTGTGCAGCAGGAGCGTCACGTCGGTCAGTTCCATCAGGCTGGCGTTGCGGTCGATTTCCACCTTCTGGTTGGACACCCTAAACATGGGTTCTTCGACCACCACGCCGCTCACGCTCACCCAGCCGCCTTCAATGTATTGTTCGGCCTCGCGGCGCGAGCAGGGCACCATTTCGGCCACACGCTTGGCCAAGCGCTCATCTGTTCTGGGCGCAGGCGGCTGGTTTTTTTTGGAGAAAATCATGCAGAGGATGTTAACCGTGCGCCTGGCTCACCAACTCTGCGGGTCGAGCTGGTAAAACGCCCGGAGTTCCTGGTAAAGCGCCGGGTGTTCCGTGGCCATGCGTTGTGGCTGCTCGAAGAACACTTCCGAGATCACTGCAAAAAACTCGGCCGGATCGGTCGCGCCGTAGTCGTCGAACAAAGTGTCCTCCCGGCGCGCGGTGCGGGCTTGCAAGGTTTCGAACTCGGCACCCAGCACCGCGGACCAGCGTTCGTAATTCGCCCGGCGCGCCAATGCGGGAGCGCCGTTGGCACTGCCTGTGGCCTGGTCGAGCTGGTGGGCAAATTCGTGGATCACCACGTTTTGACCGTCATGGGGTGTGGCCGCACCGTCCAGCGTGTCTTGCCACGACAGAATCACCTGCCCTTGCGACCAGGATTCACCCGACAGCACCTGGTGGCCGTGGTGGGCCACGCCCGCGTCATCGGTGTGCCCCCGTGGCGCGACAAAGGGTCTCGGGTAGACCAGAATCTGGGTGAGGCCAGGGTAGTAGTTCGTCGGGCGGTTC
>CALRWE010000049.1:0-24370 GCA_943371745.1 Rhodoferax sp. OV413
GGCTGGGGATTGAGTGTGTCGCTATGAACCACGCCATCCACAAAATGCACGATGCGTTTGGCATAGGCCGCCATGTCGGCTTCGTGTGTGACCATCAGCACCGTGATGCCCTGTTTAACGTTCAGGCTCCACAGCAACTCCATGATTTCCTGGCTGCGGTGGGTGTCGAGATTGCCGGTGGGCTCGTCTGCCAGCAACACGGCGGGTTGGGTCACGATGGCGCGGGCAATCGCTACGCGCTGCTGTTGCCCACCCGACAGTTCCGCGGGCGTGTGGTCTTCCCAGCCGGCCAGCCCCACCGAGGCCAGGGCCTTGGCCGCCATCGCATGGCGAGTCGTTGCTGATTCACCCCGATAAAGCAAAGGCAACTCCACGTTTTCTTGCGCTGTGGTCCGCGCGAGCAGATTGAAGCCCTGAAATACAAAGCCCAGAAACTGGCGGCGCAGACGCGCGCGCTGGTCGCGCGACAGGTTCTCCACATGAACGCCGTTGAACAGGTATTCGCCGGTGGTGGGTGTGTCCAGGCAGCCTAGTGTGTTCATGGCGGTGGACTTGCCCGAACCGCTGGGGCCCATGATGGCGACAAAATCGCCGGATTCAATCGTCAGGTCAACGCCTTTGAGGGCTTGCAGGGCGGTGGCGCCCTGACCGTAGACCTTGGTGACTCCCTTGAGCTGAATGAGCGGCTCAGGGCTCATGGGGCCGAGCCCGCGGTGCGTTGGTCGGTGATGATCAGCATGCCGGCCTTCAGGTCCCCACCGGTGATTTCCGTCATGCGGCCATCGCTGATGCCGGTGGTTACTGCGACTGCCTTGGCCGCAACGCCATCCAGAATCCAAACTTGTTTATTCGGGCCGGAGCCCGTGGCGGACTTGCGCGCGCCGGTTCGCGGCATGCGTGGCATCAGGCTGGACATGACTCCCCCGCTTCCCTGATTTGCGCCATTGGCGCCATTGGCGCCATTTTGGGTGGGCGTGAAGCGAAGGGCCGTGTTGGGGGCCAGCAGCACGTCGCGCCGCTCGGTGGCGGTGATGATGCTGGAGGCGGTCATCCCCGGGCGCAGGCTCAGGTCGGTATTGTCCACGTCGAGGTAGGTGATGTAGGTCACCACGTTTTCGGTGATGGTTGAACCAAACGCCACGCGGGTGAGGGTGGCGGGATAGCTGCGCGATGGGTAAGCGCTCACCGTGAAGCTGGCTTTTTGGCCCACCTTGACCGAGCCCACATCGGCTTCGTCCACATTCACCTGCAGTCTCAGTCGGGTCAGGTCTTCCGCAATAGTGAACAGAGTGACGGCCTGGAGCGATGCGGCCACTGCATTGCCCGGGTCCACCGTGCGGGTCAAGACCACGCCGTCGGTGGGGGACCGGATCGAGGCTTTGGACAGGTTGGTTTCATCGGTGGATAGCGTGGCCTGGGCCACGGTCACGTTGGCGCGCGCGCTGACTTCAGCGGCTTGTGCGCGGGCCAGGGTGGCGTGGGCGGTGTCCAGCTCAGCCTTCGAAGGCACTTTCCCCCCGGAAATTCTGGCGACTTCCTCCAGTCGGGCCAGGTTCCCCTGGGTCTCCATGACAGTGGCGACGGCCTGGGCCACCTGGGCAATGGCCGAGCCGAGGCTGGCGCGGGAGCGTGCCACTTGGTCACTCAACTTGGCGGTATCGAGCTCCACCAGCACCTGGCCTTTTTTGACGCGATCATTCACATCCACCAGCACGCGCAAGACCGTGCCTGAGAGTTCACTGCCAATGCTGACCGAGCGTGTGGGTTGCAACGTACCGTTGGCAGACACGGTGAGTGTGAGATTGCCCTGGCTGACTGGCTCGGTCACAAAGACGGGGGCTGCCTTGCGCTGGGCATGGACCTGCCAGTAATAGATACCGCCGGCCACCCAGAGCAGTAGCGCGACCGGGACCCACAGCCTGGGGCCACGCCACCAGGCGCGGGCTGGCGCCTCGTTGAGCAGCGTTTGCAGGTCGGCAGTCGAAATGGGTTCGCTGGACTTTGGGGTAGGGTTCATGGTGGCTTGTGATGTGTGTGAACTTGGGTGTCGGGCGGCGGGTATTTAGTTCCAGCCGCCGCCCAGCGCTTTGACCAGGCGGACATGGTCGGTGCTGATGGCCGCCTGCACGCTGGCCACGCTGTCCTGCGCCGTGAGCAGGGTACGCTGGGTTTGCAGCACGGTCTGAAAGTCAATCAGCCCGCTGGCGTAGCGCTGTTGTGCCAACAGGGCCGCGTTGGCGGCGGCGGTAGCCGCGTTTTGCAGATGCAGCTGCCGGGCACGATCGCCTTGCAAGGCCACCAAGGCGCCTTCGACATCCTTGAGTGCCGTCAAGACCACCGCCTCATAAGCCACGCGGGACTGCTCCAGCCCTGCCTCCTGCACCCGCACTTGGGCCCGCGCTGCACCCCCATCCAACAGCGGCACCGAGATGCTGCCGAGCAGCGCGCTGGCCACGCTGGCGCCGCTGATGAGGCCGCTCAAGCTCAGGGCGTTCAGGCCCAGGGAGCCGCTCAGGGCGAAGCCCGGGTAGCGTGCAGCGTCAGCAGCCGATACCCGTGAAAGCGCCGCCCGCACGCGTCGCTCAGCGGCCTGGATGTCGGGCCGCTGGCGCAAGGTCTGGGCGGGGATGCCCAAGGCCCAATCGCCGGCCAGGGCCGGCACGGGTTGCGGCTCGGAGACCAGCGCTTGCAGGGCGTCCGGCGTCTGGCCGGTCAGCAAGGCCAGACTGAGGCGGGTCTGGTTGATGCCTGTCTGCAGCGTGGGCAACTGGGCGCTGGTCTGTTCGGTGGCGGTGCGGGCTTGCTCCAATTCCAGCGAGCTTGTGAGGCCTGCCTGCAGCCGCCAATCAGTGATCTGCAGGGTTTCTTGCTGGCTTACCAGGTTGTTGCGGGCAATTTGCAACTGAGCCTGCTGGCCACGCAACTGGATATAGGCCAGTGCCACCTCCGCTGCGATGGACACCTGAATGTCGGCCAGTGAGGCCTGGGATGCCTGGGCGTCGGCCTCGGAGGCGTTCAAACTGCTGCGTCGGGCCCCGAAAATGTCAATTTCCCAGCGAGCGTCCAGCCCGGTCCGAAGACTGTTGCGGGTGTCGCTGCCATCCGACTTGCCGCGTTGGGCGGACCCCGAGGCCGAAAGACTGGGTGACAAGCCCGCCGCGTTGACGTCGCGCACGGCACGCGCCTGCTGGAGGGTGGCCTGAGCGGTGCGCACACTGGTGTTGGCTTGCAGGGCCTGGGTGACCAGCGCGGTCAGCTGGTGGTCGTTGAAGCGCTGCCACCAGTTCTTGAGAGAGAAGGTCGGGGTCGACTGGGCCACGTTTGCCGAAGACCACTGGAAAGGAATCGCGAGCCTGTCGGGTTCTTGTGCGGGAGGCGACCAGGCGCTGCAGCCTGCCAATCCCAGCGCCAAGGCGCAGGCCAGCGATAAGGGCCTCAGTCTGCCCCGGGTGTGCCATGAGGATGAGTGGGTCATGGATATATTTTGCTGTGAGGTCATGGGCTGTGGATTGATCCTGCCTTTGTCAGGTGAATCTTTGTTGTAGCAAGGTGAATGCCCGGTAAACGCGAAGGCATGCGTGTCCAGCGCCCTGTTCCACTCACTCTAGGCAGCCGTGTGCGACGTGTCGGTGTGCTGGCACACATTGGTCACGTTTCAAGCGCAAAGCCAGGTGAACCGCGGCTGCAATGCACCATCAATCAGAACGGCTTCTTCAAACATGGCTGCAGGGCGCACCCACAGGCCCTGCTCACCATATAAGGCGCGGTATAGCGTCATGGGCTCCAGTGTTTCGCTGTGACGTACCGTGGCTATCACTTCATAGCGCAGGCCTTTGTAGTGGCGGTACTGGCCCTTGCGGGTGGGGGTGAGTGGGGGAAGTGTTTCATCAGTCATGGGACAATCGTAGGCTATGCACCCAAAAGCCCTGCTTGACGTTTGTTCTGAACTCGTCCGCCTTACTCTCAAATTCGACCACCCGACCGATGCGGTCGTCTCCAAATTTTTCCGCGAAAACCGCGGTTTGGGGCCGCGCGAGCGCGCCACCTTGTCCGGAACGGTCTATGCCGTTCTCCGAAAAAAGCTTCTTTTTGACCACTTTGCCCCCTCTGGCAGCGGTCCCAAGGAGCGGCGCCTGGCGATACTGGGCTTTTATGGTCCGGGCGATTTCCTGCGCAGTGCCTTGACCGACCAGGAAATCAATTGGCTGGACCAGTGCGAAAAGATCAATGTGGCTGATCTGATGGAGCGTCATCGTCACAACCTCCCTGATTGGCTGGTGCAACCACTCAAAGACCAGCTGGGCGACGATTTTTGGCAATTGGCCGAGAGCCTCAATCTGGGTGCTGGTCTGGATTTGCGCGTTAATGCGCTCAATGCCAAACGTGCGGATGTTCAAAAAGAACTGGCTCAAGCCGGTATCAAGGCGGTGCCTACGGCCTACTCCCCTTGGGGCCTGCGCATTGCTGGTAAGCCCATTTTGAACAAGCTCGACGCCTTCACCCGGGGCGCTTTTGAAGTCCAGGATGAGGGGTCGCAACTGCTGGCCATGCTGCTGGACGCCAAGCGCAGCGAGATGGTGGTGGATTTTTGCGCGGGTGCCGGCGGCAAAACTCTGGCGATAGGTGCGGGTATGCGCAGCACGGGTCGCCTGTACGCCTTCGACACCTCCGCGCACCGGCTGGATGCCTTGAAGCCCCGTTTGGCTCGCAGTGGCCTGTCCAATGTGCACCCGGCGGCCATCTCCCATGAGCGGGATGAGCGTGTCAAGCGCCTGTCTGGCAAGATTGACCGTGTACTGGTTGATGCGCCTTGCTCGGGTTTGGGTACCTTGCGACGCAGTCCTGACCTCAAGTGGCGTCAATCGCTGGCCTCGGTTGAGCAAATGGCTGTGACCCAGACTGCCATTTTGCAGAGCGCAGCTCGGTTGCTCAAGCCGGGTGGTCGCTTGGTCTATGCCACCTGCAGCGTGATGATTCAGGAAAACGAGGCTGTGGCCCAGGCGTTTTCCGATGCCAACGAGGCGTTCACCCCGATCGATGCGGGTGAAGTTCTCAGCGGTCTGAAGGTGGAGGGCTCTGCCGCTTTATGTAGCGGGGGTGATAACGGCCAACGCTACCTGCGTTTGTGGCCGCACCGCCATCAGACGGATGGTTTTTTTGCCGCTGTCTGGCAAAAAAACTGAGGTAGCTGCTGGGTCAGGCGCGCTGTGTGGCCCAAAAGCCTAGAATCCGGGTTGGATCGAGCGATCGAAGGTTCGATTTGAGAATTATCAAAAATCGTTGCGGAATTTTTATCACATATGCTGTTACCTGATTGGGTTGGGTTGAGTGCTGTCATCGACTGGTTGGCACACGGTTTTTGGGAATTGGCTTGGTGGCAAATGGTGCTCTTCACCTTGGCCATGACCCACATCACGATGGTGAGCGTGACTGTGTTTTTACACCGGCACCAAGCTCACCGCGCGCTGGATCTGCATCCGGTGGCCTCTCACTTTTTTCGGTTCTGGCTTTGGTTGACGACTGGCCAGGTCACCAAGGAATGGGCTTCCATTCACCGAAAACACCACGCCAAGTGCGAGCAAGCCGAAGATCCGCACAGCCCGCATGTGCATGGCATCAAAACCGTGTTGCTCCAAGGCTATGAGTTGTACCGCGCAGAGGCCCTGAACACCGACACCTTGTCGCGCTATGGCCATGGCACACCGAATGACTGGCTTGAACGCCACGTGTATGCGGGCCGTTCGACCTTGGGTGTGGCTCTGATGCTGGTGATTGACCTGTTGCTTTTTGGCGCGGCAGGACTCGCCGTATGGGCCGTGCAGATGGCCTGGACGCCCGTCATGGCAGCTGGTGTGATCAACGGTGCAGCCCATTTTTGGGGGTATCGCAACTTTGAGGTAGCCGACGCCAGTACCAACATTTCACCTTGGGGCATCCTGATTGCGGGTGAGGAGCTGCACAACAACCACCACACCTACCCGACATCGGCCAAGTTGTCGGTCAAGCCATACGAATTTGATATCGGCTGGATGTACATCCGTCTGATGAAGGCGGTAGGTCTGGCCAAAGTCAAGAAGACGCCGCCCCGCCTGGCACTGGGTCAGGTGCGCATGGTCGCTGACGAAAAAACGCTGGAAGCGCTGATTTCAAACCGCTACGAAATCATGGCCGGCTACGCCAAAGACATGCGCCGGGCATTCAAGAACGAAATGATTGTCATGAAGGCCAGAAGCGCAGATGCCACCGTCATCAAGGCGGCCCAGCGCTGGATGCACCGCGATGCCGACAAGGTGCCGGCAGCGATGGCGTCCCATCTGGCGCTGGCGCGCGCTGCATCCCCCGTGCTGGACAAAATGGTCATCATGCGCGAGGAGTTGCGCCAACTGTGGCTGAATCGTTCTCACACGCGCGAGCAACTCGCCACTGATTTGCAAGCCTGGTGTCACCGGGCGGAAGCCAGCGGTATCGCCGCGCTGCAGGAATTCTCATTGAGACTGAGGGCTGCGCACGCTTGACGTGTGATGTTTTTCGATCGGGCTCTTCCTTTCTGTAAGGAAAGCCCATGAAAAAAGCCCGCTATCAGCGGGCTTTTTTGTGGAGAGAAACTGAATTACTTCAGTTTCATTTCCTTGTAATCCACATGCTTGCGAGCTTTAGGATCAAATTTCTTGATCAGCATTTTCTCTGGCATGGTCTTCTTGTTCTTGCTGGTGGTGTAGAAGTGACCAGTGCCCGCTGTAGATTCCAGCTTGATTTTTTCGCGTCCGCCTTTGGTTGCCATGATGTTTCCTTTGAGTTATCAGGCTTGACCGCGTGCGCGCAGGTCCGCGAGCACAACATCAATACCGTTTTTGTCGATCAAACGCAGCCCTGCATTTGAAATACGCAGACGAATCCAGCGGTTTTCGGACTCAACCCAGAAACGGCGGTATTGCAGGTTCGGCAGGAACCGGCGCTTGGTTTTGTTGTTGGCGTGGGAAACTTTGTTTCCGACCATGGGGCCTTTGCCCGTGACTTCACATACGCGTGCCATAAGGACACTCCGATACTTCTTAACGGCCTTCGCTGGAAACGACACGCTTGTTAAAGCAAATCAAATCTGGCTCAAACCTCACCTCGCCAAGTAAAAAGGGTGGCGGTAACCCAACTACCGAAATCGGATTTTGACGCCCAATTTCAGCAAAGCCTGCAATTATAGCGGGATTCGTTCGGCTTCTTTTGTCGGCGCCTTGGGCTTATTCCTGTTCCAGAAAGCGCTGTGCGTCCAGTGCTGCCATGCAGCCCGTGCCTGCGCTGGTGATGGCCTGGCGGTACACATGGTCTTGCACGTCGCCGGCGGCAAAGATGCCCGGCACGCTGGTTTGTGTGGCAAAACCCTTGAGCCCGCTCAGGGTGATGATGTAGCCGCCTGCCATGTCCAGTTGATTCTGGAAAATATCGGTATTGGGCGAGTGGCCAATGGCGATGAAGCAGCCCTTGAGCGTCAGGTCTTCTGTAACACCCGTGTCCACGTGTTTCAGGCGGATGCCGGTCACGCCGCTGGCGTCGCCCAGTACTTCATCCAAAGTACGAAATGTCTTGAGTTCAATCTTGCCAGAGGCGACTTTCTCCATCATTTTGTCGACCAGAATAGGCTCGGCCTTGAATTTGTCGCGGCGGTGCACCAAGGTGACCTTGCTGGCGATATTGGACAAATACAAGGCTTCTTCGACGGCCGTGTTGCCCCCGCCAACGACGCAGACTTCCTGGTCACGGTAAAAAAAGCCGTCGCAAGTGGCGCACCCGGACACCCCGCGTCCCATGAATGCGGTCTCGGAGGGCAGGCCCAGGTATTTGGCGGAGGCACCGGTGGCAATAATCAGGGAGTCACAGGTGTAAATGCCGCTGTCGCCCGTCAAAGTGAAAGGGCGTTTTCGGAAGTCAACCGCGTTAATATGATCGAAGATGATTTCGGTCTTGAAACGCTCGGCGTGTTCCTGAAAACGCTGCATCAATTCGGGTCCCTGGACACCGTGCACATCTGCTGGCCAGTTGTCCACTTCGGTGGTGGTCATGAGTTGGCCACCCTGGGCAATCCCGGTGATGAGCAAGGGGTTGAGATTGGCTCGGGCAGCGTAGATGGCCGCTGTGTAACCCGCTGGTCCGGAGCCCAGAATCAAAACCCGGGCATGTCGTTCGTTTGACATCTTGAAAAACCTTTTTGTTAAAAATCTGCTGTGCCGTGTACAGTCAGACGTAGTATGACTTACTCGTTAAACACCCTGAATTCCTCCCGTAGTTCAACCAACCCGCCTCGTTCCGGTTGGTCCCGTTTCATGGGTGAGCTGGGCCTGATGGCTGGTTTTTTGGTTCTGATCTTTTGTCTGTTGGCCCTGTTGAGCTACTCGCCTCAGGATGCCGCGTGGTCGACTTCAGGCGATGGCGGCCCGGTGCGCAACAAGGCGGGGCTTCTGGGCGCCTGGTTGGCGGACGGGGGTTATTTTTTATTGGGGTTTTCGGTTTGGTGGTGTGTTGCAGCGGGTATTCATGCCTGGCTCGCCGGTTTGGCGCAATGGCTTCGCGGGCGGGAGTTACTCACGCCAAAGACCGAACCCCTGGCTTCTGCCAATTCCATCCTTGCGCGGTTCACGGCCAGCCGGCTTGCGTTCTGGCTTGGGCTGGCCCTTCTATTGAGTGCGAGTGTCATTCTTGAATGGTCGCGCCTTTACAGTCTGGAGCTGCGTTTGCCGGGGCACGGTGGCGGTGTCCTGGGCTATTTTTGGGGGCCACTCAGTGTGCATTGGCTGGGCTTTGCGGGTTCGGCGCTTCTGGCCATCGCCTTGGGGCTGGTGGGCTCGGCCATGGTGTTCCGGTTTTCCTGGGGTCAGGTGGCAGAGCGCCTGGGCGGTTGGCTGAGTGTGCAAATCGAATCCCGGCGCGAGCAGCGAGAGGTGGCGCAAGACATCGCGATGGGTCAGCAGGCCGCACGGGAGCGAGAAGAAGTTCTGATTGAAGAGCGTGAGGACATGGCTGTGTACCACCCCTCGCCCGTGATGATTGAGCCTGTATTAATGAATGTGCCCAAAAGCGAGCGGGTGGTCAAAGAGCGGCAAAAACCCTTGTTCAAAGAGCTGCCTGACAACAATTTGCCGCAGGTTGACTTGCTCGACAGTCCGCTTTTGAAGCAGGAGACGGTCGCCCCCGAGACGCTGGAGATGACCAGCCGCATGATCGAGAAAAAGCTCAAGGATTTCGGTGTCGATGTGCGGGTGGTCCTGGCCCAACCGGGTCCGGTCATCACGCGCTACGAGATCGAGCCCGCCACGGGCGTGAAGGGGTCCCAGATTGTGGGCTTGGCCAAGGATCTGGCCCGCTCTCTGAGTCTGGTGTCGATCCGGGTGGTCGAGACCATACCCGGCAAGAACTACATGGCACTGGAGTTGCCAAACGCCAAGCGCCAGTCCATCAACCTGGCTGAGATCCTGGGCTCATCGGTGTACCATGAAGCCAAGTCGATGCTGACCATGGGCCTGGGCAAAGACATCATTGGCAACCCGGTGGTCGTTGATCTTGCCAAAATGCCTCACGTGCTGGTTGCGGGAACCACTGGTTCTGGCAAGTCGGTGGGTATCAACGCCATGATCTTGAGCCTTTTGTACAAGGCCGAGGCGCGGGATGTCCGGCTCCTGATGATTGACCCCAAGATGCTGGAGATGTCGGTCTACGAGGGCATTCCCCATTTGCTGGCGCCCGTGGTCACCGACATGAAACAGGCGGCTTACGGCTTGACCTGGTGCGTGAATGAGATGGAACGTCGCTACAAGCTCCTGAGCAAGTTGGGTGTGCGAAACCTCGCTGGTTACAACGCCAAGATGGATGAGGCCAAAGCGCGGGGTGAGTTGATTGGTAACCCGTTCAGCCTGACGCCCGAGTCGCCTGAGCCGCTGGAGCGCCTGCCACACATCGTGGTCGTGATTGATGAGCTGGCTGATTTAATGATGGTCATCGGCAAAAAAATCGAGGAATTGATTGCCCGCCTGGCCCAAAAAGCGCGCGCCGCCGGTATTCACCTGATTCTGGCCACGCAGCGCCCCAGTGTGGACGTGATTACCGGGCTCATCAAGGCCAACATTCCTACCCGCATTTCCTTCAAGGTCAGCAGCAAGATCGATAGCCGCACCATTCTGGATCAGATGGGCGCCGAAGCCCTGTTGGGCTTGGGTGACATGCTTTACATGCCTGGCAGTGGCCTGCCTACCCGTGTCCACGGTGCTTTTGTGAGTGACGAGGAGGTGCACCGTGTCGTCAGCTACCTCAAATCCCAGGGCGAACCCAACTATATCGAAGGCGTGCTCGAGGGCGGCACCGATGACAGTGTGGGTGATTTGATGGGTGAGGGCGGCGGGAGCAGCGGTGAGAAAGACCCCATGTACGACCAGGCGGTCGAGGTGGTGCTTAAAAACCGCAAGGCCAGCATCTCGCTGGTTCAGCGCCACCTCAAGATCGGCTACAACCGCGCGGCCCGGCTGGTTGAAGACATGGAGAACGCCGGTTTGGTCAGTTCCATGAGCAGCAGTGGTCAGCGTGAAATTTTGGTGCCTGCAAGGGCGGAATGAAACATGAAACGAATCGCTACTATTTTAATAGCTGCTTGGGCAATCAATGCGACGGCTGGAGGCCTTGAAAGCCTTGAACTCTTTGTGAAAGCAGTGAAAACAGGCCGCGCCGACTTCACGCAGGTGGTGACCTCGCCGGCCAAAGAGGGACAGGCACCTCGGGTGAAAACGTCCAGCGGCACGTTCGAGTTTGCCAGGCCCCACCGGTTCAAGTTCATCTATACCAGGCCGTTTGAGCAAAGCATCGTGGCCGACGGTCAAACCTTGTGGCTGTATGACGCAGACCTGAACCAGGTGACTGCGCGCAAGCAGTCGCAGGTTTTGGGCTCTACCCCTGCGGCGTTGATCGCTGCTGCGCCGGATTTGCGGGCGCTGCAGGCTGACTTCACACTGGCAGATGCGCCCGACAAGGACGGACTGCAATGGGTGGCCGCCACGCCCAAGGCGGGAGATGGTCAGTTGCAGACCATTCGGGTGGGTTTTCAGGCCAATGAACCGGCAAAAAATGTGACTGGCGGGCTGGCCGCGCTGGAAATACTCGACAGTTTTGGGCAACGCTCCCTCCTGACATTCAGCCGCATGGAGGTGAATCCTGCGTTGCCCAGCGCGAGCTTTCAGTTCAAAACCCCGGCGGGGGCGGACGTGATCCGTCCTTGATGTGGTGAGAGACGTCAAAGGCAATCCCGGGCCCCATGAGCCTCTGGCCGAGCGGCTCCGGCCCAAAACCCTCAGTGAGGTGATTGGCCAGCAGCAACTGCTTGGCGAGGGCATGGCGCTGCGGATTGCGTTTGAGTCCGGACAACCTCACAGTTGTATTTTGTGGGGGCCGCCCGGCACGGGCAAAACCACGATCGCCCGGCTGATGGCGACGGCTTTTGATGCCCAATTCATCACCATCAGTGCCGTACTTGGGGGCATGAAGGAGATACGCGAAGCGGTAGAACTGGCCCAACTGGCGCGCGGACAGGGCCGGCGCACGATTGTCTTTGTGGATGAGGTGCACCGGTTCAACAAAAGCCAGCAGGATGCTTTTTTGCCGCATGTGGAAAGTGGGTTGTTCACCTTCATTGGCGCCACCACCGAGAACCCGTCGTTTGAAGTGAATTCGGCCTTGTTGTCCCGGGCAGCCGTGTATGTGCTGCAGCCACTTACAGCCGAGGATTTAAAGAAAATAGTGCTCCTGGCTATTGATTCTATTGGTCTTGGTGCTATTGAAGATATAGCTATCAATCGACTGGTAGCCTACGCCGACGGCGATGCCCGGCGATTGCTCAACACGCTGGAGACCTTGGCGGTGGCAGCTCGCCAGGAAAAGATCGCCGAACTCACCGATGAATGGCTGCTCAAGGTGCTGGGCGAGCGCATGCGCCGCTATGACAAGGGGGGCGAGCAGTTTTACGACACCATTTCGGCCCTGCACAAGTCGGTTCGGGGTAGCAACCCCGATGCCGCGCTGTATTGGTTTGTGCGCATGCTGGATGGCGGTGCGGACCCCCGTTATCTGGCGCGCCGGTTCATCCGCATGGCCAGCGAAGACATCGGGCTGGCTGATCCGCGCGCGCTGCGTCTCGCTCTGGACGCGGCCGACGTTTATGAACGCCTGGGGTCGCCCGAGGGCGAACTGGCGCTGGCTGAATGCGTGGTCTATCTGGCCATGGCGGCCAAATCGAATGCAGTCTACAAAGCCTTCAAGGAAGCCCGCGCCTTTGTGAAAAAGGACGGCACCCGCCCCGTGCCGATGCATCTGCGCAATGCGCCAACCCAGCTGATGAAAGACCTGGACTACGGCAAAGCGTACCGCTATGCCCATGATGAAGCCGACGGGTTTGCGGCAGGCGAACGGTACTTGCCCGATGGCATGGCCAACCCTGGTTTTTACCGTCCGGTTGAACGCGGGCTGGAGATCAAAATTGCTGAAAAGTTGAGGCGACTGCGGGAGCTGGACCGGCAGAATGGGTAGTGTCTGTCTTTAAAGGGTGCACCGGGCGGCATCGTTCCATCCAAGGGCTTGTCCTAGGCCAAGTGCTGACCTCGCGCTCCTATACTGGCACGTTGCGTTTTTGGAGTGTTTGCATCCAGATGGACAAACACTTTCAACAAATAATCTTTTAAAGGAAACTAAGTGGAAATGAAGCTTGCTCAAGTGTTGAAAGCTGGCGCATGTGCGCTGGGATTGGTCCTTTCTCTGACGTCTGGCGTGGTTGGCGCCCAATCGGCGGTTAGCCCAGCGCCTGCAGCGACCAGCGCAACGCCTGCCATCCCCGCTGTCGCCACGGTCACACCCGGCCTGTCTTCAGGGGCTGCCGCCCCCAAAGTCCCCGAGTCAGCCGCCAACCCGTATGGCCTGGAATCCCTGTGGAAGACCTCCGACGCGGTGGCCAAGGTCGTCTTGTTGCTGCTGCTCATCATGAGCGTGGGCAGCTGGTACATCATGGTCGTCAAGCTCCTGGAGCAAGCCAAGATGGGCCGCCAGGCCAAAGCCGCCGCCAAAGACTTCTGGACCGCAGGCACCGTGCAGCAAGGTGCCGCCGCGCTGGAGGCCAGCAGCGCCTTTCGCTTTGTGGCCGACGCTGCCACCAACGCCCTCAAAAAGCACGAAGGCCTCATGGGCCACATCCCGCTCAACGACTGGATCTCCATGGGCATCCAGCGCGCCGTGGACCGCGTGCAAAGCAACACCCAGGGCGGTCTGGCATTTCTCGCCACCGTGGGCTCCATCTCCCCCTTTGTGGGCCTCTTTGGCACCGTCTGGGGCATTTACCACGCTCTGACCGCCATCGGCATTTCCGGCCAGGCCTCCATTGACAAAGTCGCCGGCCCTGTCGGTGAAGCCCTGATCATGACCGCCATCGGCCTGGCCGTGGCCGTACCCGCCGTGCTTGCCTACAACTGGCTGGTGCGGCGCAACAAGGCGGTCATGGACGAAGTGCGCGCCTTCAGCAGTGACCTGCACGCCGTCGTGCTGGGCACCGTCAACAAGGCCTGAGACCCGTCATGTCCATGAACGTTGGCTCCAGCGACGACGGCGACGACGCCGTCATGTCGGCCATCAACACCACCCCGCTGGTGGACGTCATGCTCGTGCTGCTGATCATCTTTTTGATCACCATCCCCGTTGTGACCACCTCCATCCCCGTCACGCTCCCCAAAGAGCGCGTCGAGGTGCGTGAAACCAAGCCCGAGAACATCATCATCTCGGTGGACCCGGGAGGCAACATCTACTGGTATGAGACCCGCGTGAGCGGCGTGGACGCCCTGGTGGAGAAACTCAAGAAAGTCTCCACCCTGGACCCCCAGCCCGCCGTGCAGGTGCGAGGCGACCTGAAGTCCACCTATGAGGGTGTTGGCAAGATTCTGCTGGCCTGCCAGCGCGCCGGCATTGTCAAGGTCGCCTTCATCACCGAGCCGCCTGCGCTGGGTGGGTGAGTCCCGGGCAAAGTCAAAAAGTAACAGCGCTACAAAGGCAACAGCGCCGAAAAGTAACAGCGCCGCAAACCAATGAGCGCAACCAAGTAAAAGGATTCATCCCATGGGAATGAACGTAGGGAACTCCAACAGCTCGGGCGAGCCCGAAATGATGATGGAGATCAACACCACCCCCCTGATCGACGTGATGCTGGTCCTGCTGGTGATGCTCATCATCACCATCCCCATCCAGCTGCACTCGGTCGAACTGGAAATGCCCGTGGGCACCCCACCCGTCAACCTGATCAAGCCCGAGAAGATCCAGATCGACATTGACGACAAAAGCACCGTCTACTGGCAAGGCCTGCCGGTCAGCGCGCAAGAGCTCGATGCCAACATGCAGGCCTTGAGTGGGCAGAACCCGCAGCCTGAAGTGCACATCCGCCCCAACAAGAGCTCCCAGTACGCTGTTTTTGCCAACGTCCTGTCCAGTAGCAAGAGATTGGGCCTGACCAAGATCGCCGTCATTGGTGCGGAGCAGTTTGTCCAATGAGCACGACCACCCTGCGCACACCTGGCGCCCCTTACAGCTACGGCAACCAGGACCCGTCACGGCGGCTCAAGGGCATCGTGGTCGTTGTGGCCCTGCACGCCTTCCTGGGCTATGCCCTGGTCTCGGGCATGGCCCGCAACGCGCTGACCTTTATAAAGAAACCATTGGAAGCCGTGGTGATTCAGGAGGTGATCATTCCACCCCCGCCGCCACCGCCTCCGCCACCGCCCAAGCAAATCGAGACGCCCAAGCAGATGCCCAAGGTGGAGGCACCACCACCCCCGTTTGTGCCGCCGCCTGATGTGGCACCTCCGGCGACCTCGACCGCCCCGGCCATTGTGTCGGTGGCCACACCGCCGCCTGCACCGGTAGTGATTGCACCACCACCGCCGGTGTCTGCACCCCCAGCGCCACCTGCTAGGCCCGCTCCAAACCGGAACGATATTGGTGTGGCATGCCCTACTCAGGTGGCCCCGGAGATGCCGCGCAAGGCCCTGCAGGATGGAACAACTGGCGTTGTGAAAGCGCAGATCACGATCAGCAATGGCGTCATCCAAGCTGTGACCATCTTGTCTGGTCCTCGGGTGTTTCATGCGGCAGTCAGAGCCGCGATGATGCAGTACAAGTGCGTGACCGATGGCGGGGATGTCGTGGCAACGCAGGAATTCGATTTCAAAATAGACTAGCTTGGAAGTGTGTCCATCTGATGTCCAAATGATGTATTTTGGCAACGATCTAACATATTTTTCTGAAAATCGGGTTTTCCCGTCTCACCGTGGGGAGTTATGGTGCTTACACTTTGAAACATCAACTTTCTTGCAATCCAAAGTCCGAATTTTCTTGTTTTTTGGCAGGTCATACCAAGAGCCTAACTTTGGATTGTTAATTTGAATTCCTTTTATGGAGATGTTCTCAATGGTTAAGCACCTTAATTCAACGTTTCGCTGGAAGCGATCCGCGATTGCAGTCGCTGCCGGTCTTTTGTTGGCAGCCGGTGCAGTACAGGCTCAACAGAGCTCCGGTTCGATCAGCGTGCGGGCTTCCAAAGGCGCTGTGGTTGTTATCGAAAACAAGCAGATCGGTATCATCCGCCAAGTGAAGGCAGACGCGGATGGTGCTGTGCAAGTCTCCCAGTTGCCATCAGGTAGCTATGTCGTCACCATGACGACTCCAGACGGAAAAGCTGAATCAACCGTCGTTAATGTGCTGGCTGGTGAGGGCGCCGTGGCGGCCTTTGGTTCCTTGCAGCGGGTAGTCATTGCAGGGCAGGCCGTGCGGACACTGGATGTCAAGTCAACGGAGTCCGCGCAGACTCTGACCAAAGCAACCATTGACCGCATCCCCGTTGCTAAGAACGTGACTGCGCTGACATTGTTGGCGCCGGGCGCGGTGGAGGGTGATGGCCGCATCGGTTCGACCGGTTCGCGCAGCGGCAACGTGCCGTCCCTCGGGGGTGCGTCTCCTGCAGAGAATGCTTACTACATTAACGGTTTCAATGTCACCAACATTGTGAATGGCGTCGCCTTCAATGAGGTGCCGTTTGAGGCCATAGCCGAGCACTCGGTTAAAACCGGCGGTTATGGTGCCGAGTACGGCCGCTCGCTCGGAGGTGTGATCAGTGTCAACACCAAGCGGGGTACCAATGAGTGGCGCGGTGGTGCCAGTATCAGCTATAGCCCTTCTTCCCTCTCAGGTTCGTCTGTTTATTCAGAGAAAAACGCGACTACGGGCGAGTGGGATTTGAAAAACAGGCCAGGTGGCGTGGACGACACCAAGCTCAATGTGTGGGGTGGCGGCCCGATCATCAAAGACGAGTTATTTTTCTTTGGCCTGGTTCAGGGTGCCAACAGGTCGTCCGAGGGATTTGGCGTCGACCGCCAAACCCGGTTGAAAAATGATTCGCCTCAATACCTCGTCAAGCTGGATTGGAACTTGAACCCCAGCAATCTGTTGGAACTGACGGCTTTCAGCGACAAAACAACCGACAAAATCCGGACTTGGAAGTCGCCAGAAAAATATGGCACTGCGCAAGGTGATTTTGTGGGAACGGAGAATTACACCTACGGTGGACAAAACCAGGTGTTGAAGTGGACGAGCTGGATCAACGACGATTTCAATGTGTCAGCACTGTACGGAGTGGGTAACTATGCCCGTTCATCGGATATTTCGTCAGCAGCCTGCCCTTTTGTGCGTGACGATCGGGTGAGCCCACGGATTACCTATGGTTGCTGGACAGCGACTTCCATCACCTTACCTGAAGCCAGGGACAAGCGGGAGGCCTTCCGCCTTGACGGTGAGTACACGCTTGGCAAACACAAAATACGCGCTGGTTTGGATACTGAAGAGTATTCAGTCGTGGACGGTACCCGATACCCTGGTGCCACACGATACCAGATCAAAAATCTGAGCGCTGGCTCCAAGCTCTCCAATGGTTATGTGAACAACACGGGTGCGCGACAGTCGTATGTTGAAGCTCGTACCTTTGAAAATGGTGGTACCTTCATCACCAAGAATTCAGCTTGGTACATCGAAGACAACTTCCAGGTGACCAAGGATATCCTGCTCAACGCGGGTATTCGTAACGAGCAGTTCACCAATAACAACGCCGCAGGCGTGCCGTTCATTGATATCAAGAATACTTGGGCCCCTCGTCTTGGCGCGTCGTGGGACGTGTCCGGCAAGGGTGACCTGAAGGTCTACGGTAACTTGGGGCGCTATTACATTCCCGTTTATGCCAACACCAATGTGCGTTTATCTGGCACTGAAACCGACTATCGTGAGTTTTATGAATACGGTGGTTCTGTAGGCGCCTTGCCTTACCAGATACCTGCACTGGGTACCCAATTGGGTTCACGGCTTGTGACGAGCAATGGCGCCACGCCCAATCCCAAGTCGGTCGTAGACCCCAACATCAAACCCATGTTTCAGGATGAGTTGATTCTCGGATTCCAAAAGGCATTATCCAGTGGTTGGTCCTATGGCGTTAAATACACCCACCGCAATCTGAAGAGTGCGATGGATGACATTTGCAACGATGAAGGTCCCTCTATTTGGGCAGCAGCCAATGGTTACACCGCGAGTCAGGCTGCGGCTATCGGTGGTGCCATCGGGCACTGCTTTCTGTACAACGCCGGCAAGGATTTGACTGCCAATGTGGATCTGGACGGTTCAGGTGCATTGACCCCTGTGAATATTCCTGCCAGCGCTCTCCAAATGCCGATCCCCAAGCGTAAATATGACGCTGTGGAGCTTTCATTCGAGCGAGCTTGGGATAAAAAGTGGAGCTTGCAAGGTTCGTATGTCTATGCTCGCAGCCGCGGAAATACGGAAGGTTATGTCAAGTCTGACATTGGCCAGGACGACGCAGGTATCAGCCAGGATTTCGACTATCCCGGTTTGATGGAAGGCTCGTTCGGTAATTTGCCTAACGACCGCCGCCACACGGTGAAGATGTTTGGTTCCTTTGCCATGACCGATGAATGGCGTCTGGGTGGTAGTTTTGTAGCCCGCAGTGGACGTCCCAAAAATTGCTTTGGCTACTACGCTGGCGAGTTGGATACCACCTCGATCTTGTATGGTTCCTCTTCGTTTTATTGCGATGGCAAGTTGAATGCACGCGGTTCGCAGGGCCGTCTGCCTTGGACCCGGGAAGTCAATTTGCAGGCCACTTACACACCACACTGGCAGAAAGGTTTGACCCTCACCTTGGACGCCTTGAATATTTTCAATGAGCGCGGCATACGCGGCATCAATGAGCAGGGCGAATTCGGTATCTCGACTCCTGACCCATCGTATGGCCAGCCAGTGGCCGACAGCATCCAGAAAGCACGCAGCGTGCGTTTGACAGCGATGTATGAGTTCTAAGGTGTAGCAGGGGTTCGCTCCGAATCATGAGACCCCGGCTCGTCCGGGGTTTTTTTTGCTCTTCTTGCGAGACCCGTTGCCTGCCAAAAGGCGATTGCTTGTCAGAGTCTTTCACCTCCAGATTTCCGGCGGGTGTTGTGGCGGTTGAATACTTCTTCCCTGTATTCAAGGTTGATTTATCAAGGTCACTTAGTTGAACAGTGTCATCTCAAAGAACTGGGCGGTTGAATAGAAGTAATAGTCAGCATTGGCTTTGCGCGCAAACCCGTGACCCTCGTTGTCGGCCATCAGGTACCACACCGGGACGCCGTTTTTGCGTACGGCCTTCACGATTTGATTGGCTTCGGTGTAAGGCACACGCGGGTCATTCTTACCCTGCACGACGAAGAGGGGAATCTTGATGTCGGCGGCGTTGTTCAGAGGCGCGATTTGTTCCTGAAAGTTGCGCATGGCGGGGTCACGTTCATCACCATATTCCACGCGGCGCAGGTCTCTCCGGTAGCTTTCGGTCTTGCTCAAAAATGTCACAAAGTGACTGATGCCGACCACATTCACGGCCCCACGCAGCAGCGGGCTGTAGTCCACCGCCATGGCCAGACTCATGTAGCCGCCATAACTGCCGCCGCTCACCACCACACGGGTTGCATCGAGCCGCGGATGTGTGCCAAGCCAATTCAAGAAGGCGCCCCCATCTTTGACAGAATCCTTGCGTTTGAATCCGTTGTCCAGGTTCTGGAACGTCTTGCCATAGCCGGATGACCCCCGCACATTGGGCATCAACACGGCCAAACCCATCTCATTGAGGTAGTAGTTCCAGCGACCCATAAAGCGCACTGTGGACTGGCTCTCTGGTCCGCCATGAAAGTCAATCACCACCGGGCGCTTTCCAGGAAACCGCGCCACGTCGGGCAGATACAGCCAGCCGCTGATCGTCAGGCCGTCAAAGCTTTTGATCTGCACCAACTCCGGATTGACGAAGTGGTCGGGTTTGACATCCGGTGAAGCAAACGCCGTGGTCCAGCGCTGGGTCTGTCCTGTACTTACATCATGGCTGTAGACATCGCCCGGGCTTTGTGGCGAATTCAGGGCGAATCCGAAGCGGTTTGTCTGGACCTCATGCCATCGTCCTCCGGTGATAGCTCCCGCCGGTATATCGGGGCGGGCGAGTTCCAGACCACTGACTGTGTCAAACAAACGGACCTCATCGCGGCCATTGTTGTTCACCACGGCCAGCAATCGCCTGCCATCTTTGGACAGACTGATGTTCTCGATGTCCCACGGAATATGCCTGGACAGTACCTTCAGTTGCTTGCTCGCCAGGTCATACACCGCCAGTTCAAAAAATTCCCCGCCCTGGTTGGTAGTCAAAAAAATCTGCTTGTTGTCATGGCTCCAAGCCAGGTCACCAAAGCCGGCGCTGTCGTGGCCGCTTTGGGGCAGGATTTTTTCACGTGCGCCGGTGCGAGGGTCAATCAACACGACGTCGGTATCGCTGGAGGTTCGGTATTGCAGGGCGGCCAGATGCTGATCGTCCTGGCTGAACCTGTAGGCACCCCAACCGCCGCCGGGAAGTTCGGCCAGTGGCTTTCGAATCGTCGGGGTTTGAGGGTCGACCAATCCTAGCGTAGTAACAATTTTGTCGCGCCTGCCACCGCTGGCCGTCTTGTCCAGCGGCACCGAAGAAATCAGCAGGCGGTCGCCCAGGCTGGTCCATTTCGCACTACTGCGCTCGTCGGGCAGCGATAACAAAACCGATTGGCGCGTATCAAGGTCCATGCGATAAATTTGAGTGGCTTCGTTGCCACCCGTGTCGCGGGCGTAAACAATGTAGTTGCCATGCACCGGATTGAAAGATGCTGCAGCAATGGGGTCTGGGAAATCGGTGAGTTTCTCCAACTTTCCCCCGGGGGCTGACAGCCGGTAGATCTGCGCCGTGTTGTCCCCGGCCTCACGGTAGCGCACCAGCATCGCTGGCTCCCTCGGGTGCCAGTCCAGAAATCCGTGTCCACGAAACTCAGTGTAGGGTGCGACTTTGGCGGCAATACGGGTGGGGATGCCTGGCATGCCCTCGGTCGTCAAGTTGACGTTGGGTACGATGAAACCGCTCGGCAGTGCCGCTGTCTGGGCCAGTGCATGGGTGACTGGCAGTGCCAAGGCGCTGGCCAGGAAGATATGTTTCATGTTAGCTCCTGTGATGGATTTCGGACGGAGGTCTTGGCTCAGGCTTTGAACACCCTGAGGCAGGCAGCGCGCGCTTCGTCCTGGGGTGGCAGCTTGGCACACACCGTGTTCAACTGATTTTGAAGTTTCTTGATCAACGCATGGTGTTGACCATTGGCATTCCAAGTCGTCAAGCGTTGGCTCATTTTTTCCAGGCCACGTCGGTTGCGCTCGTAAAAAGTCTCAGGCGTCGCGGCTAGTTTGGCCAACACAGTGGCGGCTGCTTTTTCAATTCGTTTGGCGTCCTGGGGTGCCAACTCGATGAGGCGGTTGACATAACTGCTTTCCCATTGCAGACGCGTCGCTGGCCCAATGGATGCATCCCATGCTTTTTCTGCCCAGTCCAAAGAGGCTCGCATATCGCCGCGCACCTTGGCATTGGGAGACAGTATCGGCATATGGTAGTAAGCCGACACTGCCCTGGGCAGCTCGGTCTGTAGCAGTGCATCTGATTCGTCCAGTAGCCCGGCCTCGCTCAGCAGCTGCGCTGCACCGGGTATTACCGCCTGACGCTCGTAGGTGTTGGTCGTGGTTTGGTCAGCCGTGGCGACGGCTTCTCGCACTTGGGTGATCAAGGGAGTGTCCAGACGTGGCTTCACACCTATGAGTTGTCCGGCACCCGCCAACCCCAGTTTGCCTCCCACGGCAGACAAGCGGTCCGCCCGCGACAAGGTCGTATCGGTAGACAAACGGTCGAACTCCAGTCGCCAGGCTGATAACAAGGCATTACGGTCCGCGCTGTCGGGCTCAGTCAATGCCCTTACCAGCAGCTCACCGCTGTAGATCAGCACATCAAAGTTTTCCCGTGCACTGCGGGTGTCCGCGAGTATCTGGTGGACTAGGGTCAGCGGTACGGCTGTCTGTGGCAGCCCCGTCTTTTCCATGGCCGATGCCACCATAGCTTTCAATGCCAGTCGCGATGCAGCGTCACTGGCGGCCGTCGGACAGGCTTTTGCTAGCAGGTGCAGGGTGGCCGTCCGTTCCTTGGACGGCACCAATTGCGCTTCATCCTGGTCCCAGGCATAGAAGGCCAGTTGTCGCCAGGCGTCGGGTGTTAAGGCCGTGCTGCCGGCGCTCAAGGCGGCGGCAAAAGACTCCTTGACAGAACTGCTGGTGTTCAGTGCCAGACCGAGCACCTGCATATACATGCCAGCATCAACTTCACCCGGCAGTCGGGTCAGCTCGGTGCCATCAGGCTTGAAGAGAATCATGGTGGGGTAACCACGCACCTTGAACCTCGCCCCGAGCTTTTGTGCACCTGGCGTGTCTGCGTCCAGATACACCGGTACAAACAGCTTGCTTCGATCGATGAAGTCCTGGCGGTTGAAAACGGTGGCCTTGATCTGGTTGCATGGCGGACACCAGAAGGCGCCCCAATACAGAAAAACAGGCTTGTTAGCCGCTTGGGCCAGGGCAAAAATGGCCTCAATGTTGACCCCCTCCGGTTTGACCCACGCGATGCCTGCCGGCGCTGCCCGGACCGGGATCACAGGCGGTTCGGGTGCCTTGGAACAAGCCTGCAAGATCAGAGCCAGGAGAGCCGCAGCAGCAATTCGGCACATAGTGAATTCCTGTGGTTTAGACCGCTGTGACCAATCCGCGCGGTATGGCTCCCAACAGCTGTTGCGTGTAAGGGTGCCGCGGGCGGGCGTAGATTTCTTCTGAACTGCCGCGTTCGACAATCTCTCCCTGATTCATCACAAGAATCTCGTCGGCCATGTATTTCACCACCGCCAGGTCATGGCTGATGAACACGTAAGTCAGTCCAAATTCCTCCTGCAGATCCAGCAGCAGGTTGAGTACCGTAGCCTGCACGCTCACATCCAGTGCGCTCACGCTTTCGTCACACACGATGATCTCGGGTTTCATGGTCAGGCAGCGCGCAATCGCGATGCGCTGGCGTTGCCCGCCTGAAAACTCATGTGGGTATTTGCCAAACGCTTCCCGAGTGAGGCCCACTTTTTCGATCATCGCCAGCGCTAGCCGCGCCCGGTCGCTGTCGTCTTTGCCAATGCTGTGAATCCGCATGGGCTCAATCAGGATTTGACCCACCGTAAAGCGGGGGTTCAGGCTGGCGTAGGGGTTTTGGAAAATGATCTGGATGCGGCTGCGGTAGGCCCGCATCTGTGCGGGCGTGAGCCGGGCGAGGTCAACGCCCTCAAACAGGATGCTGCCGGCAGTGGCGTCGGTTAGCCGGGTGAGCATCATGCCGATCGTCGTCTTGCCGGAACCTGATTCACCCACGACCCCCAAGGTGCGACCCTTATAAAGCGAAAAATCGGCTTGCTTGACGGCTGTAAATATATGGCGTTTGAACAAGCCCGTCTTGAGCGGGTAATCCTTGCGCAGCCCTTTCACCTCAATGAGCGCCGCGCCGGTGGGTGGCAGGCTCACGCGCTGCTCGGTGATGGGGGGGCGCTTGTTGACGATATCGTCGATCACTGCCAGGCGGCGGGGTCGCGCATCCAGCCGGGGGCGGCACGCCAGTAGCGCCTGGGTGTAGGCGTCGGTAGGTGTGTTGAAGATGCGGGCCACATCGCCCGCTTCACGCACTTCACCACTGCGCATCACGACCACCTGGCTGGAGATTTCACCGACCAGCCCAAGGTCGTGGCTAATGAACAGAACGCTCATTTTTTGTCGGGCCTGCAGTCGGGCCAGTAGCTCCACGATCTGGCGCTGCACGGTGACATCCAGCGCCGTGGTGGGCTCATCGGCAATCAGCAATTTGGGCTCGCAGGCTATTGCCATGGCAATCATCACGCGCTGCTGTTGACCGCCCGACAGCTCATGCGGGTAGGACTTGAGCCGCTCCTTCGGGTTGGGGATGCCCACCTCGGTCATCAGGTCCAGTGTGCGGTCCAGGGCCTGGCGGGCATTGAGCTTGAGATGAATTCGCAGCACTTCGGCAATTTGCTCGCCCACGGTAAACACCGGGTTAAGTGAACTCATGGGTTCCTGAAACACCACCGAGATGTCCTTGCCACGCAAGGCTCGCATGCTTTCCAACGGTGCGCTCAGCAAGTCACGTCCGTTGTAGAGAATCTTGCTGCGCGCGTCTACCAAGGCATTCTCGGGCAACAGACGCACGATGCTCATGGCGGTCACGCTCTTGCCGCTACCTGACTCGCCCACCAGGGCGACCGTGCTGTTGGCCGGGATGTCAAAGCTCACGCCTTTGACCGCCTCGGCGGTGTGGGTCTTGCTCATGCGAAAAGACACCCGCAGGTCTTGCACGCTAATCAGTGTGTTCATAGGTGAGGCTCAGCGTAGTTTGGGGTCGAGCGCGTCGCGCAACGCATCGGTCAGCAGTGCAAAAGCGGTCACGAAGGCCGCCATGAAGCTTGTTGCCGCCACCAGTTGCCACCACTTGCCCAGCACAAGTTCGGTTTGCGCCTCTGACAACATCGTGCCCCAGCTCACCATGTCGATGGGCACGCCCAAGCCCAAAAAGGACAAGATCACTTCGGCCTTTATGAAGCCCACCACATGCAGACTTAATTGCACCAGCACCACATGGCTGATGTTGGGAAGGATGTGACCAAACATGCGCGACGTATGAGAAGCCCCGATGGCCTCTGCCGCGCGCACGTACTCGCGTGAGCGGTGCTTCATATATTCGGCTCGCACCAAGCGGTAAATGCCCGTCCAGCCCACCAGACTCAAGATGATCACCACCGTCCACACGCCGCTGCCCAGCGTGGCGGCTAATGGCCCTGACTTGAGCACCGCC
>CALRWE010000050.1:0-24356 GCA_943371745.1 Rhodoferax sp. OV413
CTCCAGTAAAACAGCTTTTGGTACCGCGTTTCAACTGGCCCAGCGCGATGGCGTGGAGGTCGTGGGCTTGACGTCAGCGGGCAATGTGGCGTTTTGTGAGAGCCTGGGCTGCTACGACCGGGTGCTGGCCTATGAGCAGCTTGATCAGATCAACGCCGATGCGGCGTGTGTCTATATCGACTTTGCAGGCAACGCCGAATTGCGCCGGGCCATTCACACCCGCTTCACCCAATTGCGCTACAGCAGCTCCATTGGCGGCACCCATGTGGATCAACTCGGTGGCGCCAAAGCGCTGCCGGGCCCCAAACCGATCCTGTTTTTTGCCCCGGCCCAAATCAAGAAGCGCAGTGGGGAGTGGGGCGCCCAGGGGCTGGGCCAGCGCCTGCTGTTGGCGTGGCAAGCGTTCACGGCTCGCGTCAACGACCCCCAAAACCCGTGGCTGGTGGTTCACCACCACCGGGGCCAGGCCGCTGTGGTCGCCGCCTACCTGAAGGTGCTGGGAGGGCGGGGTGACCCGCGCGAGGGGCACATTCTCTCGCTTCATGAGGGCAGCCAGCCCTAGATTGAACGCGCATCCGGCCTGGCGCGACAATGCAGCCATGTTGTCTGTGTCCTCCCCTGTCGCCCTTCACCCCTTTGAATCACTCACGCCCGACGTGGTCATGGACGCGCTGGCCAGCGTTGGCCTGTATGGCGACGGGCGCCAACTGGCCCTGAGTTCCTATGAAAATCGTGTCTACCAGCTGCATCTGGAGGATGGGCAGGCCGTGGTGGCCAAGTTTTACCGGCCCGAGCGCTGGACTGAGGTGCAAATTCTGGAGGAGCATGCGTTTTCTGCGGAGCTGATGGCTGCTGAAATCCCGGTGGTGGGCCCGCTGACCCTGAACGGAGCCACTTTGCACCACTTTGGCGGCTTTGCCTTCAGCGTCAGCCCCCGCCGGGGCGGGCGCCCGCCGGAACTGGACGACCCCGATGTGCTGGAGTGGATCGGACGCTTTTTGGCCCGCATTCACACCGTGGGTGCGGCCAGGCCTTTTGCGCATCGACCCGCCTTGAATCTGCACACCTTTGGCGTTGAGTCGCGGGACTGGCTGCTGGCGCATGAGCGCATCCCGCTGGACGTGCAGTCAGCCTGGGCCAAGACCTCACAGAGCGCTCTTGATTTAATAGCTACTTACAAAGACATAACGACGGCTGGAGGCCAAAAAGATCCCTATTCTGACCCGATCAGGCTGCTGCGCCTGCATGGTGACTGCCACCCGGGCAACATCCTGTGGACACCGCTGGATTCGCCCAGCACGGCGGGGCCCGGTCCGCACTTTGTGGACCTGGATGACGCCCGCACAGGCCCTGCCGTGCAAGACCTCTGGATGTTGCTCAGCGGGGACCGTCAGCAGCGCAGCCGCCAATTGGGCGCCCTGGTGGATGGCTACGAGCAGTTTCGCGAGTTTGACCGGCGCGAACTGGCCCTGATCGAGCCCCTGCGGACCTTGCGCCTGATTCATTACAGTGCCTGGCTGGCCCGGCGCTGGGACGATCCCACTTTCCCCATCAACTTTCCGTGGTTTGGCTCCAGTGATTATTGGCAGGGCCAGGTGCAAATGTTTGAGGAACAGATGGAGGCCATGCAGGAAGATCCGCTGCTGGTGTGAGGCCAGCAGACCGGTACACTTCAGCGCGGCAAAGGCGCTTTGGGGTGGCCTTGGCATGCAATGGCAACGAGACGAAGGGCTAACCGATGACCGAAGACAAACTCAACGCATTGCCCGGCAACACAGGCGCCCAGGGAGAGAACCTGACCGATCATTTGCGCATGGTGCACAGCGTGATTTCATCGCGCTACCCCAGCATTGACCGGGTGGCTCTGGTTACTTATGACCTGTCCACCGATGCACTCAAGACCTTTGTCAGCAGCAACCGCGATGAGGTCTTGCTGACGCATTACGAAACCTCATTGAGCCAGGTGCCTTCCCTTGCGCTTCTGGCAAGCACGCGCCAAAGCAGGATCATTGATGACATCAACCTGACCTTGACCGCCGACAGCACGCATACCGCGTGGCTCAAGACCCGGGACTATCGCTCCAGTTTCACGCTGCCAATTTACCGTGGCGAGCATCTGTCCGGGTTTTTGTTTTTTGACTCCAAGTCGCCTCACGCGTTTGATGCGGACACCGCAAGCTTTCTGGAAAATTTTGCCCGTCTCATTTCACAGCTGTATCTTTTGCAGCTGCAAATTGTTAACGGCATGGTGGGCACGGTGCATCTGGCCAGCGGGCTGGCCCGCCTGAGGGACCTTGAAACGGGACAGCATCTGGAGCGCATGGCGGCGTATTCCCGCTTGATGGCTCGAACGCTGGCGGCCTCGCACGGGCTTACCGACGAATTCATCGAATACGTTTTTCTCTTTGCCCCTCTGCATGACATTGGCAAGGTGGGCATTCCGGACAAGGTGCTCCTCAAGCCCGGCAAGCTTGACGCCGACGAGTGGGTCGTCATGAAGCGCCATGTGGAGATCGGGGAGTCGATCATCGACCAGATGGACATGGGTCTGGGCAGCAAGATGGCCAGTACGGTGATGCGCAACATCGTCGCAGGCCACCATGAGCGGGGCGATGGCTCAGGCTATCCGCGCGGTCTGTTGATGGCCGAAATACCGATTGAGGCCCGCATTGTGGCGGTTGCCGATGTCTACGATGCGCTGTCGAACCGCCGGCCCTACAAAGTGGCATGGACCGAGGAGGCGATCGCAGCCGAACTGACCAAAGAGGTCTCCATGGGTCGGCTGGACAAGGACTGTGTGGACGCCCTGTGGGCGGCGCAGAGCGAGCGGTCGGCCATACAAATACGACTGGCTGACCCCTGCGCCTCCCCGCCATAAAGCACACCCATGCCATGGTGGGGGTACCCCTTTGCAGTGTGGGTCTGGCCTTGCACCTCTCAGTGCAGGAAACCTTTGCTCTTCAGGCAGCTCACCCCCGGGGCGTTGGCAAGCTGGCACATCCCAAGGCGGGCGCCCGGAATTGAGGTTGGAGGCCCTCCATGGATGCCCGTGTGCACTTAACGCCCGTTGATCGCCAGCAGCTCCACCTCAAACAACAAGGTGGCGTTGGGTGGTATCACACCGCCCGCACCCCGTGAGCCGTAAGCAATCGCGGCGGGGCAGGTGAGTTTGGCCTTGCCGCCCACTTTCATGCGCTGCACGCCCTCGGTCCAGCATTTGATCACGCCGCTCAAGGGGAATTCAATGGCTTCATTGCGTTTGTAGGAGCTGTCAAACTCCTTGCCATCAGGAAACGTGCCACGGTAGTGCACCTTGACCTTGTCGCTGGCCGCAGGGCTTGCGCCCGTCCCGTCCTTGAGTGACAGGTACACCAGTCCACTGGGGGTGAGCACCGCACCGGCTTCCTTTGCGGAGGCGACAGACACCGCGTCTTGCGCCCAGGTGGCGGACAGGACGGTCAGGGAGAGTAGCAGTGCGGCGATGCGTTTTGCGTGTTTCATGAGTTGGCGTGTTGGAAGTTGCTGGAGGACGAATTGTCGCGCGGGGGAAGCAGTGGCAGAAGCCGCTGGTCAATTGCCCCTCCCGTGCTCCATGCCTCCAAATAAACAGCGGAAGCTGCTGCGCACGCAGCAGGGCCAGCATGCTGGTCCAGACTCAATAACCGAACAGGTTTTTGTAACTGTCCGTGGCCCAGCCAATATCCCGGGCGAACAAGTCCGGGTTGCGGTCGTTGTAGTCGATTTGTACCTGCTCGATCAGGTCCTGGTTGAACCGGTACTTGAAGTCCACCATGATGGCCTCGCGCGGGTCGCCGTTGACCAGCATGAAACACAGGTTGTCGGGCAAGACCGGCGTCATCTCCTGGTTTTTGGACAAGGACGTGATGTGCTGGGCCGCCATGCGCCCGTGCCATATCGCCACATGGCCGGCCTTGGGGTAGTGCCCAAACAGTGGCGACACCGGACCTACCGCGTCACCAATGACAAAGACGCTGGTGTCATCCCGCGCGTGCAAAAACACCTCGTCCACATCGGCAAAACCGTTGACTGGCTTGCCGCCTGGGTCCATCTTGACCAGATCGGCCATGCGGCACAGCATGCCGGCCTGGTGCGGTGCCATCAGGATGGCATCGTCAAATTTGAACTCGCCCACGGCGGTGACCACGCGTTTGTTGAACGGGTCGACTTCCTTGATCTTGGCATTCGGGACGTAAGTGATCTGGTCCTTGTACAACTCCTCAAAAGCCCGTTTGAAGCCAGCGCCGATGGGCCGAATGTCGGCCTTGGGGTCCAGGATGGTGATGCGTCCGGGAATCTTGTTTTTCTTCAAGTGCCAGCCAATCAGGCAGGCACGCTCGTAGGGGGAGGGCGGGCAGCGGTGGGGCGGCGGTGGCAGGGTCATGACCAGGTCACCGCCCTTGAAGGACTGGATTTTTTGCTTGAGCGCAAAGTGCTCGGCGTTGGGGATGTAGGCCGAGGGGTAGTGGGTACGGGTATGGTTGGCAGCCACCCGGTCATTGCCAAACCAGGCCTCGTAGGCGTGGTGGATGCCGGGGGCGACGATCAGCCAGTCGTAGCTCAGGAATCCATCGGTCACGTGTACCCGTTTGTGCTCGCGGTCAATGCCGGTGATCTCGGTGTTGATGAACTTGTAACCCGCCCGCGCAGCGGGGCGCAGCTGGTCGTGCATCAAAAAGTCGGTGGCGATGATGTCCACCAGCCACTTGTTGCTCATGGGGCAGGAGAAGAACACCGGGTTGCGCTCCAGCACAATCACCTCCAGTTCAGGGGCCATCAGGCGCAATTGGCGCGCGGCCGATATGCCGCCCCAACCGCCTCCGGCGATCACCACGCGGCGTCCCTTGCGGGGCATGAGTTCGGGGGCGGCGCGCACCACCGGGGTGGCACATCCGACCAGGGCTGCTGCTGCACCCGCACCGATGGTTTTGAGGATAAGACGACGATCTGACATGGCACAACCCTGATTTTTAAAAGTCCACAAGTATCGGTGCATTCCCAGGTGCCGTGCGCAAGCGCACAGACCGGCCGGCTGTGCCAGGGAATCATGTCGGTGACGGGCAAGCCTGTCCTGGTTTCTCCGCTTCACTCACTTTTACTTTTACAGGGTTCACCATGTCTACATCTACCAGCCGCCGCCGCTTTATTGAAATCATGCCTTTTGCCGGTGTGGCACTCCTGGCTGCCTGCTCTCCCAAAGTGGAGCCGACCAGCCCCGCAGCAACCATGCCGCCCGAAGCGCCACAGCCAGTGCCGGCGCCCGTCACGGCTGCGCCACCCGCAGCAGCCACAGCCCTGCCGATGGTGAACACGAAAGACGCGCTTGCCGTCAGCTTGGGCTATGTGGACGATGCAGCCAATGCCGATCGTGTCAAGTACGCGAACTACGTGCCCGCAAGCCAATGCAGCAATTGCGCGCTTTACTTGGGCAAGGCCGGTGCGGCCAGTGGCGGCTGCCCGCTGTTTCAAGGCCAGCTCGTCACGGCCGTGGGCTGGTGCAGCTCGTGGGCCAAGAAGGCCTAAGCGCCACCCCAAAGCCCCCTGAATTCAAACTGGAAACCGCATGAAACAAATACTGATGGTCCTGACCTCGCATGACGCACTGGGCACCACGGGGGCCAAAACAGGCTTCTGGCTGGAGGAGTTCGCCGCGCCCTATTACGTGTTCAAGGACGCGGGCGTCGACATCACTCTGGCCTCAGTCAAGGGCGGCCAGCCGCCGCTGGACCCCAAAAGCGACGACGAGGCCTCCCAAACCGAGGCCACCCGCCGTTTCAAGGCCGACGCCTCCGCGCAGGCCCTGCTGGCGCGCACCTTCAAGCTGTCGGATCTGCCCGCGCCCGTTTATGACGCCGTGTTTTACCCCGGCGGCCATGGCCCCTTGTGGGACCTGGCAGAAGATGTAACCTCCATCGCCCTGATTGAGTCCACGTTGGCCGCCGGCAAGCCGGTAGCGGCGGTCTGCCATGCGCCTGCCGTGTTGCGCCACCCCAAGTCACCCGATGGCACATCGGTGGTGCAGGGCAAGAACGTCACCGGGTTCACCAACACCGAGGAGGACGCGGTGGGTCTGTCCCAGGTTGTGCCTTTTCGGGTCGAAGACATGCTGGTCAACAACGGGGGCAATTACACCAAAGTTGCCGATTGGCAACCCTACGTGGTCACCGACGGTCTGCTGATCACCGGTCAGAATCCCGCGTCCTCGGAACTGGCGGCGCACGCTTTGTTGACGGTGCTGAACGCCGGCTAAATCCGGGGCCAGTCGCTTAAGTGCCGATCAGCAAAAAACCCTGCAGTCAAGTTGACTGCAGGGTTTTTTATTTGCTATGAATTTTTACATTCAATGCATTTGAATACGCTGGCTACGGTCGGAATTGTCAATAAATTACACCAAAAGCGCGTTCACCCGCTTCACGTAGGCTGCCGGGTCCGCCGGCATGCCGCCTTCGGCCAGCAGGGCCTGGTCAAACAGGATGTGCGCCAGGTCGTTGAAGTGCACTGAGCCATCGAGTTTTTTCACCAGCGGGTGCTCCGCGTTGACTTCAAGCACCGGCTTCACCTCGGGGGCGACTTGGCCGGCTTGCTTGAGCATGCGGGCAAGCTGGGTGCTCATGCCGTCGTCCTGCACCACCAAGCACGCGGCGCTGTCCACCAAGCGGGTGGTCACGCGTACGTCCTGCGCCTTGTCTTTGAGGGCTTCTTTCAGCTTGGCGAGCAGGGGCTTGAAGGTTTCAGCCGCTTCTTCTGCCGCCTTTTTCTCCGTCTCATCCTGCAGGCTGCCCAGATCAACCGCGCCCTTGGCCACTGATTGCAGCGGCGTGCCGTCAAAGTCTTGCAGGTAGTTCAGTGCCCATTCGTCCACACGGTCGGTCATCAGGAGCACTTCGATGCCCTTTTTCTTGAAGACTTCGAGTTGTGGGCTGTTTTTGGCAGCCATGGCCGAGTCGGCGGTGATGTAGTAGATGGCCTCCTGGCCTTCTTTCATGCGCGCCTTGTAGTCGGCAAAACCCACGCTCACGGTGTCGGTGGTGCTGCTGGCAAAGCGCAGGAGCTTGGCCAGGCGCTCCTTGTTGGCGTAGTCTTCGCCCAGGCCTTCCTTGAGCACTGCGCCGAACTCGTTGTAGAACTTGCTGTACTTGCCAGCGGCCGCTTCGGCTTCGGCCTTGTCTTCAGCACTCAGGACGTCGGTGACGCCGTCAGCCGAGGCTTCTGGCTGCTTGTCATGTTTTGCCAGGTCTTCCAGCATGCCCAGCACGCGCTTGGTGCAGCCTTCACGGATCGCTTTCACGTCGCGGCTTTCCTGCAGCAACTCACGTGACACGTTCAGGGGCAAGTCGGCGGAATCGACCACGCCTTTGACAAAGCGCAGGTAGGTGGGCAGCAGCGCCTCGGCGTCGTCCATGATGAACACGCGTTTGACGTACAGCTTGACGCCCGCCGACTTCTCGCGGTTATACAAGTCCATGGGCGCTTTGCCCGGGATGTACAGCAGCTGGGTGTACTCGGTGCTGCCTTCTACCCGGTTGTGGGTGTAGGCCAGCGGCGCTTCAAAATCGTGGCTGATCTGTTTGTAGAACTCGTTGTACTCGTCAGCGGTGATGTCTTTCTTGGCGCGTGCCCAGATCGCGCTGCCTTTGTTGACGGCTTCCCACTCGCCGGTCTTGACCATGGCACCGGGCTGGCGGCCGCCTTGCTCGTCGCTCGGGTTGATCAACTCGCCGTCTTTCCACTCTTCCTTTTCCATCAGGATGGGCAGGCTGATGTGGTCGGAGTATTTGTTGATGATGCCCTTGAGTTTCCAGGCGGAGGCGTAGTCCATGGCATCGTCACGCAGGTGCAGGATGACGCTGGTTCCGCGCTCGGTGCGGGTGATGGTTTCCACTTCAAAGTCGCCCGCGCCACCGCTGGTCCAGCGCACGCCTTCTGTGGTTTGCATGCCGGCGCGGCGGGTTTCCACCGTGATCTTGTCGGCCACGATAAAGCCGGAATAAAAGCCCACGCCAAATTGGCCAATGAGTTGCGAATCCGCCTTTTGGTCGCCGGAGAGCTTGCTCACAAAGTCTTTGGTGCCGCTCTTGGCAATGGTGCCGAGGTGGTCAATGGCTTCTTGCGCGCTCATGCCGATGCCGTTGTCGGTGATGGTCAATGTTTTGGCGTCTTTGTCGAAAGTGACTTTGACCTTCAACTCGGGGTCGCTCTCATAGAGGCCGCCGTCGCTGATGGCTTCAAAGCGCAGCTTGTCGCAGGCGTCCGAGGCGTTGGAGATCAACTCGCGCAGAAAAATCTCCTTGTTGGAGTACAGCGAGTGGGTCACGAGGTGCAGCAATTGCGCGACTTCGGCCTGGAAGGAAAGGGTTTGTTTGGTCATAAGGAGGGAGTAAGGGTCAAAAAATGAAGATGCGCGCGGCAAAGCTACGCGGGCAACCTGCAATTATGGGCGATGGTTGGGAGTTTCAAGGGCTGCCAGGCCGGAGACTGCCAGTGCCCCAGCGCTCAAGTGCCGGGCACCAGCCAGTTCAGCATCTGTTGCTGCACTTGCGGGCTGCTCAGCAGCGCCACGTGGCCGGTGCGGTAGGCAACGTACTGGGCATCCTTTGCAAATTCCAGGCTGCGCTTCGGCTCCTCGTGCTGCCCCAGCGCGCTGTGCAGGGGCACCAAGCCGTCGCCGATGAGGCGGTCAGCAAGCCGGCCACGTTGGGGCGACAGGGTGGCTGCTACCGTGTAGCAGGCCACACCTTGGGGCAGGGGCAGCGGCTCGCGGCTGTCTGGTTTGCGGTGAAAGCGGTTGTGGCCCCGCCAGTCGGCGTCAAGCAGGTGACCATAACGCAGGTCGGTGATGCCAGCGCTGCGCAATTGCCCGAGCTTGGCAAAAGGTGCCGAGTAAGGCGTGCTGCCCAAAATCACATCCACCCAGTTGCCAGCCCGCTCCAGCGGAGCGCCGTGGTGGGGCGTACCCAGAAACACAATGTTCTTCAGGTGACGCGGCCAAGCTTGCGCGGTTTGCTGCGCGTCGTGCAGGGCGCTGCGGGTCAGCAAACCACCCATGCTGTGGGCCACGACCGTGATTTCCTCAACGGGCACAGGCCATCTGGACACCAGTTGACCCAGTTGCCTGGACAGCTCGTGCCCATTTTGCGAGGTGTGCAAGCCGGAGTTGTAGCGCAGGTACACGGGCGTGCAGCCCAGTGCCTGGGCCAGCGCGGTGCCATGATTGACAGGGCGTCCGTCATGCTCGGTTTGCCACTGCAGGTCATTCATGCACAAGCCGTGAACCAGCAGCAGTATCTTGCCGCTCACCTCGGCGGGAGCAGGCGGGTTTTGCCAGTCCAGTGCCTGACCCTTGTAGCGCAGGGTCATGGGGGTGGCGAGGGGGTTGTGGTCGGCGGCCAGGCGGTCGCCCAGCACACCATTGAGTGCGGCCAGCACGGCTTCGCGCTCAGGTGTGGCCGCGTGGGTGGCGTCGCCGGGGTCCCGTGCGGGCAACAGTCTGGCCAGGGCCTTGTCGACGCCTTTGCCCACCAGCCGGTTGACCCCGTGCACGCTGCGGTAGACCAGGCCTGTGAGGCCACCGGTTTGGCCAGGAAGATGGCCACCTTTGACCCCCAGCGTGTCCCAGACGGATTGATGCACACCCTCCACGATGCGGGTGACGCCCGCTGTGGCCTGGATTGCCAATTGCGCCACGGCCCGCAGATCTGAGGCGTGCAGGTGTTTGAGGGGGTGCTTGGGGGCCGCTTTGGTCATGATGTTGTGCGCACAGGATGAAAGATCACTGTGCGGAGCCCATTGTGTTGAAGCCGGCCCGCCCGCAGTAGAGTGCTGTGTCTAGCGGGAGGCGCTCAAAAACGTTCGTGTGGCGCCAGATAGCGCCACTGGCCCACCGGCAGATTGCCCAGCATCACCTTGCCCACGCGCACCCGCTTCAAGCCCACCACCTTCAGGCCGACCAACTCGCACATGCGGCGAATCTGGCGTTTTTTGCCCTCGGTCAGGACAAAGCGCAACTGCTCGGGGTTTTGCCATTCGACCTTGGCACGTTGCAGTGCCTGGCCGTCCAGGCTCAAGCCGTGGCGCAGGAGTTTGAGTTTTTCGAATGGAAAGACGGATTGCACATCGGTGCTGATGGGGTCGTCATCGTCAATGCGGCTGAGCTGGGTGATCTTGCCGCCATACGTAGCCGCAGCCGACGTGGCAGCCGCCGTGTTCTCGGACCCGGTGTAGACCACCCGCACCAGGTACTCTTTTTCCATCAGCGAATCCTCGCCAATGAGCTGGCGCGCCACACGCCCATCCTGGGTGAGCACCAGCAGGCCGGTGGAGTCGATGTCCAGCCTGCCGGCGGGCACCAGGCTTTTGAGTTGGCTGGGGTGAAAGAAGAAGCGCGCGTTGTCTTCGGTCCAGCGGTTCTGCGGTTGCACCAGGATGATGGCTGGCTCGTGCCCGTCCTCGGCCTGGCCGCTGACCAAACCCAGCGGCTTGTTGATGAGCACCGTCACCTGGTTCGCCTGCTGTCCTTGCGCCTGCTTGGTGATTTCGATCTTGACATCGGGTTTGACCTGCATGCCCATGGTGGCCACAACACCATTCACCTTGACCCAGCCCTTGCCGATCCATTCGTCGGCCTCGCGGCGCGACGCCAGGCCCAATTCGGCCATGCGCTTGTTCAGGCGCAAGGTGCCGTCGGGGCCCAGCGCGGCGGTGTTGGACTGGCCAACGGGCAGGGCGGCCCGGCTGGGCGGTGGTGTGGCACGGCGAAAGGTGGGAGGAGCTTTTGGGGTATCAGTCATTTGCTATTTATTTGGTAGCTTTAAGACTATATTTTATTCTGGCTGGCGCTCAATTTCCTATAAAAATACCTGTGAGCGCAGCGCAGGCAGGTCCAGCACCCGCAGGCCACCGTATTCCACTCGGATGCAGCCTTGTGCGGCCAGTGACGTCAGGGCCTCGTTCACCCGTTGGCGTGACAGGCCCACCAGGTAGGCCAGTTCCTGCTGGGTGATGCGCAACACTTCGCCCACGCCGGGGTAAAGCACCGGGTTGAACAGCGAGGCCAGGCTGCGGGCCACCCGGATGTCCGGGTTGTTCATGCGGTCGATTTCGCGGGCCGCGATAAATTGCCCGAGCCGCTCATTGAGCTGGTTCATGACAAAGCGGTTAAAGCCAATGGAGTGGTCCAGCAGCCAGTGGAAAGTGTCCACATGCAGCCCTGCAACCCGGCTCTTGCGCAGGGCCTGGATGTTGTAGCGGTAGGTCTCGCGTTTGAGCGCAGTGCCTTCCCCAAACCAGCCGCCGGGCGGCACGCCGGTGAAGGTCATGGTCTGGCCCTCGGCGTTGTCGCTGCTCATTTTGAGCAGGCCATCCACCACACCAAACCAGTAGGTGACGGGACGGCCGGTACGGCACACGAACTCACCGGGGCTGGCATCGGCGATCTGCAAGTCGTCCACGGCGCGCTGGCGCTCGATGGGAGACAGCAGAGGCAGCCAGGGAATGGTGTCCAGCTCTCGTTCGCTCAAGAGGCGGCGGCGTTGGTGGAGGGTGGGGTCGGCAATCAAGGTTGTGCGGCTCCGTAAGTTGGGGATAAGTGAAGGGAAAACACCTATCGAGAAAGCTCGCAATTGTTGTCCAAATGACAACTTGGCGTCAAACGATTGACTATTATTCGCCCCATACCCGCAATCAGGCCCCCCAATGTCCTGGTTGCTGTGAACAGGTCAGGGAGAGCGCGATGAGGCTCCTTCTGATATTTTTGGCTCGAAGACAAGGTACCGGGATGCAAACCACTTTCCCTCGACTTCTTTTTAACCACGCAGCGCAGCGCCCCCTGGAGCCCGCCATGCGTGAAAAAGAATATGGCATTTGGCAGGCGCTGTCGTGGGCTGACCTGGCCACGCTGGTGGAGCAGTTGGCCTGCGGCCTGCATCAGGCCGGCTTGCGCCGGGGCGCCCACATGATTGTGGTGGGTGCGAATCGTCCCCGCCTGTACGCCACCATGCTGGCGGTGCAATCCCTGGGGGCCATCCCGATTCCGCTGTACCAGGACGCTGCCGCCCTGGAGTGTGTTTTTCCGATCAACGATGCCGAGGTGGCGTATGCCTTTGCGGAAGACCAGGAGCAGGTCGACAAGCTGCTGGAGATCCGCGACCGGTGTCCGCAGCTGGCCCACATTTACTTTGACGACCCCCGGGGCCTGCGCAACTATGACGAGCCAGGCTTGGCGTCGCTCGATGAGCTGCAGGCCAGCGGCAAAGTGTTTGCAACGCAGCACCCGGATTTTCTGAAAAATGAAGTGAGCCTGGCCAAGCCTGATGATGTGGGCGCCATGTTCTTTACTTCGGGTACCACCGGTAACCCCAAGGGTGTGGTGCACACCCACAATTCGCTCCTGAACCGCGCCAAGGCCGGCGCTGATTTCGACAAACTGACCCATTCGGAGGAGGTGCTTGCTTACTTGCCACCGGCCTGGATCGGGCAAAACATCTTCTCTTATTCGCAGTGGCTGGCCTGTGGCTACGTGGTGAACTGCCCCGAGTCGGCGGCCACGGTCACCATCGATCTGAAAGAGGTGGGTCCCACCTATTACTTCGCGCCGCCCCGCGTGTTTGAAGGCTTGCTGACCAGCGTGATGATTCGCATGGAAGACGCGGGCGCCCTCAAGCGCCGCATGTTCCACTATTTCATGTCGGTGGCGCAACGGGTCGGCCCGACCAAAATGGACGGCAAAGCCGTGTCTCTGGTCGATGGTCTGTTGTATACGCTGGGCAATGTGCTGGTTTACGGGCCGCTGCGCAACAACCTCGGCATGAGTCGGGTGCGCGTGGCCTACACGGCGGGTGAGGCCATTGGACCGGATCTGTTCACGTTTTACCGTTCCATTGGCATCAACCTGAAGCAGCTTTACGGGTCGACCGAGACAGCGGTGTTTGTGTGCCTGCAGCCTGATCACGAGGCCAGAGCCGATACGGTCGGCATTCCGATTGCTGGCGTGGAGATCAAGGTCGCCGAGAACGGCGAGATTCTGGTCAAGTCCCCCGGCTTGCTGAAGGAGTACTACAAAAACCCGGCGGCAACGGCTGAGGTGCTGACCGCTGACGGCTGGTACCACACCAGTGACGCGGGCTTTCTGGACGCGCACGGCCACCTCAAGATCATCGATCGCGTTAAAGACGTGGGTCGTCTCAAGGGTGGTGCCAACGACGGCGCCATGTTCGCCCCCAAGTATGTGGAGAACAAGCTCAAGTTCTTTCAGCACATCAAGGAAGTGGTGGCTTACGGTGACGGCCGCGACAAGGTCTGCGTGATGATCAACATTGACTTTGACGCGGTGGGCAACTGGGCCGAGCGGCGCAACCTGCCGTATGCCGGCTACACCGACCTGGCCCAAAAGCCCGAGGTTTACCAGCTCATCAAGGAGTGCGTTGAAAAGGTGAACGCCGACCTGAGCGTGGACGCCTTGCTGGCGGGCAGCCAGGTCAGCCGGTTTCTGGTGTTGCACAAGGAGCTGGATGCCGACGATGGCGAGTTGACCCGTACCAACAAAGTCCGCCGGGGCTTCATCGCCGACAAATACAAGGCGCTGGTGGATGCTTTGTACGAAGGGCGCACCTCGCAGTTCATTGAGACGGTGGTCAAGTTTGAAGACGGCCGCACCGGCAGCGTCAGCGCCACCCTCCGAATTGACGACGCGAAAACCTTCGCGCCGGTAAAGGCAGCAGCATGAGCAAGACCATTGGCAACGTCATTCTTGACGTCAAAAACATCTCTTTAAGCTTTGGCGGCGTCAAGGCGCTGACCGATATTTCGTTTGACGTGCGCGAACACGAGGTCCGGGCCATCATCGGACCCAACGGCGCGGGCAAGAGCTCCATGCTCAACTGCATCAACGGGGTCTACACCCCCCAAAGTGGGTCGATCACCTTTCGCGGCAAGACCTTCAGTCATATGGACAGCCATGCCGTGGCCGTGATGGGCATTGGGCGCACGTTCCAGAACCTGGCCTTGTTCAAGGGAATGAGTGTGATCGACAACATCATGACCGGGCGTAATCTCAAGATCAAGAGCAACCTGTTCTGGCAGGCCTTGCGCATCGGCCCGGCCCAGCGCGAGGAAGAAATGCACCGCGAAAAAGTCGAGCACATCATCGACTTTCTTGAAATCCAGGCCTACCGCAAGACGCCCGTGGGGCAGTTGCCTTACGGCCTGCAAAAGCGGGTGGACCTGGGCCGCGCCCTGGCGATGGAGCCGCAGGTGCTGTTGCTCGACGAGCCCATGGCCGGCATGAACGTGGAAGAAAAGCAGGACATGTGCCGCTTTGTGCTGGATGTGAACCAGGAGTTTGGCTCCACCATCGTATTGATCGAGCACGACATGGGCGTGGTGATGGATATTTCCGACCGGGTGGTAGTGTTGGATTACGGCAAAAAAATTGGCGACGGCACCCCCGATGAAGTTCGCAAGAACGAAGAAGTGATCAGCGCCTATCTGGGCACCTCGCACTAAACCGCCGGAGAACACAATGGCATTTTTTCTTGAAACACTGCTGGGCGGCCTGATGGCCGGCATGCTGTATTCGCTGGTGGCGCTGGGCTTTGTGCTGATTTACAAAGCCTCGGGCGTGTTCAACTTTGCGCAGGGCGCCATGGTGCTGTTCGCTGCGCTGGCGATGGCTCGCTTTGCGGAATGGGTGCCGATTTACCTGGGCATCAGTGACCCCATTGCCGCCAACGTCATTGCGTTTGTAAGCGCAGGTGGCGTGATGTTCATCGTGGCTTGGGTCATTGAGCGTCTGGTGCTGCGCCATTTGGTTAATCAGGAGGGCACCACCTTGCTGATGGCCACATTGGGTATTGCCTATTTCATGGAAGGCCTGGGGCAAACCATTTTCGGCAGCAGCATTTACAAGATTGACATCGGCATGCCCAAGGACCCCGTGTTCATTCTGGACACCGTGTTCCCTGGCGGCATATTGATCAACAAGGAAGACCTGTACGCCGCCATCATTGCGGCGGCGCTGGTCGCCTTGCTCAGCCTTTTCTTCCAGAAAACATCAACGGGCCGGGCCCTGCGCGCCGTAGCCGATGACCACCAGGCCGCCCAGAGTATCGGTATTCCGCTGAACCGGATCTGGGTCATTGTGTGGTGTGTGGCGGGCGTGGTGGCGCTGGTGGCCGGGATGATCTGGGGCAGCAAACTGGGTGTCCAGTTCTCGCTCACGACCGTGGCCATGCGCGCCTTGCCGGTGGTGATTCTGGGTGGACTCACCTCGGTGCCCGGCGCCATTGTGGGCGGCCTGATCATCGGTGTGGGCGAGAAATTGTCCGAGGTCTTTTTGGGGCCTTATGTGGGTGGTGGTATCGAGATCTGGTTTGCCTATGTGCTGGCCTTGGGTTTCCTGCTGATTCGCCCCCAGGGCCTGTTCGGCGAAAAGATCATTGACCGCGTTTGACGCAGCCCTACCAAGAGAAACAATATGTTTTACAGAGAAAACGGTCAATTTAAAACCAGCTACCGGGCGGATCAGCAGATTCTGCCGATTGCACAAGATCGGGTGGCGCTCTACCTGACGCTGGCCATTGCCTTTTGTGCCGTGCCCTTGATGGCCAGCGATTACACCTTCCGGGCCATTTTGATCCCTTTCCTGATCTTTTCGCTGGCGGCAATCGGGGTGAATATTCTGGTTGGCTACTGCGGCCAGATTTCGCTGGGGTCGGGTGCCTTCATGGCCGTGGGGGCCTATGCAGCGTACAACTTCTTTGTGCGGTTGCCGGGGATGCCCCTGATCGTCGCGTTGATTCTGGGCGGCATCTGCGCCATGTTTTTCGGCATCCTGTTCGGCTTGCCCAGCTTGCGGGTCAAAGGTCTTTACCTGGCGGTGGCCACCCTGGCGGCGCAGTTCTTTGCCGACTGGATGTTTTTGCGCATCCAGTGGTTCACCAACTACTCGCCTTCCGGCTCGGTCTCGGTGTCCAACCTTCAGGTCTTTGGCCTGTCTCTGGAGAGCCCCTTGTCCAAGTATTTGTTCTGCCTGTCGGTTCTGGCGGTGATTGCCCTGCTGGCGAAAAACCTGGTTCGTGGTGCCGTGGGCCGGGAGTGGATGGCCATTCGGGACATGGACGTGGCGGCCGCAGTCATTGGCATTCGCCCGATGTACGCCAAGCTCACGGCCTTTGCTGTCAGCTCCTTCATTGTGGGTGTCGCAGGCGCTTTGTGGGCCTTCATCTATCTGGGCGCCTGGGAGCCCGCCGCGTTCTCGGTCGATCAATCGTTCAGGCTGTTGTTCATGGTCATCATTGGCGGCATGGGCTCCATCATGGGCAGCTTTTTTGGTGCCGCCTTCATTGTGCTGTTGCCCATTTTCTTGAGCCAGTTCCTGCCCGTTCTGGCTGGACTTGTGGGTATCGAGATATCGACTGCGGGCATTGCGCACGCAGAGCTCATGGTGTTTGGCGGCTTGATTGTGTGGTTCCTGATTGTGGAGCCGCATGGTTTGGCCAAGTTGTGGTCGATTGCCAAGCAAAAGCTGCGTCTGTGGCCCTTTCCTCATTGATTTTCCCGTTGGTTTTTCCAGTGCTTCCACTTACATACTCAGGAGATACAAATGAAGCTTCGTCAACTCGTACTCGCTAGTGCCATCGTGGCGGTTGGTGCGTCGGTCCTCGTGACCGGCACGGCCTACGCCCAGGTCAAGGAACAATTTGTGCCGGTGCTGTCGTACCGGACTGGTCCGTATGCACCCAATGGCGTGCCATGGGCCAACGGCTATGTCGACTACCTCAAGCTGGTGAATGCCCGTGGAGGCATCAACGGCGTGAAGATCTCGTTTGAAGAATGTGAAACCGGTTATGACACGGCCCGCAGCGTGGAGTGCTACGAGCGTCTGAAAGGCAAAAACGGCGGAGCCTCCTTTGTGCAGCCCTTGTCCACAGGGGCCACTTTTGCCATTACCGAAAAAGCACCGGCCGACAAGGTGTCGGTGGTGACGGTGGGCTATGGCCGCAGTGAAAGCGCCGATGGTTCTGTCTTCAAATGGAACTTCCCCATCGCCGGCACTTACTGGGTGGCGGCTGACGCCATCATGCAGGCCATTGCCAAAAAAGAAGGCGGCTTTGACAAGCTCAAGGGCAAGCGCATTGCGCTGGTCTACCACGACAGTCCGTTTGGTAAAGAGCCAATTCCGCTCTTGCAGGAGCGTGCCGCCATGCATGGTTTCACTTTGCAACTCTTGCCGGTGACCGCCCCGGGTGTGGAGCAAAAGGCCACCTGGCTGCAAGTTCGCCAAAGCCGGCCTGACAACGTGATTCTGTGGGGTTGGGGTGTGATGAACAGCACCGCCATCAAGGAGGCACAAGCCACTGGCTACCCACGCGAAAAAATGTATGGCGTGTGGTGGGCGGGCGCCGAGCCTGATGTGAAAGACGTTGCCGATGGCGCCAAGGGTTACAACGCGGTGACCATGCAGCACGGTGCCGAGCCACAGTCGAAGCTTGTCAAGGACGTGATGGAAATTGTTCACGGCAAGGGCCAGGGCACGGGACCCAAGGACGAAGTGGGCCAGGTGCTGTACATGCGCGGTGCCATGAGCGCCATGCTGGGAATCGAGGGCGTGCGCTCCGCGCAGGAGCGCTTCGGCAAAGGTAAGGTCATGACCGGCGAGCAAGTGCGCTGGGGTCTGGAAAACCTGAACCTGACCCAGGCCAAGCTCGATGCCTTGGGTTTTGCCGGTGTCATGCGCCCCATCAGCACCTCGTGTGTAGACCATATGGGCTCGTCATGGGCGCGTATTCACACTTGGGATGGCAAGGCTTGGAAGTTCACCTCCGACTGGCTGCAGGCCGATGAGCAAATCATCAAGCCACTGGTCAAGGCCACGGCCGACAAATACGCCGCCGAGAAGAAGCTGACACGCCGCACCCCCGCGGACTGCCAGTCCTGATCTGACTCTGTCATTGCGGCGACGGCGCCGCAATGACAGCCCAGCCGACAGCGCTGCGTGCAGCGTTGTGGATTGGTGAAGGCAAGGAACTATGGACTCGAAAAAAATCGTACTCAACGTCAATGGCATCGAGGTCATTTACAACCACGTCATCCTGGTGCTCAAAGGGGTTTCCCTGAACGTGCCTGAGGGCAAAATTGTGGCCATTCTCGGCGGCAACGGCGCGGGTAAAACCACGACACTGCGCGCCATCTCCAACCTCTTGCGCGGCGAGCGCGGCGAGGTGACCAAGGGCTCGATCGAGCTGCGCGGCGAGCGCATCGAGAACCTGTCCCCGGCTGACCTGGTGCAGCGCGGCGTGGTGCAGGTGATGGAAGGGCGACATTGTTTTGCCCACCTGACCATCGAGGAAAACCTGCTGACCGGCGGCTACACCCGCAAGGACAAGGCCGAGATCGCACGCAATCTGGACAAGGTCTACACCTACTTTCCGCGCCTGAAAACCCGGCGTACCAGTCAGGCCGCCTACACCTCTGGCGGCGAGCAGCAGATGTGCGCCATTGGCCGTGCCCTGATGGCCAACCCCAGCATGGTCTTGCTGGACGAGCCTTCCATGGGGCTGGCGCCACAGATCGTTGAAGAAGTGTTTGAGATCGTGAAAGACCTCAACCAAAAGGAAAAAGTCACCTTTCTTCTGGCCGAACAAAACACCAATATGGCCCTCAAATACGCCGACTACGGCTACATCATGGAGTCCGGGCGGGTGGTGATGGACGGCGTGGCGAGTGACCTGGCCAACAACGAAGACGTCAAGGAGTTCTACCTCGGCATGGGTGGGGGTGAACGCAAGAGCTTCAAGGATGTGAAAAGTTACAAGCGGCGCAAGCGCTGGTTGGCTTGAGGACAAGGCAATGAATAACCATTTTGATGCGCTTGAGACGCGCGAACCGGCCCAGCGTGAATCCGCTTTGCTGGCCGCGTTGCCGGCGCAAGTCACGCACGCCCGGCAATACTCCGCTGCTTTCAGCCAGATATTGAAAGACGTCAGTCCCGCAGAGGTTGGCAGCCGCGAGGCGCTCGCCCGCCTGCCCGTGACGCGCAAGCACGAGCTCCTGGAGCGGCAGCAGGCGGCGCGCGCCATACCGGGGGGCGATGTGTTTGGGGGCTTTGGCACCCTGGGCTTTGGGGCCAGGATGCCGCGTATTTTTGCCAGCCCCGGGCCTATTTATGAGCCCGAAGGCGTGGCTCGGGATTATTGGCGCATGGCGCGAGCCATCTTTGCGGCAGGTTTCAGGCCGGGTGAGTTGATTCACAACTGCTTCAGTTACCACTTTGTGCCAGCGGGCTCCATGATGGAGACCGGCGCGCACGCGCTGGGCTGCACTGTGTTCCCGGGGGGGACAGGACAGACCGAGCAGCAGGTGCAGGCCATCACCCAATTGCTCCCTGCGGGCTACATCGGCACGCCGAGTTTCCTGAAGATCATTGTGGACAAGGCGTTGGAGATGGGTGTGGCCTTGCCCAGCCTGACCAAAGCCATGTTTGGCGGGGAAGCTTTTCCACCGTCACTGCGCGATTGGTTTGCCGAGCGCGGTATCACTGGCTACCAATGCTACGCCACAGCTGATTTGGGCCTGATAGCCTACGAGACCGAAGCCCGAGAAGGCCTGGTGCTGGATGAAGGCGTGATCGTTGAAATTGTGCGTCCCGGCACGGGCGATCCGGTCGCCCCGGGTGAGGTGGGCGAAGTGGTGGTGACCACCTTGAATCCCGACTATCCACTGATCCGTTTTGGCACAGGCGACTTGTCCGCCATGCTGGCCGGGCCTTGCCCGACGGGACGCACCAACGGGCGCATCAAGGGCTGGATGGGGCGCGCCGACCAGACTACCAAGATTCGCGGCATGTTTGTGCATCCGGGTCAGGTGGCCGAGATCATCAAGCGCTTTCCCGAAGTGGCGCGGGCCCGGCTGGTGGTGACCGGCGAAATGGCCAACGATGCCATGACGCTGCAGGTCGAAACTGCCTGTGGAGGGCCGGATGGACTGGTGAACAAGATCAGTGAGGCGATTCGCGACATAACCAAGTTGCGTGGCCTGGTCGAACTGGTGTTGCCGGGCTCCTTGCCCAACGATGGCAAAGTGATTGAAGATGCGCGCAGCTACCAGTGAGTTCTGAGCAGTCGGACGATATTCTCAGGGTTGTGAGTGCAATCCTAGGTAGTTTCCGCAGTTAACAAATCTCATAAACAGCCTATGCTTTAGCTTGACTGTAGGAATATTAATTAGGAGACACTGGATGAAACGTTTATTGATCGCTGCTGCTGCAGCCACCGCCATGCTGGCCAGCGCACAAACTTACCCCGGCAGTAAAACCATCACTTTCGTGGTGCCTTTTGCCGCAGGTGGTCCGACTGACCGGGTCGCACGCGATCTGGCCGTTGCCATGGCCAAGACCTTGCCAGGTGGCAATTTTGTGGTGGAAAACGTGAACGGCGCCGGTGGCACCATCGGGGCGACCAAGGTGGCCCGCGCCAACCCGGACGGCCACACCTTGCTGCTGTGGCACATTGGCATGGCTTCGACGCCCGGCCTGTATCGCAAGTTGCAGTACAAGCCTCTGGAAGACTTCGAGTATCTGGGCATGGTGAACGATGTGCCAATGACCTTGATCGGCAAACCCCAGCTGGCCGCCAACACCTACCGCGATTTTGAGAACTACATCCGTGCCAACAGTGGCAAGCTGAATATCGCGCACGCGGGCCTGGGTTCTGCCTCGCACCTGTGCGGCTTGATGTGGCAGTCTGCGGTGAACGCCAAAGAAGCCATGACGACCATCCCGTTTGGCGGCACAGCGCCTGCGATGACCGCCCTCATCGGCGGCCAAGTGGACTTGATGTGTGACCAAACCACCAACACCACCACGCAGATCGAGGCTGGTCGGGTCAAGGGCTTTGCCGTCACCACGCCTCAACGCCTGAACAGCCACAAGACGCTCAAGGACTACCCCACACTGGCGGAGATGGGTCTGAAGAACTTCAACCTGACCATCTGGCACGGGCTGTACGCACCCAAGGGTACCCCCGCCCCTGTTCTCAAGCAACTGAATGACGCCATGAAGCTGGCTCTGAAAGACGCTGAATTCATCAAGAAACAAGAGGGCCTGGGCGCCGTGGTGATCACAGACAAACGCATGGAGCCTGCAGGGCACAAAGAGTTTGTGACGGCTGAGATTGCCAAGCTCAAGCCACTGATCGAAGCGGCTGGCAAGTTCGCTGACTAAGTAACTGCCTCCGTGATGCAAAAGCCGCCTGACCCGTGTCTGGCGGCTTTTTTCATAGGAATATTGATGTACCAAAAACGATGATTCAAGGAGCTGAGAATGAAAAAAAAATTTAAGATTTTTAGGCCTCTGGCCATTGCATCCATTGCGTTTAGCAATTTATTTTTAATAGCAAATACCACACTCGCCCAGACCGCCTGGCCCACCAAACCGGTGAAGATTGTGGTGCCTTTTGCACCCGGTGGCACCACCGATATCCTGGCTCGTGCTGTGGCGCCGGAGTTGACCAAGGCCTTTGGCCAAACCTTTATTGTGGACAACCGGGCCGGCGCCGGCGGCAACGTGGGCGCTGACATCGTGGCCAAGTCGCCGGCTGATGGCTACACGCTGCTCATGGGTACCGTGGGCACCCACGGCATCAACAAGTCGCTGTACAGCAAGATGCCCTTTGATCCGCAAAAAGACTTTGCCCCCATCACGCTGGTCGCCGGTGTGCCCAATGTGATGGTGATGAACGCCGATAAGGCGAAGACCCTGGGCATCAACAATGTTCTTGATTTCATCAAGTACGCCAAAGCCCACCCCGGGCAGCTCAACATGGCATCCAGCGGCAACGGCACGTCCATTCACCTTGCAGGCGAGTTGTTCAAGTCCATGACCGGCACCTTCATGACCCATATCCCGTACAGCGGCTCAGGTCCGGCCATGATGGGCATGGTGTCCGGCAACGTGGATGTGATGTTTGACAACCTGCCTTCCAGCATGGCTCAGATCAAAAGCGGCCGACTGAAAGCTTTTGCGGTGACCAGCAGCCAGCGCTCAGGCGCGATGCCTGAATTGCCCACTATTGAAGAGGCTGGCCAGCTCAAGGGCTTTGAGGCCAGCAGCTGGTTTGGTTTGCTGGCGCCCGCCGGCACCCCGGCTGATGTGGTGCTGAAGCTGCAGCAGGCCACCGCCAGCGCATTGAACTCGCCCGCCATCAAGGAAAAGCTGTTGGCTCAAGGCGCCATTCCCAGTGGCAACAGCCCCCAGGCGTTTGCAGCGTTGATCGATGCGGAAATCAGAAAATGGGCGCCTGTGGTCAAGGCATCTGGCGCCCGCGTGGACTGAGCGCCCTCAGAGCGCTGGAGGGGTCTACACGCCCCAGATGATCTCGGTCCCATCTTTCTCGCATCGGCGCAGCATGTCAATGAAGGGCGTGGCGCGCTGACGCAGCGAGATCGCCTCCGGGCGGGGCGGGGTCTCGTTTGTTTCCTGGGCCAACGCTGCGGCCGCTTTGCGTTCGGCCTCTTCCCGGAGGATGGCTGCTTCCAGAGCCGCAATGGCGTCCAGCATCTGCCCGGGCAGGATGATGCCCTGAGCCGCAGCCGCAGACGTGCTGTCTTTGCCAATGATCTCCAGCACGCGCTGGCCGTTAGGCTGCAGCATGATGACATCGCCGGTTGATTTGGATTTGAATTTGTAGAGCATAGAGACCCATCGTAAACTCTTCTTCTGATGCGCGCTCTCCGTTTTGCCTTTCTGTTGATCCTCGTTCACTGGTTGGTGGGTTGCGCTGATTCGCGCTATTACTTGCAATCGGTGGGCGGTCACCTGCACATGATGCAGGCGGCTCGACCGGTGAAGCATTGGTTGACCGACGAAGGCGTGGCCCCCGCCTTGAAGCAGCGTCTGGCGCTGGCCCAACGTATTCGCGACTTTGGAGTGACTGATTTGGGACTGCCTGATAACGCCAGCTATCAGCGTTATGCCGACCTGCAGCGCCGCGCAGTGGTTTGGAATGTGGTGGCCGCGCCCGAATTCTCCCTCAAGCTCAAGACCTGGTGTTTTCCGGTGACTGGCTGTGTCAGTTACCGGGGTTATTTCAGCGAAGCCGACGCCCGCGCGCACGCCCAGACCCTGCGAGAGGAGGGGCTGGAAGTCAGCGTCTACGGCGTACCGGCCTACTCCACGCTGGGCTGGTTGAATTGGGCCGGTGGCGACCCCCTGCTCAACACCTTCATCCATTACCCCGAGGGCGAGTTGGCCCGGATGATTTTTCATGAACTTGCCCATCAGGTGCTGTATGTGCAGGACGACACCATATTCAACGAGTCATTTGCCACCGCGGTGGAGCGACTCGGTGGCGAACGCTGGCTCGCGCAGCAAGGTGGGCCTGCCGCCCAAAAGGAATATGCCGAGTTGGATGCCCGGCGTCGCCAGCTTCGCGCGCTGTCGGCGGCAACGCGTGTGCGGCTTGGTGCGCTTTATGCCCAGGCGGCGTCAGCCACTGCGGACCGAGCGTTCTTGTCAGCCACCAAGCAAGACATCCTGAAGGATTTTCGGCTCGATTACGAGCAGCTGAAAATTGCTTGGGGTGGTTACCGCGGCTATGACACCTGGGTGGCTGGTGCCAACAACGCCGCTTTGGGTGCCCAAGCGGCCTACGGTGAACTGGTTCCCGGGTTTGAGGCGCTGTTCGAGCGCGAGGGACAGGATTGGCAGCGCTTTTATGAAGCAGTCAGACAATTGGCGAAAATGCCGGCAACCGAGCGCACACGCGCCCTGAAACAATTATCTGGAGACTTGACCCGTGGCTGATCTACATATTTTGCGCGAGCACACCCTGGGGCTCACCGAGGCGCGAAAAATTGCCTTCAAATGGGCCGAGCATGCCGAAGAGGAGTTCGGCATGAGTTGCACTTACGAAGAGGGTGCAGTGGCAGATGAGGTAAGTTTCACGCGATCAGGTGTCAGCGGCAACCTGGCCGTGACCCATGACAGGTTTGAATTGAGTGCCAAACTGGGTTTTTTGCTGGGGGCTTTCAAGGGCCGGATCGAGAGCGAGATTGTGAAGAACCTGGACGACTTGCTGGCACCCAAATCGACTGCCAAAGTGGCCGGCAAGCCACATGCCAAGCCACACGCCAAAATCCCTGCCAAGGCCAGCAAACTTCGCGCCACTCCAAAGTGAAAGCGCGGCGGCGCCTCAGCTCAAGGACTCAATCAGGTCCACATACTGCTGCATGGCGTCCTGGCTGCTGGTGCCTTTGAAGCCGTTCCAGGCGTCCCACTTGGCTCGCCCGACCATGTCCGAGAAGCCGGGCTTTTTGTCGATGTTGTCGCCCGCACTGGCTTGTTTGTA
>CALRWE010000051.1:0-24288 GCA_943371745.1 Rhodoferax sp. OV413
CACCCGTTGAGGCACTTATCAGTGACACGCGCCGCCGTATCCACGACATCATGGCCGGCAACGACGACCGCCTGCTGGTCGTCATTGGCCCTTGCTCGATTCACGATCCGGCGGCCGCCCTGGAATACGCCCGCCAGCTCAAGGTGCAGCGCGAGAAGTACGCCGACACACTGGAGATCGTGATGCGCGTGTACTTCGAGAAGCCCCGAACCACGGTGGGCTGGAAAGGCCTGATCAACGACCCCTACCTGGATGAGACCTTCCGCATCGATGAGGGCCTGCGCATGGCCCGCCAGCTCCTGATCGAGATCAACCGCCTGGGCTTGCCGGCTGGCAGCGAGTTTCTGGACGTGATTTCTCCCCAGTACCTGGGTGATTTGATCTCTTGGGGCGCCATTGGCGCGCGCACCACCGAGAGCCAGGTGCACCGCGAGTTGGCTTCCGGCCTGTCGGCGCCGATTGGCTTCAAGAACGGTACCGATGGCAACATCAAAATAGCCACCGACGCCATTCAGGCCGCAGCCGGTGGACACCACTTTTTGTCGGTGCACAAAAACGGTCAGGTGGCGATTGTGCAAACCCACGGCAACCCGGACTGCCACGTCATCCTGCGCGGTGGCAAGGCCCCCAACTATGACGCCGCCAGCGTCGAGGCTGCCTGCCAGGATCTGGTCAAGGCCAAACTGCCTGCCACCTTGATGGTGGATTGCAGCCACGCCAACAGCAGCAAGCAGCACGAGAAGCAACTGGAAGTGGCCAAGGACATCGCCAGCCAAATTGCCGGCGGTTCAACCAGCGTGTTTGGTGTGATGGTGGAGAGTCATTTGACGGCCGGTGCCCAGAAGTTCACGCCCGGTAAAGATGATGCTTCCAAGTTGGCCTACGGCCAGAGCATCACCGACGCTTGCCTGGGCTGGGACGACTCGCTGGCCTCGCTGGATGTGCTGTCGCAGGCGGTATTGGCCCGCCGCGCACCTTAAACGGTTGCTTCAGGGGTTAAAGAGGTTTTTTAAGCCTTTTAGGCCTCTAGCCGCTAAATCTGTTGACTGAGCAGCTATTGATTTTGAAGTGCTTGCAGCAGCTTGAGGTGAACGCCACCAAAGCCGCCATTGCTCATGCACACCAGGTGGTCACCGGGGCGGGCCTGCGCAAGCACCTGGGCGACCAGCTGGTCAATGGAGTCTGCCACCTGCGCCCGCTCACCCATGGAAGCCAGGGCGTCGCTTGCATCCCAGCCTAGCCCTCCGCTGTGGCAAAACGCCAGGTCGGCCTGCTCCAGACTCCAGGGCAGTTGGGCCTTCATGGCGCCGAGTTTCATGGTGTTGGACCGCGGCTCGAAGATGGCCAGGATGCGTTCCCCCGCCTTCAAGCGGCGTTTCAAGCCATCCACGGTGGTACGGATGGCGGTCGGATGGTGGGCAAAGTCGTCGTACACCGTGATGTTGCCGCCCGGCCGTACCACGGTGCCGCGCACTTCCATGCGGCGTTTCACGTTCTCAAAGCCGGCCAAGGCTATGGCTGCAGCCTCGGGTGACACGCCCACGTGCTGCGCTGCGCCAATGGCTGCCAGCGCATTCAACTGGTTGTGCACGCCGCTCAAGCCCCAGGTCACATGACCGACGGTGCGTCCTTGGTACAGCACATCGAAATCATGGGGTTCGCCCAGCGCCGTGAAATCGCTCACGGTCGCACCAAAACTGCAGACTTCACTCCAGCAGCCCATGTGAAGGACCCGCGCCAGGCTTTCCTCCAGCCCGTTGACCACAATACGGCCAGTGCCGTGCGGCCCCCGACCCGGCACGGTACGCACCAAGTGGTGAAACTGGCGCTCAATGGCGGCCAGGTCATCAAAGATGTCAGCGTGGTCAAACTCCAGGTTGTTGAGCACGGCGGTGCGAGGCCGGTAGTGCACGAACTTGCTGCGCTTGTCGAAAAACGCGGTGTCGTATTCGTCCGCTTCAATGACAAATACTGGGCGGTGAGGCGGCAACGGCTTGTGCTCCGTGTCCCCCGCCCGCTTTGCGGGCTCCTTCTTGACCTGCGCAAAACCCGTTGCCGCCCCACCGCCCAGGCGCGCTGACACACCAAAATTCAAAGGCACACCTCCGACCAGAAAGCCAGGTTGCAGGCCTGAACATTCCAGTATCCAGGTGACCATGGCGGTGGTGGTGGTCTTGCCATGGGTGCCCGCCACCGCAATCACATGGCGGCCTTGTAAAACATGTTCAGCCAACCACTGCGGCCCGCTGGTGTAGGAGAGACCCGCATCCAGAATGGCCTCCATCAGCGGGAATTTGGGTGTGCCATCGCTCAAGTGAGCCCGGCTCACGACATTGCCGACCACAAACATGTCGGGCTGCAAGCCCAGTTGCTCGGCGCCAAAGCCTTCAATCAACTCGATGCCGAGTGCCCGCAACTGGTCGCTCATCGGCGGGTAAACGCCACTGTCGCAGCCCGTGACCCGATGCCCCGCCTCGCGTGCCAAGGCGGCCAGGCCGCCCATGAATGTGCCGCAAATACCAAGAATATGAATGTGCATGCCCGGATTTTAGGCTGCTGCATTCCGGGCAAAATGCAGACCTATGGATTCCGTCAAATCAGAAATTTCAAGCATGGCTGCCAGGCTGGTGGTGGAAGAGGGGCTGGAATACGGCCCCGCCAAGCGCCGGGCTGTCAAGCAGCTTGGCCTTCCATCCCGTACGCCTTTGCCTGGGAACGACGAGATTGAAGATGCCGTGGTCGATTACATTTCGGTGTTCTGCCAGGACACACAGCCTGGCGAGCTGGCCGCCTTGCGTGAGTTGGCGGTCGTCTGGATGGAGCGCATGGCGGAGTTTTTCCCCCACTTGGGCGGGTCTGTCTGGCACGGCACGGCAACCCGATTGTCCGATATTTATATCCAGTTGTTTTGTGATGACTGCAAATCGGCTGAGATATCGCTGATTGACCACCGGGTAAAGTATGTTCCCCGGACGGTGACTGGTTTTCATGGTGAATCGGTCGAGGCGCTGAGTGTGCATTCCTTTTGTCCCGGCCTGCAAGAGGAGGTGGGTGTTCACCTGCTGGTCTATGACCGGGATGATGTTCGCGGCGCCCTGCGGCTCGATGGCAAAGGTCGCAAGCCGCGCGGGGATGTGCTGGCCGTCAAACGTTTATTGAATGAGCAACCGATATGACTGAAATGAATGAATTGCCTTCGCCACCCGAGGGGCCTGCGGACCGGTTCCGTCGGCGCGGGTTGATAGGAGCGGTTGCCGGGGCAGCTGCGCTCGGGGGCGCTGGCTTGGCTTGGTGGCGGTATCAGCCGCACTCCATGGTGCCCCAGGTCGAAGCGGGGCTATGGGCTGCGGAATTTGCGGGCCTTCAGGACAAGCCTTTGGCTATGCAGTCCCTGCGTGGCAAGCCCTTGCTGCTAAATTTTTGGGCGACCTGGTGTCCTCCTTGTGTGGAAGAATTGCCGTTATTGAGCGCCTTCTATCAAGAAAATTCATCTAAAGGTTGGCAAGTTCTAGGTTTGGCTGTGGATCAACTGGATCCAGTCAAGCGTTTTCTGGCCAAGGCGCCCGTGAGCTTTCCTGTGGCGATGGCGGGCGTGTCCGGTATGGAGTTGGTCAAATCCCTCGGTAATTTGAGCGGAGGCCTGCCCTTCACGGTGGTGCTGGGGTCAGACGGTTTGGTGCTGCATCGTAAAATGGGCAAGGTGAGCCCGGAGGACTTGCGTGCCTGGGCTGCGCTGGGGTAGCCCTTGAGGGACGCATTTGTTCTCTTTTTTCAAGGTTTCACCCATGGATCAGATGATTTTCTGACCCGAAAACCAAGGTTCAAATTTTAAAAAAGAAGAAGATGGCCGCAATTTAGCGAAAATTAAGGTAAATTCGCGGTCGTTGCTTTAAATTCGTTGGAGACTCTATGGATCTTAGAAAACTCAAGACATTGATTGACCTGGTGTCTGAATCAAATGTCTCTGAACTGGAAATCACTGAAGCAGAGGGCAAGGTTCGCATTGTCAAGGGCGGTGGTGCCATGGTTCAGCACTACGCAGCGCCCGTGGCGGCGGCTGCGCCAGCGCCTGCGGCAGCGCCAGCGCCCAGCCAGGTCATTGAGGCAACTCCTGTGGCTGATGCCGGTCACCCCGTCAAGTCGCCCATGGTGGGCACCTTTTACCGAGCTGCTTCTCCCGGAGCCAAGGCTTTTGTTGAAGTCGGAGATTCGATCAAGTCGGGTGAAACCATTTGCATTATTGAGGCGATGAAGATTCTCAATGAAATTGAGGCGGACAAAACAGGTGTCGTGACCCGGATTCTGTGTGACAACGGCCAGGCGGTTGAGTACGGCCAAGCCATGTTCGTGATTGAGTGAGGCAAGGCGCCAATTCCCATGTTCAAGAAAATTCTCGTTGCCAACCGGGGCGAAATCGCCCTCAGAATCCAGCGCGCTTGCCGCGAACTCGGTATCAAGGCCGTCATGGTCTATTCCGAGGCTGACCGCGAAGCCAAATACGTGAAGCTGGCAGAGGAGGCGGTTTGCATTGGCCCGCCATCTTCTGCCTTGAGCTATTTGAATATGCCGGCCATTATTTCGGCGGCCGAAGTGACGGATGCGGAAGCCATCCATCCCGGGTATGGTTTTTTGAGCGAGAACGCTGACTTTGCCGAGCGGGTCGAGAGGAGCGGCTTTCAGTTCATTGGCCCCACGCCAGAATCGATCCGCATGATGGGCGACAAGGTGTCTGCCAAGCAATCCATGATCAAAGCCGGTGTGCCTTGTGTGCCCGGTTCAGAGGGTGAATTGCCGGATGACCCGGTGCAAATCCGCCGCATCGCCAAGTCGGTCGGTTACCCGGTCATCATCAAGGCGGCCGGTGGCGGTGGCGGCCGGGGCATGCGGGTGGTTCACACCGAGGCAGCGCTGATCAACGCGGTCACGATGACCAAGGCCGAAGCCGGTGCCGCCTTCGGCAATCCTGCGGTTTACATGGAGAAGTTTCTCCAAAACCCCCGGCACATCGAGATCCAGATCCTCGCTGACAAGCACAAAAACGCGGTCTATCTGGGTGAGCGTGATTGTTCGATGCAGCGTCGGCACCAAAAGATCATTGAAGAAGCCCCCGCCCCCGGTATTCCGCGCAAGCTCATCGAGCGGGTCGGCGAGCGCTGCGTGGCGGCTTGCAAGAAGATCGGCTACCGGGGTGCAGGCACGTTTGAGTTCCTGTACGAGGATGGGGAGTTTTATTTCATTGAAATGAACACCCGCGTGCAGGTGGAGCATCCGGTCACAGAGATGATTACCGGTGTTGATATTGTCAAGACCCAGATCATGGTGGCCGCTGGCGAGAAGTTGCCCTTCACGCAGCGGCAGATTGAAATCCGTGGCCACGCCATAGAATGCCGTGTCAATGCGGAGGACCCTTACAAGTTCACGCCTTCCCCTGGGCGGGTGACGATGTGGCACGCGCCGGGTGGTCCTGGCGTGCGCGTGGACTCCCACATTTACACCAACTACTTTGTGCCCCCCAATTACGACTCCATGATCGGCAAGATCATCGTGCATGGGGACACGCGCGAGCAGGCTTTGGCCCGCATGCGCACGGCCTTGGGTGAAACGGTCGTGGAGGGGATCAACACCAACATCGCGTTGCATCGGGAGTTGATGGTGGATGCGAAGTTCATGGCGGGTGGCACCAACATCCACTACCTTGAAGAGTGGTTGGCGCAGCATAAGCGTTGAATTGAAACTTGCAGGACGGACCGCATTGACGCGACGCGAGCGCATGCGGCCCCGTCACAAATTGGGATCACATGTTTGAACTGAGCCTGATGTGCCCGGAGAACCGGGTCGAAACTTTGAGTGATGCACTTGAAGCACTGGACGCCCTGAGCGTCAGCGTCGAAGATGCGGACGCTCAGACCGATGCCGAGCAGGCCTTGTTTGGCGAGCCTGGCATGCCGCCGCCCAAAGATGGCTGGCAGCGTTCACGGGTGTTGGCCTTGTTTCCCGCCGAGTCGGGTGCCAGAAGCGCTTTGGCGTTGTTGCAGGTCCAGGACTTTTTTGCCGATTGCCAGTTTTTGGGTCTGCAGGCAGTGCCCGAACAGGACTGGGTTCGGTTGACCCAGTCGCAGTTCACGCCGGTTGAAATCACGCCTGAATTCTGGATTGTGCCGACCTGGCATGAGCCACCCGAACAGGCTCGCACCATGATTCGTCTGGACCCTGGTTTGGCCTTTGGCACCGGGACCCATCCCACGACCCGCATGTGTTTGCGCTGGATTGCAGGGACACGCCACACTGACGGTTTGGCTGCGAGTCGTGATCTGGGGCGGGTACTCGATTACGGCTGTGGCTCTGGCATTCTGGCCATTGGCGCAGCCAAGCATGGCGCGACCGACATTGATGCCATTGATATTGATGAGGCTGCGATCCAGTCCACAGCCCTGAATGCCGAGGCCAACCAGGTCCGCTTGAAAGCCGGGCTCCCGGATGATGTGACGGGCGTTTACCAGACGGTGCTTGCCAATATTCTGGCAACACCTTTGAAGGTGTTGGCCCCCCTGCTGTGGTCTCGCGTGGCCGTCGGTGGTTCCCTGGTCCTTGCGGGCATTCTTGATCGCCAGGCAGACGAGCTCAAGGAAGCCTACCGACCGTATTGCGAGTTGATGGTCGCTGACCAGGAAGATGGTTGGATTTTGATGACCGCCTCCCGTTGAGCCAACCACGGTATGGTTTGACAGTTCACGCCAGATGAGTTTGATTGCACGTTGCCCAGCCTGCCAGACCCTGTTCAGGGTGGTGCCTGACCAGCTCAGAATTTCCGACGGTTGGGTGAGGTGTGGTGAGTGTGACGAGGTCTTTGACGCCTCACTGCATTTGGTGCAGTCCCTGGTACCCACGGGTTTGCCTGCCGTTCCTCAGGATGTTGCAGCGTTGCAAGAGGATGCGCCTTCTCCGCAGAAGATATGGGTGACCTCGGGCTCGAGGACCGAGACGGCGATGCCCGGCGCCAGCCTTGCCGACGAGTTGCGCGCAGATGAGCAGCCGGTTTTACTGGTTTCTGAAGATCATCCCCCTTCGCCGCACGAACCGCACGAGGCTACGTTGGAGGCGTCAGGGTCGGTAGCACAGTCGGAGGCGCGGGTGCAGGTGGTCCCCTTTTTGTCTGAAGCGCCTGCCAATCCCGAGTGCGAAAGTCCTCCTGATTTGAGCGATATCTCGTTTTTGCGCCGGACAAATGCCCCTGCAGCCAAGCCCGGCCCACTCACGCGCGCGACTTGGGCTATTGTGAGCTTGGTGTTGATCTTGGGGCTGGCGGGACAAATGGCTCTGCATGAACGCGACCAGATTGCGGCCCGGAGACCCGATCTCAGGCCATGGCTGCAGGCGGCTTGCGACCGATTGAATTGCACGGTATCGCCCTGGCGAAAGATTGAATCGATCGTGATTGACAGTTCAGCGTTCACGCGCATTCACGGTGACTCCTACCGTTTGAGCCTGGTGCTGAAAAACATGGCGTCTGTTCCTGTCGCCTTGCCTGGGCTCGAACTGACCCTGACGGATACGCAGGATCAATCCGTCATTCGTCGGGTGCTGGTACCGCCTGAGCTCGACGACAAGTCAGACTTTATCGCCGCGCGTTCGGAGCGGCCGGTGTCATTGACCATGGTTGTGGATCCGAGGGGCGGTGCTGACCAGATTGCGGGTTACCGGCTGCTTGCGTTCTATCCCTGATACGTAGCGATCCTCTGGGCGCAGCATGAAAAAAGCCCGATACCTGAGAGGCATCGGGCTTGATACCGTCGCACTTTACAGTGCTCAGGGCTTGCTGCCTGTCGGAAACGGCCAAGCTGCCTGAGGGTTTAAAGTGGTTTGGGCCGCAGGGCTTGCTTTCACTGCCGCTGGCTTTGCGGCCGGGGCCTTGACCGCTTTTTTGGCAACCGGTTTTGCTGCTGCCTTGGCTGCCGGCTTGGCGGCTACAGCTTTTGGGGCCGGAGCCGCTTTTTTAGCTGCCGCCGCCTTTGGAGCTGGTGCTGCTTTTGAAGCTGGTGCTGCTTTTGGAGCAACCAGTTTCTTGGCTGGCATCGCCTTTTTCAGGGGTGCAGTCTTGACGACCGGTGCTGACTTTTTCGCAGCGACAGCTTTGATCGGTGCCGATTTTTGAGCTGCGACAGCCTTGGCAGGCGCCACCTTTTTAGCTGCGACAGCCTTGGCGGGCGCCACTTTCTTCGCGGCTACGGCTTTCACCGGTGCAGCTTTCACCGGGGCAGCTTTCTTTGCCGGTAAAGCTTTTTTGGCGACTACTTTTTTGGTGGGACTAGCTTGTTTGGCTGCTACAGCCTTCTTCGCGGGTACGGCCTTTGTTGCGACCGGTTTTTTTGCAGTTGCCATTTATTATCTCCGTGATGAATTTACAAAGAGCACTTTACGCGAGTTGGGGTGCATAAAGCGACTCATGGGGTTGGGTTGGATCCCAGCGCCATGAACTCGGGGGTACACACACCTCCCAGCCTTTAAAGGGCAGGTGCGCGGTGTGTGAATTTCTTGTGGTCATGTGTCCAATCAGTCCCAGGAGAGTGCGCCACCGGATTGGTACTCAATAACACGGGTTTCAAAGAAGTTGCGTTCCTTCTTCAAGTCAATCATTTCGCTCATCCAGGGAAACGGATTTTCTTCATTGGGGAACAGCGCCTCCAATCCGATCTGCATGGCCCGCCGGTTGGCGATATAGCGCAGATAGCCTTTGAAGATGGATGCATTCATGCCCAAAACGCCACGTGGCATGGTGTCTTCTGCGTACTTGTATTCAAGCTCTACGGCGTGCTCAAAAAGCACCTTGATTTCGGCTTTGAACTCGGGCGTCCAAAGCAGCGGATTCTCGAGTTTCAGCTGGTTGATCAGGTCAATGCCGAAATTGCAGTGCATTGACTCATCGCGCAGGATGTATTGATACTGCTCGGCTGCTCCGGTCATCTTGTTTTGCCGGCCCAAAGCGAGAATCTGGGTGAATCCGACGTAGAAAAACAGACCTTCCATGAGGCAGGCAAATACGATCAAGGATTTCAACAGGGTCTGATCGGTTTCATGCGTCCCGGTTTTGAAATTCGGGTCCATGATCGCTTCAATGAACGGGATCAGAAACTGGTCTTTATCGCGAATGGATTGGACTTCGTTGTAAGCGTTGAAAATTTCGCTCTCGTCCAAGCCCAAAGATTCGACGATATATTGATAGGCGTGTGTGTGGATCGCCTCCTCAAAAGCCTGGCGCAGCAAAAACTGGCGACATTCGGGCGCCGTGATATGGCGGTAAGTGCCCAGCACGATGTTGTTGGCTGCCAAGGAATCCGCAGTCACGAAGAAGCCAAGATTGCGCTTGACGATCAGTCGCTCATCATCAGTCAGTCCGTTAGGGTCTTTCCACAAAGCGATGTCCCGCGTCATGTTCACTTCTTGCGGCATCCAGTGGTTGGCGCAGCTCGACAGATACTTCTCCCAAGCCCATTTGTACTTGAAGGGCACGAGTTGGTTCACATCGGTTTTGCCATTGATGATGCGCTTGTCGGCTGCATTCACGCGGCGCGGGCTGGCTTTGGCTGGTGCAACCGTCTGTCCCACTGCCACCGGCAAGTCGGTCGGACCGTTGCCAGATGGATCCTGCGTGTAAGCGGACAGTGCGGGCTTGATTTCTTCGTCCCAATTCAACATAAATATTTCCAATCAGCGGATTATGAGAGCAGCGAAATGAAATGAAAAGTATTCATTCATGTGGCTGCCGTAATGTGTCTTCAAGTGTTGCGCAACTGCATCGTGAACCCCCTTTGGGCTCACACCTTATTGGCATGATTCGCAGGTTGGATCATCGACGCCACAAAATTTGATGTCGGTGGCGGGACCGGTTGCCATTTGCATTTGTGCAGCAGCTGCGGCGGCGTCGAGAGCACTCATCGTGATACTGCTCGGGCTTGCTTCCTGACCAGAGGACACCGCATTCATTCGGCCGGCACTGACCGTCGATTTTTCGACGTGAGTAGCTGACATCGTGCGCAGGTAATAGGTCGTTTTCAAGCCGCGAATCCATGCCAGCTTGTAGGTTTCATCCAGCTTTTTGCCAGAGGCGCCCGCCATGTAAATATTGAGCGACTGAGCTTGATCTATCCACTTTTGGCGGCGCGCTGCAGCCTCAACCAACCAGCGGGTTTCAACTTCGAAAGCGGTCGCGTACAAGGCCTTGATTTCCGCAGGAACCCGGTCAATCGGGCTCAGCGAGCCATCAAAGTGCTTCAGGTCCATCACCATCACGTCATCCCACAACCCCAGGCGCTTGAGGTCATGCACCAGGTAGCTGTTGATGATGGTGAATTCGCCCGACAAATTGGACTTGACGGACAAGTTACCGAAGCAGGGTTCGATCGATGCGTCGACTCCGATGATGTTGGAGATGGTCGCGGTTGGCGCGATAGCCGTGCAGTTGGAGTTGCGCATGCCATCCTTGGCAATTTTTTGACGCAGACTTTCCCAATCCAGCGTGGACGAGCGATCGACCTCCACATAGCCACCGCGCGCACGGGCGAGCATGTCCAGGGTGTCAAGTGGCAAGATGCCTTTGTCCCACAGTGAACCTTTGTAGCTGTCATATTGACCGCGCTCACGCGCCAACTCGGTGGATGCCCAGTAGGCGTAATAGCAGATGACCTCCATTGAGGTGTCAGCAAAAGCCACTGCGGCGTCGCTGGCGTAAGGAATTCGCAACTCGTACAGGCTGTCCTGGAAGCCCATCACACCGAGCCCGACAGGACGATGGCGCATATTGGAGTCACGGGCCTTTTTCACCGCGTAGTAATTGATGTCGATGACGTTGTCGAGCATGCGCATCGCGGTGGTGATGGTCTGTTGCAGTTTGGCATGGTCAAGCACCTTGGTGCCATCTGCTGCGTCTTTCAAATGTTGCAGAAGGTTGACTGAGCCCAGATTGCAAACGGCGGTTTCCGTGTCGCTGGTATTGAGCGTGATCTCGGTGCAGAGGTTGCTGGAATGGACCACACCGGCATGCTGCTGAGGCGATCGGACGTTGCAGGCGTCCTTGAATGTGATCCACGGGTGCCCTGTTTCAAACAACATGGTGAGCATCTTGCGCCACAAGTCTGCCGCCGGCATCGTGCGGCTTGGAGACAGTTCTCCACGCGCCACTTTGGCTTCGTAGGCGACGTAGGCTTCTTCAAAGTCAGCGCCGAATTTATCGTGCAGATCAGGCACATTGTTAGGTGAAAACAGTGTCCATTGGCCTTTTTCCATCACCCGGCGCATGAACAGGTCGGGAATCCAGTTAGCCGTGTTCATGTCATGGGTGCGCCGGCGATCATCGCCCGTGTTTTTGCGCAACTCCAGGAACTCCTCGATGTCGAGGTGCCATGTCTCCAGGTAAGTGCACACCGCGCCCTTGCGCTTGCCGCCCTGATTGACCGCCACAGCCGTGTCATTGACGACTTTCAAAAACGGCACGACACCTTGCGACTCGCCGTTCGTGCCTTTGATATGAGAGCCCAATGCCCGGACGCGTGTCCAGTCGTTGCCCAGGCCGCCTGCGAACTTGGACAAAAGCGCATTTTCCTTGATGGATTCGTAGATGCCATCGAGATCGTCAGGAACCGTGGTGAGATAGCAGCTTGAGAGTTGTGAGCGCAATGTGCCGCTGTTGAACAAGGTGGGCGTGCTGGACATGAAGTCGAACGACGACAGCACTTCATAAAATTCGATGGCCCGTGTTTCCCGGTCAGCCTCGTTGAGCGACAAGCCCATGGCCACACGCATGAAAAATGCCTGGGGCAACTCGATACGAGTTTTGCCTACATGAAGAAAGTAACGGTCATACAGGGTCTGGAGTCCGAGGTAGTCGAACTTCAGATCTCGCTCTGCCTTGAGGGCTGCGCCCAAACGAGCCAGATCAAACTGCTGCAATCTCGCATCCAGCAGTTCGTTGTCCACGCCCTTCTTGATGAATTGGGGAAAGTAGTCCACGTAGGCTGCGGCCATGTCGGCCTGCGCGACGTCTCGGCCCAGGATCTCCTTGGCCATGGTGTGAAACAAGAGACGCGCTGCCGCGTAGGTGTAGTCGGGGTCTTTTTCAATCAGCGTGCGAGCCGCCAGAACGGAGGCTTTATACACCTCGTCCATGGGTACGCCGTCATACAGATTGCGCATGGTTTCTGCGAGGATCGGTGCCGCCTTGATGTCGGCGCCCAAGTTGGCGCAGGCTGACTCGATGATCTGCTCCAGACGAACCAGGTCCAGAACGATCCGTTCACCTTTGTCCAGGGCATGCAGCAAGGGCGCTTGGGGCGCTTCCTGCTCCATTTTCTTGGCGCGCTCCTGGTTGTGTTTTTCACGGTAGAGCACGTACGCACGGGCGATCTCGTGGTGTCCGCCGCGCATCAGGCCGAGTTCAACCTGGTCCTGGACGTCTTCAATATGGAAGGTCCCGCCACCAGGTCTGGAGCGCATCAGGGCTCGAATGACGCCCTGTGTCAGCTCGTCCACTGTTTCGCGAACGCTGGCCGAGGCCGCGCCCTGGGTGCCATGCACGGCCAGGAAGGCCTTCATCATGGCGACTGCTATCTTGTGGGGCTCGAAGGATACAACCGCGCCGTTGCGCCGAATGATCTGGTACTGGCTGAGCGCGTTGGTCGCTGGGTTGTTGCTGTCCAAGGCGCTGTGCAGTGCTGTAGCGCCGGCTTGGGTTGCGGTGGGTGGATTCAAAGTTGATTGCATTTCTTCCTCGTCTGTAACTTGTCTTTGTTTGGGTTCCTGGGCTTCCAGGTGCAGCCCCGATTTGCATTTCGGGTTGTGGTGGAGGTCGCAACACACTATATATGGGGTGTTGAGTGAATACAAGCCACTACCGGTAGTGTAGTGGGTCGTGATGCAAAAATACGTCTAAGTTTGTATTTGGTTGCACCAGGCGGTTGAATTTCGCGTAAAGCGCTTCAAGTGCAGCAGCCTTCAGGAAACCTCTCTGGCGGCAGACCCAGCGAGCGCTGCAGTCGCAGCCAGTCGAATCCAGCGCCAGGATCGGTCTTGCGGCCGGGGGCCACATGCTCGTGTCCTGCCAGATCGACCACGCCATACCGTTGCAAGACAGCCGCACACAAGACCGCCAGTGTTTCGTACTGGGTGTCTTCAAAGGGGCCGCCTTCCGCGCCCTCGAGCTCGATGCCGATGGCATAGTCGTTGCAGTTGCTGCGTCCGCGGTGACTGGAGACGCCCGCGTGCCATGCACGGTCATCTGCACTGACAAACTGCTGTAGCTCACCCTGGCGACGGATGTAGAAATGCGATGACACCGCCATGCCCCGAATGGTCTCGAAGTAAGGGTGTTGGTCCCAGTCGAGCTGATTCGTGAACAGTTGCTCAACTTCATCGCCACCGTAACAGCCCGGCGGCAAGCTGATGGCATGCACCACGATCAGCGCGGGCTGGCTGCCGGACGGGCGTGGTCCGAAATTAGGCGATGCAATATGGCGGGAAAATTGATACCAGCCATTTATCCAGAGTGGCACAGATTCTGGCGCGTCAGTGTGTTTCATCGGCAGATTCGCTGCTGTTGGGGGTCTCGATGTGCAGCCTGGCGATGCGGTAGCGCATCTGGCGCAGGCTGATGCCCAGTCGTGCCGCTGCCACGGTGCGATTGAAGCCGGTTTCCCTCAGGGCTTGTATCAATATGTCTCGTTCCTGGTTGTCCAGGTGGCTTTGCAAGTCGCTGGGTATGGCGGATGGCCCCTGCGACATTGGTGCGGTGTCGGCAGACGTCAACCCGGGTGACTGGTCTGGTGTCTGGTGGATTGGCGACTCCAGCTGAAGATCGTCGTGTTCACTCAAGGCGATCGCGCGGTGCAGGAGATTCTCCAGCTCCCGTACGTTACCTGTGAGCGGATCGAGTGCGAGCTGGTCGATCACGGCCTGCGAGAGCGTGGGCTCGGGAATGCCCGACTCGCGGGAAATCCGGCGCAGCAGGGCCTTGCAAAGCGCGGGCAGATCTTGCCGCCGCTCCCGCAGGGGCGGCAGGACAATATCGATCACGTTCAAACGGTAGTAGAGGTCTTGCCGGAAGCGCCCGGCCTGCACCTCGGTCGCCAGGTTCTTATGGGTCGCACTGATGATGCGAACATCAACCGCTTCCTCATGAGTCGAACCGACGGGCCGCACTACGCGCTCCTGGATGACCCGCAGCAGTTTGGATTGCATGGCAATTGGCAAGTCCCCGATTTCGTCGAGCAACAGGGTCCCGCCGCTGGCCGCTTTGAAAAAGCCCTCCCGGTCCTGGGTGGCTCCCGTGTAGGCGCCCTTTTTTGCACCAAAGAACTCCGCTTCCAGCAGATTTTCAGGTATGGCGCTGCAGTTCACTGCTACCAGTGCGTGGCTGGCCCGGTGGCTATTGGCATGAATGGCGCCGGCCACCAACTCCTTGCCCGTACCCGATTCCCCGGTAATGAGCACTGGCGCCATACCCCGAGCGACTTTGACGATTCGCTCCCGCACCATTTGCATGCAAGGCGAGTCACCGACCAGGCGTTGCAGGGCGCTCTCGCCTTTGGACAGGCGGCACGGACCGCCCTCCAGCAGGTCTGGCAATGTGTCAGTCTCCCTCCTCCTGGCGGGTTGCGAGGCGGGATTCTGGACGGCAGACGCGATCACCGCCCGGAACTGTTTCAGATCAACGGGCTTGGTTAAATAGTCGAAGGCGCCCGCCTTGAGTGACTCCACGGCATTGTCGGCAGAGCCATAGGCCGTGATGACCACGCAACGCTCAGGGCGTTGGTCTGTCCGCAGTTGGCGAATCAGTTCCAGCCCCAGGCCATCGGGCAGGCGCATGTCGGTGATCACCACGTCGAAGCGTTGCTCGTTTAAACACTGCAGTGCCTGGGCGCAACTCTCAGCCGTCTCCACCCGGTACCCTTCACGCAACAGGGTGAGTTCGTACAGCGTCCTCAGATCTGGTTCGTCGTCAACGACCAGAATTCTGGCTGTGCTCAGTGATGGATTTGGAACCATGAGATTGAATCTGCCGCTTCATTTGACATCAGACTGCCATTGTCCGGGGGCTTGGCTTCGAAAGTCACAATGAACTCGTTGCCGTCGCACAAATGGCCCCTGGCGCTCTTTCTTGTCCTGTAGTAGGCGATGCTGGCCCCATGGCGCTCGCACAACTCGCGGCAAATATACAGACCCAAGCCGCTGGAGCGGCTCTCGGAGGAAAAAAAAGGTTCAAACAAGTGCCGCTCTACTGACTGGTCCATGGCGGCGCCATCGCTCCAGACGCTCAGCAGACCCTGGCCCACTCCAGAGACGCCTGTAAAAACTTGAATGGCACCCGTTTGCTGGCTTGCATAGCGACGCGCGTTGTCCAACAGGTTGACCAGGACGCGGCGAAGGTGTTCTGTCTCAAACCGGACCTCCATGCTCGAGGCTGACAGGTTGATTTGTACCCTGTGTTGAATGTCTGTCTGGCCTTGCCAGTCGAGACAGATCCTCTTGACCGATGGATCTAACACCAGTGTTTCGGATGTCCCGGTATTTTCACGGTCTTGAACGCGCGAGATATCAAGGACTTCGTCCACGATTTTGTCGAGTCGTTTGACATTCAGGTGCACCATCTGGGTCAATTGCCGGTGTCTGGGGTCTGAGAGGTCTTCTTCAAGCAAAGCGTTGGCTTGGGCAATGGCTGCCAGCGGATTGCGTATTTCGTGGGCAACGGCTGCCGACATGCGTCCCATACTGGCCATTTTTTCGGTTCGCAGGCGGGCTTCGATCTCGCGCTGATCTTGCAAAAACATCACGCACAGGCGCTCGGCAGTGCCACCTGCGCCATCTGGCGTGGCGGTCAATTGGGTGCGTACCCGCACCCTCCTCGGACCTCGTCCAGGGTGGTGAATGATGACATCGGCCTGACACGGCGCGTTGCCTGAAAAGCTCAGCTGCATGAGATCGTCCAGCCCATGCCAGCCCGTCAATGAGGTCAGTTCAAAGGAGTTCGACCAGGCCGCCGTCTCAGCGTCCAGCAGTTGGCGTGCTGCAGGATTTGCCGCTCGCACCGTGCTGCTTTGGTCGATGACCAAGACGCCGTCTGTCAGCGACTCGATGACCAGCTCGTTAACCTGCCTTTGGACCCGTGCCGCTAACTGACTGCGTTCAGCCCGGCGCTCGATGTTGACCAGTCGGCTTGCAATCTGATGCGCCAACAACGCAATGACAAAAAATCCCGCGCCCGTCAGTGCGGCCTGCAAAAAATAGGGGGCATTATCGGTCTGGCTCTGCAGGCTGATCCAGCCCGCATGCAAGAACATCAGCAGGGTCACACTGGCAGCCACGCCCATGGCCAGCAGCAGCGACCCGAGAACTGCGGCCATCAGCACGGGCAGTGCAAAAAAAGGCGTGAAATTGATATTGCTGCCCTGGGTCATTTGCAGCACTGCGTACGCCAGGATATCCACCCCAAGCGTGCCGACCCACTGAATCCCGGGTGTCTGGGCCAACTGGCGTGGTTTCGCCAACAAACGCGATGCCAGCGCCACAGTGAAATAAGCAGCACAAAACCAGAGCAGCCACGTGTCACTCGGTGAGCCCAGCGCATGAAGGGTGCCCTGCAGCCCCAGCAACACCAGCGCCAGGGTGATGCGGGCGTTCATGAATCCGCGCCACAAACGCTCGAATTCAAGCGGCGTGTCAGCCGGTTCTGCGCCAGGCTCCGGAGGGTAGGGGCCGAACCAGGACAAGCCCTCTGACGGCGTACTCAAGCCTAGTGCTCCGCGCGCGCAAGGTGGTCAGCGCTGCAATAGACGCCTTTTTTCCCTTCAATGGCGTCAGCGGCCGGGAGATGAACTGCGCAAAAAGCGCATGAAACCATGTCAAGCGGCTTGGCCTGCGTCTCTGCTGGCGGTGGCCGCTGTCGGGGCAGGGTGGGCCGGCTTGAGCGCCACAGCCACACCCCCAGCACAATCACGAAGACCAACAGGATGAACTTCATACGGACCGTCCGAGAATGACTTCCATCACAAAGCGTGAACCCACGTAGGCCATCAACAGCAGCCCGGATCCAGCGTACAGGAACCTCACCGCCCGGCGACCGCGCCAGCCAAATTGGGCACGGCCGACCAGCAGGACGGCAAATGTCAGCCAGGACAGCACAGAAAAAATGGTTTTGTGATTCCAGTAGGTCAATGTGGTGCTGCCGTAAAGCTGTTTGCCAAAAAGGAGGCCCACTGCCAAGGTCACGGTCAAGAGCACGAAGCCCGCGCCGACAAACCGGAACGTCAGCCTCTCCATGGTCAGCAAAGGCATACCGCTGTGGGGGTCTGCGGCCAGCCGGATGCGCTCCTCGGCGCGCGACATCATCCACGCATGCACCACGGCCACCCCGAACATGCCGTAGGAGGCGATGCCGACCGCCCAATGAAACGGCAGCCAGGGCGAGGCATTGGCATGCAGCGGACTGCCGGGGAACACCACAGACAGCAGAACCGTCACGGTGCCCAAAGCCGACAAGGTCCAGCGGGTTCTCAGGAGGGGGTAAACATGACTCTCCACCGCATAAGCGGCGGCGACCAGCCAGGCTGTCATTGACAAGGCCGGGGCGAAACCAAACAAAGGCTGCTCTCCAAACAGGCTCCAGCCGATTAAAACACCGTGCAGCAACCAGGCCAGCCAAACCGCTGTGCGCACAGCACGCTGGCCCAAGCGCACCGCCCCGACGGCCGACACGGCATAAGCGCCAGCCGAAGCCAGAGCCAAGGTCAAAGTGAGCGGAGTCGCACTGGCTAAAATCATGGCGACAGTTTAGCGTTTTGCACATTGCCAGTGCCTGTTGGCACCCAACTTTGGTTCCGTTTTTCGGAATATCTCCTATGGCCTCCGCCCTTACCGACAAACTCTCCCGCCTCGTCAAGGAAATTCGTGGCCAGGCCCGCATCACCGACGCCAATGTGGCCGACATGCTGCGCGAGGTCCGCATGGCCCTGCTGGAGGCCGACGTCGCGCTGCCCGTGGTGCGCGACTTCATTGCCCGCGTCAAGGAGAAGGCACTGGGCCAGGAGGTGTTGAGTTCCTTGTCTCCAGGGCAGGCCTTGGTGGGAATCGTCAACCGGGAGCTGGCAGCCACCATGGGCGAGGGCGTAGCCGACATCAATCTGGCCGCCCAGCCCCCGGCGGTCATCCTGATGGCTGGCTTGCAAGGCGCTGGCAAAACCACTACCACTGGCAAGCTGGCCAAGCACCTGATCGAAAAACGCAAGAAAAAAGTGCTCACCGTCTCCGGCGACGTGTACCGCCCTGCGGCCATTGAGCAGTTGAAGACAGTCACGGCCCAATCCGGTGCCGAGTGGTTCCCCAGCACGGCGGATCAAAAGCCGGTGGATATCGCGCTGGCCGCGTTGGACTACGCCCGAAAACACTACTTTGACGTGCTGCTGGTCGACACCGCAGGTCGCCTGGCCATTGATGAAGCGCTGATGCGTGAGATCAAGGACCTCCATGCGGTGCTGAATCCGGTGGAAACCCTGTTTGTGGTGGATGCCATGCAGGGCCAGGATGCGATCAACACGGCCAAGGCATTCAAAGAGGCGCTGCCGCTCACCGGCATCATCCTGACCAAACTCGACGGCGACTCCCGCGGCGGTGCGGCCCTGTCCGTGCGCCAGGTGACTGGCGCACCCATCAAGTTTGCGGGTACGAGCGAGAAGCTCGACGGCCTGGAAGTGTTTGACGCCGAGCGCCACGCCGGGCGCATTCTGGGCATGGGCGACATCCTGGCGTTGGTGGAGCAGGTCACGGCAGGCGTGGACATGGAGGCTGCGCAAAAGCTGGCCGCCAAGGTCAAGAGCGGCGCCGGTTTTGACTTGAACGATTTTCTGGCCCAGATTCAACAGATGAAACAAATGGGCGGCCTGTCCAGCCTGATGGACAAGTTGCCAGCCTCCATGGCCGCCAAAGCCGGGCAGATGGACATGGGCAAGGTGGAAAAAGACATCAAACGCAAGGAGGGCATCATCCACAGCATGACGCCGCTGGAGCGCCGCAAGCCCGAGTTGATCAAAGCCACCCGCAAGCGCCGCATCGCCATGGGCGCTGGCGTGCAGGTGCAGGAAGTCAACCGCATGCTCAAGGAGTTTGAGCAGATGCAGGACATGATGAAGAAGATGAAGGGCGGCGGCATGATGAAGATGATGAAGCGCATGGGCGGCATGAAAGGCATGCCCAAAATGCCGTTTTAAGCCTTTTGGCCCTCCAGCCCTCACGTTTTCTGCGTGAGTAGCTATTAAATCAGGACTAATCAAAAAGGGCGCTGAACCGGTTCAGCGCCCTTTTTCACGTGCTCAAGGCTTGTTGGGCAGCATCTGGCCGGTTTTGACGAAGTTGTCATGCCAGGACAGCGCCTCGCTCAGCAGGTGGGGTGTGTGTTTGCCTGGCGCGTCGCGCAGGGCGCGCTCGAAGTAATCGCGCAGCGCGGAGCGGAAATCGGGGTGGGCGCACTTCTCAATCACCAGGCGTGCGCGCTGCGTGGGCGACAGGCCACGCAAATCGGCCAGGCCTTGTTCGGTGACGATGATTTCCACGTCGTGCTCGGTGTGGTCGGTGTGCGAGACCATGGGCACGAGGCAGGAAATGGCGCCGCCTTTGGCAGTCGATGGCGTCATGAAGAAAGACAAATAGGCATTGCGCGCAAAGTCGCCCGAGCCGCCAATGCCGTTCATGATGCTCGAACCCATGACGTGGGTGGAGTTGACGTTGCCGTAGATGTCGGCCTCAATCATGGCGTTCATGGCAATCAGGCCCAGGCGGCGAATTACCTCGGGGTGATTGCTGACCTCTTGCGGGCGCAGCACGATGCGTTGGCGGTAGTAGTCGATGTTGGCATTGAAATCGGCCAGCGCCGCCGGGCTGAAGGACAGCGCGGTGGCCGACGCCATGCTCAGCTTGCCCGAGCGCAGCATGTCCAGCATGCCGTCTTGAAGCACCTCGGTGTAGGCCGTCATGTTGTTGAACGGGCCCTTGTTCAAGCCCATCAGTACCGCGTTGGCAATGTTGCCCACGCCCGACTGCAGGGGCAGCAAATCGGCGGGAAGCCGGCCTTGCTTTACCTCTGTTTGCAGGAAGTCAATGATGTGGCCGGCAATGCGCTCGGAGTTTTCGTCGGGTGCGGCAAAGGCGGAGTTGCGGTCGGGTTGGTTGGTCTCCACCACGGCAATCACTTTGCTCAGGTCGCATTGCAGGTAGTGGTCGCCAATGCGGTCGCCGGCCTGTAGCAGCGGAATGGGGCGGCGCAGCGGGGGCAGGCGGGTGCCATAGTAGATGTCATGCATGCCCTCCAGCGCCAGGTTTTGCATGCTGTTGACTTCCAGAATGATTTTGTCCGCCCGGTCCAGCCAGGTTTTGTTGTTGCCTACCGAGCTTGAGGGAATCAGCCGGCCATCGGGCAGCACGCCGGCCACTTCAATCACGGCCACGTTCAGCGGGCCGAGAAAGCCAAACCAGGCCAGTTGCGCCACGTGTGACAGGTGGATGTCGGTGTATTGCATGTGTCCGGCATTGATCTGCTGGCGCACATGGGGGTCAGACTGGTAGGGCAGGCGCATGGACACGCCCTGCGCTTTGGCCAGCACGCCGTCCAGCTCGGGGGCCGTGGAGGCGCCGGTCCACAGGCCAATCTGGAATGCTTCGCCCGCGGCATGCAGGCGCTCCATGCGCCGCGCCAGCGCGCCGGGCACCAGCTTGGGGTAGCCGGCGCCCGTGAAGCCGCTCATGCCGACGTTGGCCCCGGCCGGAATCAGCTCGGCAGCCGCCTCGGCGGACATGATGCGGGATTGGAGGCCAGGGTGTTGAATGCGTTGTGCGGGGGTCATAGTGCCAAGGTTTCCAAAAGTTCAGAGGTGCCAGCGCAGGTGCGCCGGGCGGGGAATCGAAAATCTTAGCCTATTTGCCAACCATACCTAGGGTTTTCCCTAGGTGTTGATCTTTTGATGACTTGACGTGTCCGGGATGTTGTTAAGTCGGTGGTGCCTGCCCCTTGGCGCAACCGCGCGCGGGTCGCATCAAAGCATGATGCCCGACATTTAAGCTTTTTTGGCCTCTAACCAGCGCGTTTCCTGCGCCAGTAGCTATCAAATTTATCCCTCAGCCCCAGCGCCATGACCGCCCCCACCACCAGCAGGGCGCCAGCCACCTGCAAAGGCGCTATGGTCTGCCCGAGCAGCAGCCAGGCCAGCACCAGCGCAAACACCGGCTCCACATTCATGATGGGCGAGCTGCCCACCACGCCCAGCTTCGGCAGCAGCGTGAACATGATGGTGAAGGCCGTGCCATACAGCAACGTGAGTGCCGCCAGCCCCCACCAGCCGGCGGGTGCGTTCGGTAACTGCAGGCCGCCTTGTGCACCCACCACGCTCAGGGCCAGGATCCCCACCAGACCCATGGTGACGGCGGTGCGCAGACGGCCGTCCATATCGGCGGCATGCTGCTGCGTGAGGACCAGCGCCAGACCAAAGGTGGCCGCTGCGGTGAGGGCAAAAGCCACACCGGTGCCTATTTGTCCCCACTGGCCGGCAGCGCCCAGCCCGGATGCGCCGCCCAGCACATCCAGCGCCAGGGCCAGACCGAACAGGATGACGGGCATGGCGATCAGGGCCGCCCGCTCCGGGCTGCGCCGGTACAGGGCCCAGGCCCAAAACGCGGTCCAGATCGGGTAAGTGTTGAAGGCCAGCAAGGCCAGTGCCACCGGCAGGCGTGCCACTGATGCATACAGGCTCAGGCTTTGCACTGCCAGCAGCGCGCCAATGACCGTCAGTATTTTCAGGTGCGGGCGGCTCAAAACAAGGGGCACTTTTTGTACCAGCAGCAGCAGTGCAACCACCGCCGCCGTGATGCCGCTCCTGAAAGCCACCGCCGTGGCCACATCCACACCGTTGTTGAACGCAAAGCGGGCTGCCACATGGTTGGCGCCCATCATCAAGGCCACCAACAGCAGGGTGGAGAAGGCAGCGCTGCTCATTGCTTTTTTTGCATCATTCAAGCTGGCGAATTCGGGCCGTCAAACCAAGCTCGCCACGTCCCGCGTCAGGACCTCACCGCGCAGCGAGAAATTACGGGTTTCGGTGATGTTGACGTCCACCAGCTGCCCGATCAGCCGCGGCTGGCCGACAAAATTCACCACCCGGTTGCACTCGGTGCGACCCATCAGCTCGGACCCATCGCGCTTGGAGGGGCCTTCCACCAAAATGCGCTGCACCGTGTTCAGGCGGCTCTCACTGATGTTTTTGATGCTGGCATTGATGACGCTTTGCAGGTGCTGCAAGCGGCGCAGTTTCACCTCATGCGGTGTGTCGTCGTGCAGATTGGCCGCAGGCGTGCCGGGGCGCGGGCTGAAGATGAAGCTGAAAGAGTTGTCAAAGCCCACATCGTCAATCAGCTTCATCATCTTGTTGAAGTCGTCCTCGGTCTCGCCGGGGAAGCCCACGATGAAATCGCTGCTCATGGCCATGTCTGGGCGAATCGCGCGCAGCTTGCGCACCGTGCTCTTGTATTCCATGGCGGTGTAGCCGCGTTTCATGGCCATCAAAATACGGTCGGAGCCATGTTGTACCGGCAGGTGCAAGTGGCTCACCAGCTTGGGGATGGTCTCGTACGCGGCAATCAGGGACGGCGTGAACTCGTTGGGGTGGCTGGTCATGTAGCGGATGCGCTCAATGCCGGGAATCTCGGCCACATAGGCCAGCAGCGTGGCAAAGTCCGCCATCTCGGAAGACGGCGACGCGGGATCGCTCACCATCCTGGCGCGCCAGGCATTTACGTTCTGGCCTAAGAGCGTGACTTCTTTCACCCCCTGGTCGGCCAGGCCCGCCACCTCCACCAGCACGTCTTCAAACGGGCGGCTCACCTCTTCGCCCCGGGTGTAGGGCACCACGCAGTAGCTGCAGTATTTGGAGCAGCCTTCCATGATGCTCACAAAAGCGGTGGCGCCCTCGACCCGAGCCGGGGGCAAGTGGTCGAACTTCTCGATCTCGGGAAAGCTGATGTCCACTTGCGAGCGGTTCAGGCGGTCGCGCTCGGCCAGCATCTGGGGCAGGCGGTGCAGAGTTTGGGGGCCAAACACCACATCCACATAGGGCGCGCGCTCAATGATGGCGGCACCTTCCTGGCTGGCCACGCAGCCGCCCACGCCAATCAGCACCCCTTTTTTCTTGAGGTGCTTGACCCGCCCGAGATCCGAAAACACTTTTTCTTGCGCTTTTTCACGCACCGAGCAGGTGTTGAACAGGATCAGATCAGCCTCGTCCACGTTGTCAGTGGGCTCGTAGCCCTGCGCGGCGTGGAGCACATCGGCCATTTTGTCCGAGTCGTACTCGTTCATCTGGCAGCCGAAGGTTTTGATAAAGACTTTTTTGCTCATGGAATTCTTTGAGTTCGTTGCTATTTATTAAATGGCGTCAGACCATATACATCGCCGGCTACAGCACGTTTTGGCATCAAAAACGCAGCAAAGGCGGCTGGTAAGCTCAGGGAGCGGTGGGCAAGGGGTGGGCGCGCAGAGCGGCTCAAACGCACAAGGCTGTGCGCCGCCAAAGGGCGGGCAGGGGCTGGCAATTTCAGGCAGCGGTTCATGGTGTTCATCCAGAGGCTGTCGCAAGGGCTTAAAAAAACGCACACCGGGGTGCGATTGGCAGGGGCCGATTGTGCCATCACACCGCCCAACTCTCCCCCATCACCTGCGCCTGCTCAAGCACCAGTTCCACGGCGGCGTCCTGCAAGTCCGGCGGGTACTTGTATTTGCGCAGGATGCGCTTGACCATCAACCTCAGTTTGGCACGCACGCTGGTCCGCTCTGACCAGTCCACGCTCAGGTTCTGACGCAGGTTCTCGGTCAGCTCATGGGCGATTTTCTTCAGGGTCTCATCCGTCAACTCCCGCACAGCCGACTCGTTGGTGGCCAGGGCATCATAGAACTTCACCTCGTCCTCGCTCAGGCCCAGCGCCTCACCGCGGCTGGCAACTTCACGGAACTTTTTCGCCATGGCGACCAGTTCTTCCATGACCTGGGCGGTTTCGATGCTGCGGTTCTGGTAACGCTGAATCACACTCGCCAGCAGGTCGGAGAATTTTTTGTCCTGTACCACGTTGCTGGCAAAGCGGCTTTTGATTTCACCCTCCAGCAGGCGCTCCAGCAGCTCCACCGCCAGGTTCTTTTCCGGCAAGTTTTTTACCTGGGCCAGAAACTCATCGCTCAGCAAGCCAATGTTGGGCTTGTCCAGGCCCACGGCA
>CALRWE010000052.1:0-23934 GCA_943371745.1 Rhodoferax sp. OV413
GCCAATTTCAATCCGGTTTGGGTTGTCGATATTGCTCCAGCGCGCAATATCCTTAGGGCTTTGTCCATGGTCCACGGCAATCCGGATCAACATGTCACCCGGCTTAACCGTGTAATAGCCTGGTTTGCCGGCATTCTCAAACCCGGGTAGTGGCTTGACAACTGGCGCTGCGGGGTCACTGGCCACCGGTGCGGGACGGCCAGCCAAGCTGCTACGGTCCTCTACGGGCGCACGATTTTGAACCTTGGATCCGCACCCACCCATCAAGACCACTGCAGTCAGGAGTGCCAAAGAAACACCTGAACGAGAACCGGAAACAAACATAAGACATCCCTTCATGCAATGCCCGATTTTAAAGGGACAAAATGCACGGCTTCCAGTACCGTCTGCTTCAGACCATGTGGTGTTTTATCAATGACCACCAAAGCTTGCTTCCCCCCGGTCCCTGTGCCGCCGGACACTGGCGCAACCAACCGACCCCCAACCGCAAGTTGGTCAACCCAGGCCTGCGGCACAGCCTCCCCTCCTGCGGCGGCGATGATCCCTGCGTAAGGCGCTCCCCTCTCGAAGCCCAGCATGCCGTCACCAAACAGGAGATGCAAATTGCCGATGGCCAGGTGTCTGAGGTTTTCTCGCGCCCTGTCGTGCAAGCCACGCAAGCGCTCGATGCTGTAGACCTCGTTCGCCAACAGGCTCAGTACAGCAGCCTGATAGCCACAGCCGGTTCCGATCTCCAGCACGCGCCCCAACCGCCCGGGTACACCGTTGCGCAAGAGTTCTGCCATTCGGGCCACGACGCCCGGCTTTGAGATCGTCTGGTTCAAACCGATGGGCAAACTCGTGTCTTCATAGGCTTGATTGATCAGCGCGCTGTCAACAAATCGGTGCCGCTCAATCGTTCCCATGGCGGACAAAACGAGGCTGTCACTAACCCCTTGCGCTGCGAGCTTTTGCGCCATGTTCCGCCGAAGAGCGCTGGAATCCATCGCAGGACCCTGGCGAGCCACCTGAACCAGCGGCTTTGCCGCTGGACCCGAGGCATTGCGGGCAGCAAGCTGCGGAGCCCGGCCAATCTGGGACGGGTGAATAGAAAAATCCAGTCGGGCCGGAAAGGATGGGCGCTCTTTCACTTGGAGCGCACGCTGCTATCTGGCACAGGTTCTGATAGCAAGGCAGCGGTCTGAGCCCAGTAGTTGAGGCGATCATGGTCCGTCAAGTCAACCTTGAGCGGGGTGATTGAGACATGCCCAGCGGCGGTGGCATGGAAATCCGTGCCTTCCGCCTCGTCCATGACCGGACCCGCTGCCCCGATCCAATACATGGTGTCGCCCCGCGGGCTCATCTGGGTGATGACCGGTTCCGCCGCGTGACGGCGCCCCAATCGGCAAAGCTTGACATGTCCCATCTCATCGAAAGGCAGATTCGGTACATTGACATTCAACAGCCAAGGCGTGCGGCCAATCAGCTTCTGGTGAGACATCTGAAGCACCAGATCGCGCGCCTTGCGGGCAGCCGACGCCAACTCCCCCCAATTCTTGTCAACTTGGGAAAACGCAATTGCAGGAACACCGAACAAAAAGCCTTCCATGGCAGCCCCCACCGTGCCGGAGTAGATGGTGTCGTCACCCATGTTGGCACCATTATTGATGCCAGACACCACCAAATCTGGCCGATATCCCAGCAAGCCAGTCAGGGCAATGTGAACGCAGTCTGCCGGCGTGCCGTTGACATACCTGAAACCATTGCCAGCCTTGTGCACATACAAGGGGGAATGTAGCGTCAAGGCGTTGGATTTGGCACTGTTGTTGTGTTCGGGCGCGATCACTTCAACCTCTGCCACATCCTTCAAGGCCTCATACAGAGCGACGATACCCGGCGCCTGATATCCGTCATCATTGGAAATAAGAATTTTCATATAGTGAGCAATTTTTTTAATTGTAGGCGGGCAGTGACATCTACCCTCGAGGTCACACGAGAGACATTTTGGGAACCATGCAGCCCCTATCATTCCCATATTTTTGGAGATGAACTGATGCATGCTTGGCTTTGTGAAAACCCCGTGGGCGTTGATGCCCTGACCTGGAAAGAGTTACCCACACCGCAACCCAAAGCGAATGAGGTTTTGATCGAAATCAAGGCAGCCAGCCTGAATTTTCCTGACCTGCTGATTGTCCAAAACAAGTACCAGATGAAGCCGCCGCTCCCTTTTGTGCCGGGATCTGAGTACGCGGGCATCGTGCAAGCCGTCGGTACTGAGGTGAAGCACTTGAAAGTTGGTCAACCTGTCGCTTGCCTTTCGGGCACCGGCGGCTTCGGCACCCATACTCTGGCGCCTGCGGCCCTGTGCATGCCTTTGCCGGCAGGTTTTCCATTCGTGGATGCGGCGGCTTTCATCATGATTTATGCGACCTCCCACCATGCCCTGGTGGACAGAGCACAGCTCAAGGCCGGAGAAACTGTGCTGGTACTTGGCGCAGCCGGTGGGGTAGGCACCGCAGCCATCCAGATCGCAAAGGCCTGCGGCGCCAGAGTCATTGCAGCCGCGTCATCTGATGAGAAATGCGAGCTTTGCAAGTCAATCGGCGCCGATGCCACCATCAACTACAGCACTGAAAATATGCGTGAGGCTATCAAGGCGTTGACTGATGGCAAAGGCCCGGATGTCATTTATGACCCGGTGGGCGGTGAGTACGCTGAACCGGCCTTCCGCTCGATTGCCTGGCGCGGGCGCTATCTGGTAGTCGGCTTCGCGGCAGGCCCGATTCCAGCCCTGCCGTTCAACTTGGCGCTGCTCAAGGGTGCATCAATCGTCGGTGTTTTTTGGGGCGATTTTGCCAAGCGCGAGCCCAAAGCCAACGCGGCCATGATGATGGAATTGGCGCAGTGGTATGCACAAGGCAAGGTCAAACCCGTGATCGACAGCACCATGCCCATGGCAGACCTGAAGGCCGCTTTCACGCACATGGGCTCTCGTGGCGTCAAAGGCAAACTGGTGATGGTGAATTGACGGGGTAAATCTGCCCGACTGGTGGGTCCAAGGCACCTTACCAACTACAGGGGATGGTAATTGATCGCACCGGGCCGCTGAAAGCTGTTTCAGCGGCCCGGTGTGTTTAAGCCAGCCGCTTGCGAATGATCTGGAAATAAAAAAACCGCGTCACGGCTGCGTGAGGCGGCTTTTTACATATTACTTGGGGTGGCTGATGGGGCTCGAACCCACGACAACAGGAATCACAATCCTGGACTCTACCAACTGAGCTACAGCCACCGCTGGTTAGATTATAACCGCTAGCTGAGTCTACTTGGCTGCGTTTGTCGGGGAATCCGCAAGATTTGACACAGGACGCGGCGCCATAATTTTCACTTTGAAACGATCTTTCAGAGAATCATAGTAGGCTTGATTCTCAGCTGAGGCCCACCACTGACCGTATTGCACACGACCTTGGCCCGCAATTGCCTCGGACGGCGCTGCTCTTGAAACGACCTTGTTCACACGAACCACAGCGTAACCTTGCGGCCCGAGATCAACGCCGACCAATGCGGGCAAAACAGATGCATCTGCTCGCAAGACGGCATTTAATATCGATGCTGGCGTGTTCAGGGGTTGGTCACGGGAGAGTACTGTTGCTGCCGGCATAACAGCGGTGTCGGGAGATGCCTTCCATAGAGCCAGTTTTTCCTGCCCCTCCTTCTTTGCCAATTGAACTGCAGCCTCAGACATCACCCGCGCGAGAACTATCTCTCGCACTGCCTCAAACGGCTGTGTTCGAGCCGGTGTGTACTGCTTGATGCGACCAGCAATCAGCTGACTGGGCGCTGTTTCAACCGCTTCGGTATTTCGGCTTTTCTCCACAGCATCGGGCGCAAAAATTGCTGTCAAGAATTTCTCGTTCGCCAGTACGCCGGTCGCTCCAGGTGCGGGCCGACGAAGGACATTGGACGCAGATTTAATATCTAGCTTGAGTTTGTCAGCGATCGGTTTCAAACTATCAGACTGCTCATAAACGCCGTTGGTAAAAGCCTCGGCAGCTTCTGCAAATTGCCGCTGTGCTTGCTGCTTCTTGAGATCCGCCTCAAGACTAACCCGCAACTCTTCGAAACTGAGCTGCTTTGGCGCCTTGACACCGGTAAGTTGAATGATGTGGTAACCAAAATCAGACTCGATAACTTCGCTGATGTCACCCTTCTTCATGGCGAATACGGCATCCTCAAATGGCTTGACCATTGAGCCGCGGCCAAAGAAATCCAAATCGCCTCCATTGGCGGCTGACCCCGTGTCTTGCGAGTTCTTCTTTGCGACTTCGGCGAAATTCCCTGGAACTTGCCGAAGTTTTTTTAGCAACTCATCAGCACGAGCCTTTGCTTTCTGCCTGTCTGCAGCCGAAGTATCCTTGGCGGCATTTATCAAAATATGGCTGGCACGTCTTTGCTCGGTGCCGCTTAGGCGTGACACGTTCTGCTCGTAGTAGGACTTCAAATCCGATTCGTTAATGGAAATCGCTTTTGTGACGGCATCCAAGTCCAACACAACATATTCAATGCTGGCTTGTTCCGGGGACTGAAACAAAGCTTGATTGGCCTTGTAGTAAGTGTCTAGTTCAGCAGCCGTCGGTGTGATTTGACCGAGGAACTTCTCAGCAGAAAAGGTGACAATTTGCGCCTCACGCTTTTCAAAGAACGAGTTCAGCGCCACGTCTGCCATGACCGGAGTCGCAAAGCTTGTCGCAGTGACTGGCGCTTCAAGCTGCCTGACGGACAAGTCTTGACGCACGCGGGCTTCAAATCCTTCGGGTGTCAGACCCTGGCTGGCAGCCAACTGTCGATATCGTTCCATATCCAGCTTGCCATCGGACAAACGCAGCGATGCAATGGTGGGGTCTTCTTGAAGACTTCGAGCGAGCATCGCGTCGCTGGTACTCAACTTGAATTTCTCAGCCGCTTGCAATAAAACGCGGTCTCGAACCAAGCGCTCCAACGTGGCGTATCGAGCCTCGGGTGAATCCAGCAACTTGACGTCCAGACTCGGCATGGAGGCGCGCAGACGGTCTGCCTCGACTCTGTGGGCAGAGTCCCATTCAGCTTGGGAGATGTCGTGACTTCCAACACGGGCAACAATTTCGCCTTGTGAGTTTGACTGGTTATAACCATCGACCCCAAACAACACAAACGAAGGGATAACAAGCAAAAACAAGACACCCATCATGATTCTCGTGTGCCGACGAACAAAATCAAACATTCGAAAAATCTCCAATCAAACAAAAAAAAGGCGAACTACGTGTTCGCCTTTACTTGGGTGGGTGGTGGGTGCTGACGGGCTCGAACCGCCGACCTACGCCGTGTAAGGGCAAACCAACCACAAACCACTTACCAATGAAAAGGGCTTTTTCATTGGAGAACTTAAGACCTTGTTTCTGCTATTGCTTGCGGTTAAGTGCAACTGCTAGTTAGAATCTGCACTTACGGTGCACTTAAGTTTTAACGACCCACTCCAATGAACGACGCAATTGTATCGACCGAGCGATCAACTATCGCCAAGGCCGCACAGGCTAAGGACAAGCCGGAAAAGCCCTATGAAATCCGCTCTGAAAAGACGATGGGCCTGATTCTGCGCGTCCAGCCGAGCGGGGCCAGAACCTTCTATGCTCAGTTAGGACGGGGCCAGCGGGTTCGGATTGGGCCAGCGGGGACATTCACCCTACGGCAAGCCGAAGAACGAGCCAAGGCGATTCTGAGAGACCCTGACGCTGCACTTAAGAAGCAGACTGATGCACTTACGCTGAGTGAGTACCTCAAAGCCCATTACACCGGGCACGCACTGGCAAAGCTGAAAAATGGGCAGCAGTCCATCGACCGGGTGAACGCCGTGTGGGGTTCGTTCCTGAATAAGCGCCTAAGCGACATTACCGCCAAAGACATCGACAAGTTCAGGGACAAGCGCATTAACGCTGGCACAGCGCCAGCCACAGTAAATCGGGATGTTGCTGCACTGTCTGGGGTTCTTAGCCATTGGGTTCGCAACAACAAAGGCACAGTGCACCCGCTGGACGATCTGGAGTCCCTGCGCGTGGCTGACGATGAGCGGGTTCGTTATCTGGCCCCGGACGAATCCAGCCGCCTACGTCAAGCCCTTGCAGACCGTGACGCGCAGGCAGCGGCCGAGCGCCTGAGCGCGAACAAATGGCGCGCGGAGCGTGGGCGTGACCTGATGCCCGAAATCAATGGCTATTGCGACCACATCACACCAATGGTGCTACTGAGCCTGAATACCGGCCTACGGCAAGGCGAACTGTTTTCGCTGGCTTGGGAGTCGGTGGACTTGAGCCTAAAGACCATCACGGTTCTGGCAAGCCACAGCAAGGGCAACAACACCCGCACGGTTCCCCTGAACAAAGAAGCCCATGCGGTGCTGACAACCATCAAGCCCGAAACCGCCAAAGGGCATGTTTTTAAATCGCCAGTCACAGGCGGCAGGTTCAACAACGTGAAAAAGGCATGGGCCGAAATCACCAAGGCGGCAGGTTTGCCGGACTTGAGGTGGCACGACTTGCGCCACGACTTCGCCAGCCAACTCGTGATGAAAGGCGCGCCATTGTTCACGGTTCAAAAACTGATGGGGCATGCCAACAGCAAGATGACGCAGCGTTATGCGAAGCTGGCACCGAGTACCCTGGCTGACGCCGTGAGCTTGCTATGAAATAAGCGGTAAGCCCTGCGCCGCACCATGCAGGGCAACAAGGCGACAGGCAAGGCGATTCGACCGCCCTGCCCGTCTAAGTCACAACGAAAGAAAGATTTTCATCATGGCCTCTCTCAATTCTAAAGTTCGGCACGACCTCCCCCACGATGGCGTTATCAACTTCTTGTCAAAAGTCAAAAACGTATGCAATGGCCTGGGCACAGTGCTGGCGCTGAACTACCAAAACGAGGGCGAGCGCCTGGAGGGGAACGACCTTGCCCCTGAAACCACCCTGAGCATGATCGAGATGGAAAGCCTCATGACCCTGGCGCGCGCCAGCACGGAACTGCTACACCTCGAAGCGGAACGCATGGAACGCTGGGCAGAGACACACCACAGTGACGCTGGCGCGCTGCGGGCATACGAAGAAGCCTTGAACCTCATGAAACAGCGTGGGCTGAAGGTGGCGAAAGTATGAACGACCCACTACCGGTAGTGGCTGAATAAAATATTTTCACTACCGGTAGTGTTTTCCGCTTGCCACTGAATGCAATTGATGTAAGATCGGGCTAAGCAGTTTCTATTCAGTGGCGGGGATCAACCCGTAAGGTGCTGGAATCCTAACCGGGTAACCGGAGAAAATCAGCAAAAATAGGGGGCATCAAGCCTACCGACAAACTAACTGGCTTCCGCTCTTGTTTATGCCGGGCGTAGAAGGTTAGTTTGGGAGTCCGACCCGTAGCGTTCGCGTAGCGGGGGGCAAGTAACTGTGCTGGCAGCGTTTCGCGCTGCCACGTCCTCAAATTGAACATGGCAGCGGACTTTTCGTAAGGCCCACCATGTTGGAAAACTCCCCCTCGACCCCGCTGGCACATTCGCCTGATGGCGCTGCTCTGCGCATCAGCGTTGCGACCCGCTCAATTTACGAGCTTATCGCCAAGGGCGAAATACGCAGCTTCAAATCAGGCAAGCGCCGCTTGATTCCTGATACCGAGCTTGTGAACTACGTTCAACGCAAGATGAATCAGGCGGTGGCAGCGTGACCATCAATCTGTTCAGCACAACACCCACAGCGCCGCGCGCAGCTGCTGGGTGGGTAGGCTTCAACGCCGCGGGCAGCAACCCCAAAACCTCGACCCGCGCAATTCGCAGGGATATCGCAAAGCTGGAGCGCCGCGCCGCCAAGAAAGCGGGGGCCAAATGAACGACCACAAACGCCTTGAAAACCTCAAAGCCCGCGCCGCAATGGCCGGGCTGGAACTTCGCATCTCCATATCCCCCGGCCCCGGCTGGAGTCTGAGCAACTGGCATTCAAGCCGATTCTTTGACAACCTGAACGAGCTTGAAAACTGGCTGAACGTGCGGATTGGAGGCCAGCTATGAGCGCCGATCTGCACGGATTAGCCCGATCAATCCGAATGCCCTACGGGGACAAGGCTGATGCTCGATCTGCGCTCAGGCGTGAGATTCGCGCAACGAGCAAAGAGTCTGGCAAAGAGCGCGCCGCCGCTGACCGAGCCAAGCAGCGCAATCAACAAATGAAAAAGCCACTGGGGGCAGTGGCTATTCAAAAGGAGACTCTATGACCGAGATTTTACCAAATGCTGAAAATTTAAGCAACTCGGAGTTGTGCAGCGGTTTTGGCAAATACCACAGCTACGAAGCCGCCGCCAAGACCCGCAAGACTTACGCCAAGATCACGATGGCGGGCATCATGGCGCTGGTGGACAACCCGCAGGAAGTCCCCAAGGACAGCGCGCAATGGCTAATTCCCTCGACCCTCCTACGCCGCGACTTCAAGTTGCAGACCGCGCAGGGCGAGTTCTGGGCGCTATGGGCTGACCTCGACGATGACCCGCAGCCGGTCAAAGAAGTGCAGGACGTTCTAACCCGCTTGGTTATCGGTGACTGTGACCATGAGGTCTACACCTCACGTTCAGCGACCAAAGAGCGCCAGAAGGCTCGAATCATCATCCCTTTGGATGAGCCATTGCCGGGGGCAGTGTGGGTGCTGGCGCAGGAAGTGCTGAACGACCAACTGCGGGCCGCAGGCATCACGCCAGACGTCAAGAACCTGGGCGCGGCTCAGTTGTGCTACCTGCCCAACCGGGGCACGCACTATGAGGCCCACAGCGGGCGCAGCGGGGTTTACTTTGACCCACTGACCACCTGGGCCGCAAAGATCGCAGCGAAGCGGGCAGCACAGGCCGCGCAGAAGGCAGCACAGGCGACAGAGCGGGAGGCGGCAAGGGAGCGCAGGGAGGCGCGACAGGCCGCACGCGACAGCGGGGCACGCCCTGCCCTGATGAACGCCTTTAACGCTGAATACACGGTGGAGGACATTTTGACCGAGGCCGGGTACGACCAACAGGGCGATTCATTCCGACACCCTGCCAGCGAATCAGGCAGCTACAGCGCCAGCGTGAAAGATGACAGGGTGCACGCCTTGTCAAGTGCTGACCCGCTCTACACCGGGGGCAGCGGTGGCGGTGCCCACGACGCCTTCAGTTGCTTTCAAATCCTGATGCACGGCAACGACAGGGACGCAGCCCTGAGAGATGCTGGAGATCAATGGCTAGCCATTGAAGGGGTGGCATGGAACAAGGTAGTTCAGCGGGAATACGCAAAGGCACAGGACGCAAAAGCAGCCGGGGCCGAATGGCCGGACATTGCAGACCCGTTTGAACAGTACGTTGTCCCGCCTTTCCCGGTTGACGCCCTGCCCGCGCCAATTGCCAAACTGTGCAGGGAACTGAGCGCGCAATCGGGGTTCGATGTTGGTGGCTACGCGTTCGCCCTGCTGGTGGGCGCGGCCAGCCTGATCGACCACCGGGCGCGCATGCGAGCCGGGCCGCTATCTGCACCCGCGTTCCTATGGGGTGGGCTGGTGGCGAATTCAGGGGGCGGCAAGTCCCCCACGATCAATGCAGCCCTGGCAGGCGTTCGGCGCATCAATGACGCCCTGCTGAAAACCTCACAGCGTGAGGCCGCGAACTGGCAGAACGCAGCCGAAAGCGCCAGCAAGGAAGATCGAAAATTGATGGTGAGGCCGCTATGGCGGCAACTGATCGCCAGCGACACCACCACCGAGGGCCTGGGCAAGCTACTACAGGACAACGAATCGGGCTTGCTGCTGCTGCACGATGAATTGACCGAGTTCATAGGCCGGATGGACGCCTACAGCGGCAACGGTAGCGGCAAAGATCGCGGGGTCTATCTGCGGGCCTATGACGGAGGTTCTGTGACGGTCAACCGGGCAGGCTCGCATCCCATGCTGATCAACAACTTTTCAGTTGGCATCATGGCAGGCATACAGCCGGAAAAGCTGGGCGAACTGTTCAGGAAATCGGGTGGCGGTGCTGATGGGCTTTATCAGCGGTTTCTGATGTATGTGATGCAGCCGGCCGGCCGGGTTGACTATTCGGCAAAGCTGGGCGAGTTCACCGAGAGCGCAGTGGATGACATTTTGGACGCCATGCACTTCTGGACTGAATTTATCGGTTACGGCAACGCGCGGTTATGCCCTGAAGCTTTGCCATTGATGGAGGCATACCACCAAGACGCGCGCACGCTATCACAGCGCACACCGGGCAAGCGCCTGGCTGAACACCTCGACAAGTTTCCGGGGTTTCTGGCGCGAATCACCTTCGCACTGCACCACCTCGAATGCGCGGCTGGCGAGGCGGCTGGTGATGTTGTCAGTGTTGCCACACTGGAGCGGGCCAAACGAATCATGCGGTGTATGTACCACCACAGCGCAGCGGTTTACGAGGTGCTGGAGTCGCATTCAAGCGAGGCCACGAAGCTGACCAAATCGGCATGTGAAGCGATTCTGAGCAAGTCATGGACAACCGTTCAGCGGGGCGACCTGACACGCTATGCGACAGACTGGCGCAACGCCGACGATAGGCAGGCAGAAGGCGCGATTGATTGCCTGATCGAGTTTGGCTGGCTACGCGATGTGACCCCAGCACTTGAGCGCGGCAAGCGCGGCAGGCGTTCCAACGGTGTATTTCTGGTCAATCCGAAAGTTCACCCGCGATTCAAAACGCACACCGAGCGCATCAGTGAGAGCCGAAGCGCCAGATTTAAGGCGATTCAGGAACTCGCAGCCACTCGATAGCCATTGCCGCGGTTAATTAGTTGAATTAAGTGTATGTGCGTACGACATATAAAGTTTTTTTTATATGTATTCATAAACTTTATATGTCGTACGCGCATACAACATTTTCAACTAATTAAAACGCCCACGGCAATGGCTAATCCAACAACCAAAGGACACACCATGCACAACCCTGAAATTCAAGCCTATCTGAGCGCCTGCGCCTCATTGCTTAACCGTTCCATTGCCCAAGCCCGCAAAGACGAACCCGAGGCCGCTGTGGGGCTGGCAAACATCCTGCGGGCTGGCGGCATCATGAAGTTGACCGGCATTTTTAGCCACTGCACAAAGCAAGCAAATATTTCATGTGAGCTGGTGGCACCAAGCGGTGAAGCCTTCACGCTGCTGGCTTGTGATATCGAACCTGAACACACCGCCTAGAAAATACACTCTAAGTATGAAATGTGACTGAATAGTATTTTTAATGGTAAGATGCCCTCACGCGCACAACCGGAGTGATTCTGTTGTTGCGGTGCGAGGGCATTTTTTATGTCCGGCACAGGTTGCAAAGGATGAAGTTTTAGTGGAGTGATTCCGCGACAGACAGAACCCCGAGTGCTGTGGACTGTTTGAGGAAATGCGAGCTTATCGGCGTGATGCTGAAAACGTGAGCTGGACTGAAAGACAAGGATCTATTCACACACTAAGGACTCAATATGTCAGATTTATCTCTCGCCGAAACCGTCAACGGCATCGCAACCGGCCTTGAAACATTCAAGAAATCCCAAGCTGACCGCGTGGCAGCACTCGAAACCAAGCTGAACCGCCCAGGCGTGCTCACTGGCCCTGCTGTTGGACACGAAATCAGCACCACCGCCCACGAGTTCCTCGACTCGAAAACTGGTGAGCCTCTTTTGTCCATCAAAGCCGGTGACAACGTAACGGCACGCATGGCCGCAAAAGGACGCCACGTTGAAACCAACGACACACTGAGCGACTTCTGCCGAGGTGTTGCGGGCATGAAGGCCAAAGGTGAACTATCCCTGAAAGCACTCGCAGCCGGTACAGACGCAACAGGCGGTTTTCTACTGCCAACAGCCGTATTCGGCAGCGTGCTACAGGCAATGACCGCTGAATCAACCGTGATGAGTGCAGGGGCCAACGTGGTTCTGTTGGGCAGTGAAGGCGAAGGCGCAAAGTCCTACACGTTCGCCGCAGTCAACACGGTGCCCACCGCATCGTGGCGCGCTGAGGGTGGAGCTGTGGCCGAATCGGATCCAGCATTCCGCGCTGTGACTGTTGTCCCCCGAAGCCTGGCCTTCTATTTCAAAGTGAGCCGTGAACTGTTGGCAGACGCCAGCAACCTCGACACCGCCATGCGCCTGGCCTGCGCCCAAGCCTTCGCAAAGGAGCTTGATCGCACCGCCCTGCTGGGCACCGGCACAGCGCCACAACCGCGTGGCCTGGCTAACGTGGTTGGCGTGCTGGCAGTGACCAACGGCACCAACGGTGCGAGCTTGGGGACTACAAAGCACGCGAACATCTTTACCGCGACTCAAGCCATTTTGGATGCCAACGGGCCTATGCCCAACGCAGCCATCATGAGCCACCGCAGCCGCGTAACGCTGGGTTCATTGGTTGACACAGTAGGCCAGCCGCTGAACACGCCGCCCATGCTGCAAAGCGTGCGCCAGTACAGCACCAGCCAACTGCCCAATAACTTGACAGTGGGCAGCTCTACCGACTGTTCACAGATGTTTGTTGGCAGTTTCGGTTACATGGGTTACGCCATGCGCGAAGGCATCAGCGTCCGAGCAATGGAGCAGACCTTTGCAGCGACTGGTGAAGTCGGGTTCTTCTGCCATGCCCGCGTGGACGTGTTTGTGACACACCCCGCAGTGTTTGCCCAAGTGACCGGCATCCGGGCCTAAGCAAACGAGCGTGCCACCTCATAAGGGCGGCACGCTTTCCACATTCAACCAGGACAAACCCATGACATACAAAATTGCATATGAAGCGACACAGGCCGCATTGAAAAGCGACCGACTGTTGGAAATGGTGAACGGATTCTTTAACACCACCTCGGTGGAGATGCGTCAAGGCTGCATGGACGGACTGCTGGCCATGAGCGAAGCCTTACACAAGGCCAACGTATCGTTCAAGTACGGTGACGAACAGGCACAGCGGTACATGAACCAAGCCCCAAGCCTGCAAAAAGCAGAATCGGCGCTGGCAATGCTCAACGGTGACGCCGCAGCCATAGAGTTTCAGCTTACCCAATTGGTGATCGCCGCCAAGCTGTTTCAGCACGCTATCGAGTTCAAAGCACCAACCGCACCGCAGCCCATGCCAGTTCACGTTGTCGCCATGCCCCAGCGGGTGAGCCATCAGACGGTGGAGCGCGACAAGAATGACGAGATCATCAGCACGACGAAGATCGAGAAGGACTTCGCATGATGCACACCTTCGAGAACAAAGCCATCGTTCCCCGTGTGCTGGATCGCGCATCCATGAGCCGTGACCAGTGGAGACATTTTGTTACAGCATCGCTTCGAAAATCAGACACCGAGATGGAGCAACTCCCATCGGGAGCTTGGAAGCTGACGCGAGGCCATGCCCACTTGACAACATCGGATCTAAGCACGCTGCGAGGTCGTGAGCTAGAGCAGTTCACCAACTGAATACAACCGAGCCGGGCGGGACAAGCCCCGGACGTGCCTAAGTCGTGAGTCGCACGTTTCGCAAGTAACCACGAACGCCAGCGGCAGGGAGCAATCGGCGCGCATCAAGACCTGGAGTGATTCCGGCGACAGGTGCAGCGTGTCGCGAAACATAGCCGTGCGTGGCTGGCAACAATTTAAGGACACCTATGCAGCCAAAATTACCGCCTGACGTTCGAGCCATGTGCAACCGGGTTGCACAGGAGCGCATGAGGCCAGCCATCAAGCAAACATCACTGGAGCTACGCAAGGACGCTGCAAGGGTGTTGCAGTCAGGCCAGCCACCCGAAGCCGTGCGGGCATGGTTGCAGGGATTACAGGCTGACGCCTTGGCCGCTCAGGCATGATGACCGTATTCGAGTTCATGGTGGACGCCCTCACAGGCAAGCGCCAGACGCTGCCCACGGTGGGCACGCTGGTTTGTGTTGCACGCAATGGGAAGGGCCGATGGATACGCGCGAGGGTACGGGCACGGCCTAATCTCTAAGCTGAAGGTGGGGTAAACCACCTAGTCCCATTCGATGTATTGCTAACCCCCAACTTGTCTCGTGTACGCGTACACGCGCGAGGGTACGGGCAAGGGTGATCTCTAAGCCGAAGGTGGGGGAAACCGTCCTGTTCCATCTTTCTTTCTATCTGTAACCAAAAAAGATAGTTCGCGACCTTTGGTAGTTGGTAGAGGGTGGCACTGTCAAATCTCTACGGAGTGAGGGGGTGCGACACCACCCAGTTCCTCATTAAGACAATAAAACGCCTTTGGGGGCTATTCAAATGAGCAATCAAATGGTGCATTCCTGCACTGTACCCCAAAAGATCGCCAGCAACTGAGCGCCGCGCACCGACTGTAAAGCGTTGTTTTTTCGCTAACTGGAAAAACGCAGCCCTTCAATGGCTAATTTGTTACAGCAACGAAAATAACTGTACTTTCGTTAGCGTAACGGTTTATACTTTCGTTACCGCAACGAAAGGCACACCATGACCACCACTACAGCAAAACCCGGACGCCCTGCCAAGGGCAGCGCCGCCATGACCACAGCGCAGCGCGCTACGGAGTTCAGGCGCAACCGCATCGAACAGGCGGGACAAGCCCATGAGAACCTGGGTACCTCGACAGAAGCCGTTCTGCTGGCTGGCTTGGCGCGTCAACTGAAGTACATCAAGACAGACGCCGGACACGCTGACACAGCGCGCGACATTGCGGCCGACATCATTCGGGAATTGTGTTCGCGTAACGGAATTAAATTAGCGTGACGGTAACGAAACAGGGAAAGGGCTTCGCACTGCTGGCGCTGTAAGTGCAGCCTAAGTGCATGGCGCAAAAACAACAGGTGCCGTAAGTGCAGAAAGGGCCGGGTTAAGTGCAGCGTTAGCAGTCAGTTGCACTTACGGTGCACTTAAGCAAACCCGGAAACAAAAAAGGCCCGTATCGCTACGAGCCTTGTTTTTCGCCTAAGTTGTTGATTTAACTCAGGACTTTTAGCTAGGTGGGTGGTGGGTGCTGACGGGCTCGAACCGCCGACCTACGCCGTGTAAGGGCGCTGCTCTACCAACTGAGCTAAGCACCCCACCTATAACTTGCAATCAGTTCAGGGCATCTTTCAAAGCCTTGCCCGGACGGAATTTGGGAACCCTGGCTGCCTTGATTTTAATCGCAGCGCCGGTGCGGGGGTTGCGGCCTAAACGCGGTTCACGTGTACCTACGGCGAAAGTACCGAAGCCGACTAAAGAAACTGACCCACCCGCGTTGAGTGTGATCTTTACCGCGCCAATAGTTGCCTCCAAAGCGCGCGCCGCCGCTGCTTTGGAAATGTCGGCATGCAAAGCAATGTGTTCAATCAGTTCGGTTTTATTCACAAGGGACCTCTAGTATGAAATAAATTCATTTTCATTGTCTATTCAAAATGCTGCACAGCCCTTGGGGCGTTTTCCGACAAAACCGAGTAAGCACTGTCAAGCAACATACTCCAAGCTCTCATGTCAAGGATCGCAATTCTAATCGGTTTTGAAAGCCTGCCAAATTGGTGAGCACAGCAATTTCAGCCGATATGTTGGAAATCAGATTGGTAAAGACTGGCAAAGTCACGAGGCGGTCAGGCTGTGTTGATGTTGGGGAGGCCAATGACGTCTGTACTCGCACTGTGCCACTCCCGTAAGGTCCGCGCAGCTTGCCACTTTGGACTGCCAGAAGTACGACCGGTTCACTCGTGGTTCACAAACCCTGGCATGCTCACTCGTGCGACTTCAGTACTGTGGCGTTCACTTGTCCCACTACAAGCGCAACACCCACTGCGGTTATCACGGTTCCAGCTATTGTCGTCAGTGTAATTGGCTCCTCGAACAACATCCACGCCATGAATGCCGTCACTGGGGGCACCAGGTACATCAAACTCGTCACCGAGGCCGCTGCACCTCGCTGAATGAGCATGTACAGCAAGGAGCTCCCGCCCAAGGTCAGGACAAGCACAGACCAGAGCATGGCACCCGCCAAATCCGTATTCCACTGCATTGCCTCGCTCTCTATCAGCGCCAGAGGCAAGGTGACCGAGAATGCAGCGCCCAGTTGAACTGTGCTCGCTGTGCGCACATCGCAAGGTGCGACAAAACGCTTTTGATAAAGCGTCCCCAACGTGATGCTAAGCAGCGCCCCCACCGCCAGTGCCAGTGCCAGTGCCAGGTTAATGCCTTCCGCTTCGCCACCCTGCCCGAATTTGCGAGACACCACCATGACAAGGCCGGCGAACCCCAGCAACAGCCCAACCCATTGCCTCGGAGCAATTTTGCCTCCGACCGAAGCCAACCACAGAGCAGTCAGCACGGGCTGCAGTCCAACAATCAATGCCGTAAGCCCGGAACCTAACCCCGCCTTGACAGCAGCCCAAACACCGCCCAAGTAGCCCGCATGCATGAAAATGCCCGTGATGGCCAAGTGCAGCCACTGCGACCGATTGGCTGGCCACCTCACACGAGCAAAAAATATCCAGGGTAAAAAACAGACAATCGACAAAAGATAGCGAAACAGCAGGAATTTCATCGGTGGCGCATAGGGCATGCCGTATCTGGCCACAATGAAGCCCGTGCTCCAGATGAGCACAAAAACCACAGGCATCGCCCACACCAAGGCGCGGCTCTCTCCCGCAGTCACTTGACGCGCGCCCGGATTTCCGGAAGCGCCTTTTGCAAGTAGTACACCATGGACCACACTGTCATCACGGCGGCAATCCAGATCAACCAAACACCCCACAAGTGGGTATCGATCACGCCCAGCAGCACGCCGTCAAATAAAAGAAAGGGGATCGCCACCATTTGCAACACCGTCTTCAGTTTGCCCACCATGTGCACTGCGACACTCTTGGCTGCCCCGATTTGGGCCATCCACTCGCGCAGGGCCGAAATGGCGATTTCACGGCCGATGATGATCAGCGCGACAAACACGTCAGCACGCTGCAAATGCACCAGGATCAGGACGCAGGCGCAAACCAGGAATTTATCGGCTACCGGATCAAGGAAGGCGCCAAACGATGAGACCTGGTTGAGCTTTCGGGCCAGGTAGCCATCGAGCCAGTCTGTCGCTGCAAACACCACAAACATAACCGTGGCGAGTAAATTTTGAACAGCCGGCTCAATGGGCAGGTAGAACACGCCTACGATCAAGGGAATCGCGGCAATGCGCGTCCAGGTCATGATCGTGGGAATCGTAAAAAACATGGCTTGATTGTGGCACGGCTTGCGCACCGCTCAGCTGCTTGAGATCAGTGCAAAATCCGGTAGATTTCCTCAGCCAACTCCCTAGAGATACCCTCGACAGCAGCGATATCCTCGACACCCGCCAGAGCAACTCCCCGAACACCCCCGAAGCGCTGCAAGAGTTTTGCGCGCCGCTTGGGACCGATACCGGGGATCTCCTCCAGTTTGCCGCCGTCGACACGCACCTTCGCCCGCTTGGCGCGCATACCGGTGATGGCAAAACGGTGTGCTTCATCGCGAATCTGTGCCACCAACATCAGGGCCGCTGAATCTTTGCCCAGGTAGACCTTGTCGCGACCATCGGCAAAAACCAGCTCCTCTAGGCCAACCTTTCGGCCCTCCCCTTTCTCCACCCCCACAATCAAGGACAGATCCAGCCCAAGCTGTTCAAAGACTTCGCGGGCCATGGAAACTTGACCCTTGCCACCATCCACCAGCACCAAATCCGGCAGACGGCCTGTTCCCGCCGGCATTTGCCCTGTTTTTTGGGCCTCGTGCAAAGTCTCGGCGAGCTTGCCGTAACGGCGCAACAGCACTTGGCGCATGGCAGCGTAATCGTCCCCCGGTGTGATGCCCTCAATGCCATACCGACGGTATTCGGCACTTTGCATTTTGTGTTGGTGAAATACCACGCACGAAGCCTGTGTGGCCTCGCCCGCAGTGTGGGAGATGTCAAAACATTCGATCCGCAATTTATCAAGGTCATCCAGGGTCAGGTCCAGAGCGTCGGCCAGGGCCCGGGTGCGAGCCTGCTGGGAGCCCTCTTCTGCCAACAAACGCGCCAGCTGAAGACCAGCGTTGGTCTGCGCCATTTCCAGCCAGATGCGTCGCTGTTCTCGCGGCTGGTGTACAGCAGTCACCTTGACGCCAGATTGAACCGACAGGGCCTTGAGCAGATTTTTATCAACCGGTTCACTCACCACCAGCGACGGGGGAACCGGCACATTCAGGTAGTGCTGTGACACGAACGCAGCCAACACCTGGGCCTCAATGGATGGCAGAACAGCTGCGTCAGTATCGACCTCTTCATCCACATAAAAGACCGCCGCATCTTCCACGTGAACCGGAAAATAGGGGCGATCCCCCAGATGACGCCCTCCCCGCACCATGGCGAGATTCACGCAGGCACGGCCGCCCTGTACCTTCACGGCCAAAATGTCCACGTCACGATCCGACACGTTGTCTACCGACTGCTGGTGCAGCACATTGGACAAGGCTGCCACTTGGTTGCGCAACTCAGCGGCTTGTTCAAACTCCAGTCTGTCGGCGTGCGCCATCATGCGGGCTTCCAGCGTGTCCATCACTTGGCGGGCATCGCCGCGCAAAAAGCGCTCGGCATTGGCCACGTCCTGAGCGTAATCCGGTGCGTTAATGTGACCCACGCAAGGCGCTGAACAGCGCTTGATTTGGTAAAGCAGACAAGGGCGGGTACGGTTGTTGAAAACCGGGTCCTCACAGGTTCTCAAACGAAACACCTTTTGCATCAAAAGGATCGCTTCTTTGACGGCCCAGGCGCTTGGGTAAGGCCCAAAGTAGTGGTGCTTTTTCTCGACGGCGCCCCGGTAATAAGAGACCCGGGGGAAGCTCGTGCCCGGGTTCGAAGTGACGGCAGCGCCTGTCATCTTCAAATAGGGGTAACTTTTATCATCCCGAAACAAGATGTTGTACTTCGGGTTCAAAGTCTTGATCAGGTTGTTCTCAAGCAGCAGCGCCTCCGCTTCGGAACGCACCACCGTGGTTTCCAGGCGCACAATTTTGCTGACCATGTGCCCAATGCGGGTCCCACCGTGATTTTTCTGAAAGTAACTCGACACCCTCTTTTTGAGATTGATGGCCTTGCCCACATACAGAACGGTGCCCTCTGCGTCAAAGTAGCGATACACACCCGGCAACGCTGGCAGGCTGGCCACATCGCTCAGGAGTTGCGGGGGATGAGGTGATGGCGCATCGGGAGCCGCGCGATCAAGGGTGTCGGGTAAGTCAGTGGGGTCAGGCAGAACGGGCATAGGTGTGTATTGTGGACAATGTCGAGCGTGAACACAGGAAACCTTTGGGACATCTTTTGCAGGGTCATTGACAACTACGGCGACGTGGGGGTGTCTTGGCGGCTCGCGGTAGGCTTGGCAGCGCGTGGGCAGCGCGTGCGACTCTGGTTGGACGATACCAGCGCTCTGGCTTGGATGGCTCCCCAAGGGGCGCCTGACGTTGAGGTCAGGCACTGGACGGAGCCCATGGGCCTTACAGGACTGGAAACGAGCGATGTCCTGATTGAAACCTTTGGCTGTGAGATATCTCCTGAATTCATAGCTGCCAGATCAATGGATACTATGGCTAGAGCCAAAAAACACTTATGGATCAACCTGGAATACCTCACCGCAGAAGGCTATGCCGAACGCTGCCACGGCTTGCTCTCACCAGTGATGAACGGGCCAGGCGCAGGGCTCATTAAACATTTCTTTTATCCGGGGTTCACCCCGGCTACCGGTGGCTTGCTTCGCGAACCCGACCTGTTTGAGCGGCAGGCCCGATTTGATCGGGAGGTCTGGCTGCGAACGCAGGGCATTGACTTCAAGGGCGAACGTCTGATCTCCCTGTTTTGTTACGAACCAAGTGCCTTGGGCACGTGGCTAGACAGGCTTGCACAAGATCCGCAACCAACCCGGCTGCTGGTGACCGCTGGCAGGTCTGCAGAAGCACTCAGAACCTGTATTTCAAGTAAAAACAGGCTCCAGCCATTATGGAACAAGCATGAATCGCTATCTTTTTCTTACCTCCACCCATTGACCCAAATTGACTTTGATCACCTGCTTTGGGCGTGTGATCTGAACTTTGTGCGGGGTGAAGATTCTCTGGTACGTGCCCTATGGGCCAACAAGCCTTTCATCTGGCAAATTTACCCCCAGCATGACGACTCCCATCATGCCAAGCTGGCAGCTTTCCTTGACATGATGAACGCCCCCCCGTCGATGCGAGCAGTCCATCTGGAGTGGAATGGCGTACTGCAGACTGAGGTCAATAATACGAATAATGAATTGGTCCGCGCCTTGCCCCATTGGCAGCGCACCGCGACCCATATGCGAGACAAGCTGCTGGCCCAAGCCGATCTTGTCGCCCAGCTCCTGCGACTCTCCTCAAAAAACCTTTAAAATAACTCGCTTTGCGGACCTCAGCTGGATCTTTTGCCAGCACAAATCCGCGCCAGCCGCCATCAAGCGGCCAACCTTCACATTACTGATATGAAAACCGCTCAAGAAATTCGCGCCGGCAACGTCATCATGCACGGCAAGGACCCCATGGTCGTGCTCAAAACTGAATACAGCCGTGGTGGCCGCAACTCGGCCACCGTGCGCATGAAGCTGAAAAGCCTGATTGCAAATTTTGGAACCGAAGTCGTGTTCAAGGCCGACGACAAGATCGATCAGGTCATTCTGGACAAAAAAGACTGTACCTACTCCTACTTTGCCGAACCCATGTACATCTGCATGGACACCGAGTACAACCAGTACGAAGTGGAAGCCGAAAACATGGGCGACTCCCTGAACTACCTGGAAGACGGCATGGAAGTTGAGGTGGTGTTCTACGAAGGCAAGGCCATTTCAGTTGAAATGCCCACCAGCGTTGTGCGTGAGATCACTTGGACCGAGCCAGCCGTCAAGGGCGACACATCGGGCAAGGTTCTCAAACCCGCCAAAATTTCCACAGGTTTTGACCTCGGCGTGCCAATTTTTGTGGCCCAAGGCGACAAGGTTGAGATCGACACCCGCACGGGCGAGTACCGCAAGCGCGTGTAAACCTGCATAGCTTCAAAAAAGGCTTCTTCGGAAGCCTTTATTGTTGGAATTTTTGCAACCTGGTCTGCCCCATCGACTTGAAACGTTGATCGAAACCGATGTACGCTTTTCTGATGAGCAACATCGATGCACAACAAGACGCAGCCCCGGGTCTGATCCCGAACAACCTGACGGCATCCAACCTGTCCCTGCGAAGGGTTGCGATTGATACTTACCGGGAGAATGTGGCCTACCTTCACCGGGACTGCGCCGTATACCGCGCTGAGGGTTTTCAGGCCCTCTCAAAAGTTGAAGTTCGCGCCAATGGACGTCGAATTCTCGCCACGCTCAATGTAGTGGACGACCAGAACATCGTGGGATGTGATGAGCTGGGACTGTCGGAAGACGCCTTCCTGCAACTCGATATCCAGAATGGCCACACTGCGTCCGTGTCTCAGGCGGAGCCACCGGAGTCCATCAACGCGCTGCACCGCAAACTCGCCGGTGAGCGGCTCGACCGGGATGATTTCAGGCGCATTGTGCGAGACATCGCAGAACTGCGTTACTCAAAGATTGAGTTGACAGCCTTTGTCGTGGCCACTAACCGGGATGAACTCGATCGGGAGGAAGTGTATTTCCTCACCGAAGCCATGATTGCCAGCGGACGCACCCTCGACTGGCAGGAGCGACTAGTGGTCGACAAGCATTGCATTGGAGGCATCCCCGGCAACCGCACGTCCATGCTGGTGGTCCCGATCGTGGCGGCACATGGCCTGCTGTGCCCCAAAACCTCATCTCGCGCCATCACCTCACCCGCGGGGACTGCAGACACCATGGAAGTGCTGGCCAATGTGCAGCTGCCATTCGACCAACTGGCGGGCATCGTCCGCGACCATCGGGCCTGCCTGGCCTGGGGCGGCACGGCCAGGCTGTCGCCAGCGGACGACGTTCTGATCTCGGTGGAGCGGCCGTTGGCGATTGATTCGCCGGGTCAGATGGTGGCTTCCATCCTGTCCAAAAAAATCGCGGCGGGGTCAACCCATCTGGTACTGGACATTCCCATTGGTCCGACTGCCAAAGTGCGCTCTATGCCGGAGGCGCAGCGCCTGCGCCGGCTGTTTGAATATGTAGCGGGTCGCATCCACCTGTCGCTGGATGTCGTGATCACGGATGGTCGTCAGCCAATAGGCAACGGGGTTGGCCCGGTTCTGGAAGCGCGCGATGTGATGCGCGTGCTGGAGAACGACCCTCGGGCACCGAACGACTTGCGACAAAAGTCCCTGCGACTGGCTGGCCGGCTGATCGAATGCAATCCCGATGTGCGGGGAGGCGATGGATTCGCTATTGCCCGGGACATTCTCGACTCAGGCCGTGCGCTCTCCAAAATGAACGCCATCATCATGGCCCAGGGCCAAAAGCCTTTTGACCACAACAACCCGGCGCTCGGTCCATTGACTTTTGAGATTCGTGCCAATCAGGCTGGCGCAGTCACGGACATCGACAACCTTCAAGTTGCCCGCATTGCCCGTCTGGCTGGCGCCCCGAAAGTCGTCGGCGCAGGCGTGGATCTGATGCGCAAACTGGGTGACCTGGTCGCCTCTGGAGATGTCCTGTACCGGGTTTACGCCGGATTTCAAAGCGACCTTGAATTTGCTCGCCAGGCCTGCAGGCGGTCAACCGGCTTCGCCTTGGGCGGGACCGAAGACGTTCCTCGTGTTTTTGTGGAGTTCTGATGCCATCAAGCCCTGAAGCCCGACCCCTGCTGCTGTGTCTTGAAAATGAAATGGCAAGCGGTGCGCGTATCGCTCACGCCGGCAATCTGGCCCTCGCACGGATCGAGGAACATCGCTTTCCTGACGGCGAAATCAAGCTGCGACTACCCCAGACGCTCCCCAGGCAGACCGTCATTTTGTGCTCGCTGAATGACCCCAATGAAAAATTGATCGCTCTTTTGCTGGCAGCCCATACGGCACGCGATCTCGGCGCAACACACCTGACACTGGTGGCACCCTATTTGGCCTACATGCGCCAGGACATCGCTTTTCAGGCGGGTGAAGCGATCAGCCAGCGTGCAGTGGGTGGCTTTCTGGCCCGCTTGTTTGACGCATTGATCACGGTGGACCCTCATTTGCACCGGGTGGCCTCATTGCAGGAGGCGGTGCCGGTGGCTCGGGCCATCGTGCTCAGTGGAGCGCCGCTGTTATCCGATCTTATTGCCAGCCGCCGCTCAAACCCTTTGCTGATCGGGCCAGACGAAGAGTCGGATCAATGGGTCGCACAAGCCGCCTCACGCCATGGCTTCGAGCATGCCGTGTGCAGAAAGGTGCGCCATGGCGACCGGGCCGTAGAGATTTTCTTGCCGGATCTTCCGGTGGCAGGTCGTCAGGTGGTATTACTGGATGACGTGGCAAGTACGGGTCACACTATCGCCCAGGCAACACGCCTGCTGCTGGGAGTCGGTGCGACATCAGTCGACATGGCCGTAACCCATGCGCTCTTCGCAGGCAACGCCCTGCAGGTCATTCGGGACTCCGGCGTTCGTGATGTCTGGAGCACTGACTGCATCAGTCACCCGAGCAACGCCGTCAGCCTGGCCGCGCCCATTGCGCAGGCTTTGTCGCTGGTGCACGCAACCGAAGGTGGTTAGGCCCAGCGTTTATCGCCGCATGGCGACGATGCGCTGCGCTTTACCGCTGTTGCCTCTAGGCATGGAGTGCGCCAATTCAATCAGCACGCTAATGGGGGCCAGACCCTGTGTTTTAGCGAAATTCAGCAAGACCTTGTGGCAACGCTCGGCGGCATCCACTCCCTGCTTGCCCTGCAAACCCAGCCGCAAAACCAAGGTGCGCTCATCACGTTGACACAGCTGAAAATCAAACACGCCCGCTTCATCTTCAATAACCGTGGTGAGCGCAAGTGGCA
>CALRWE010000053.1:0-23888 GCA_943371745.1 Rhodoferax sp. OV413
AGCAACTCACACTGGCGGTTCAGTCGGTGAACATAGCGACCGTACACCACATAGAGGTCACCATTGCGGTGAATCGCCATGCCCCCAGGCCACATCGGTCCTCCCGCCAAGCGGGGCGAGCAACGCAGGGTCTTGAGCGAGTGCGGGTCAATCAACTCCACACAAGCAGTTGTCGGCAGTCCCACCTTGGCCCGCAAGGCCGTATGGGTCAACAGGTAGACCTCACCCGGCGCCCCCAACACGGTCATGGTCGACATCAAGGTGTTGCGGGTCGTGCAGGCCAGCGACTCGCCCTTGCGCAAGGCCAGCCCGGCGCCATGGCACGCAACCTGCAGCCGCTCAGGCCCCCCATCCTCCCCGGGCCAGAGACTTGCAAAATAGCCGGAGGACGTCACTGGGTGCGCCTGCGACGCCGCACAACCCATCCCGTCACCAGAAGGCCCAGGCCCAGCAGAACCACGAGCACCGGGGTCTTGTAAGCCGGAATCCAGTAATTGACAAAGCTGTTGATGAGCACTTGCCGTGTGGGGCTGTAGCCCTCGGGCATGGGCAACACGCCATGGGCGCTGGCGTAGGCCGCGTAGTCGGTCTGCATCGCCTTGAAGACCTCGGGCAGTTGCTGTTGCAGGTCTTGCGTTTCGCCCGGGTCTTTCACGATGTCAAAGAGGCGCCACTGACCATCGCCCACAGGCGGACTGTTTTTGACCAGTTTCAAATCGCCCTTGAACAGCGCCAGGTTGCCGGACAGCTCGTAGCCAATCGGCTTGTCTGGCGCATGCACCCGCTGCGCCGTGCCTTGCAAAACGGGCAGCAGGCTCACCCCGTGCATGGGTTCTATCGTTCGCCCCTGATAGCTGCCCCCCGGCTTGGGAACCTGCGCCAACTCCAGCAAGGTGGGCACGATGTCGTTCACGTGGGCCAGGTTGTGGTGGATGCGGTTTTGCGGCATGCCCGCCACGCCCGAGATGATCAGGGGCACGCGAATACCCCCCTCGCCGGCGTAAAACTTGTAGGTGTTCAGGGGCGATACCGACGCACTGGCCCAACTCGGCCCGGGAATACCGTAGGCCCCCTTGGCACCTAGTTTGTCAGTGTCTCGCGTGTACTGGGTTTTGAGCCAAAGGTTGGCGTCTGCATAGTCAGACCCTTCTGCCCCGTTGTCGGATAGAAACAGGAACACGGTATTCTCGTATTGCCCGGTTTCCTTGAGGTGGGTCACCAGTCGGCCCACGTGGTGGTCCATGGCGTCTGCCATCGCCGCGTACACCTCCATTTCGCGGGCCTGGTGCTGCTTGTCTTTCTCACTCAGTCGACCCCAATCCTGGGTGGTTGACATGGTGTGCATGGCAGCCCCTTTGGGGATCAAACCCAGCTCCGCTGCCTTGTCACGCCGCTCCTGGCGCAGCGCCGTCCAGCCCTGCGCGTACCGGCCCTTGTACTTGTCGATAAAGACCTGGGGGGCCTGCACTGGCACGTGGTTGGCCTGAAAGCCGATGTAGGCAAAAAAAGGCTTGTTGCTCTTGGCACCGGAGTTGATGTAATCCAGTGCCTTGTCAACAAAGAACTCTGTCGAGTAGAACTCAGCCGGCATCACCGTCTCTTTGCCGTCTTCAAACCAGTCCACCTTGGCGGCATGCGGCAGATAGCGCTTGCGAGGCTCCCAGTTGTCCGAACCTGTATCGCCCTGAACAATGGAGCGGTCAAAACCGCGCTGATCCGGCCGGTTGTGCGGCTCGGATCCCACGTTCCACTTGCCGGTGATGTAGGTTCGATAACCACTGTCTTTGAGCAGCGTGGCCACGGTGACCACATTGTTGTCCAACGAGCCCCGATAGCCCGGCTGGCCCAAGTGCGATTGCGGCATGGTTTCACGCAGGTTGCCGATGCCGTTGCGGTGGTTGTCAACACCCGTCAACAGCATGGAACGGGTGGGTGCGCAAGAAGCCGCCACATGGAAGTTGGAAAACCGCATGCCACGCCGGGCCAGCTCATCCAGGTGAGGCGTTGCGATTTCGCCGCCAAAAGCGCCCACGTCCGTGAAGCCCCAGTCGTCCGCCAGCAACACCACGATATTCGGGCGCGCGGTATTGGCTGCCCCGACCATGCAGCACATGGCCATGGCCGAGCCCAGCATCCATTTTTTCAAACTGTCCGCGCGGGTCCTGTTCATGAAAAAGTCACCTTGATTCACGCGCTGCGGGCGGCCGCTTTGGCGGCTTCTTTCGCCAGTGGCCGCCAGTGCAGCAAGCCAAACAACAAAGTCAAGAGCACGCTTGCGGCCAGTGAGCCGCGGTACAAGCGCACATACTTGAACACCACGAGCAACTCAACGGCGTGAATCAGCAAGAGCACCAAAGCCAGTTGTTGCACTGTGGCAGCCAAGGCCGCCGGAAGCAGGCCGGCCAGCCCTGCCAGCGCCAAAAGGTAGGCCCCCAAACACGCGGCTTTCAGGCTATTCAGAATCATTTTTTAGCTCTCAATTGGTAACGGGGGCGCCGTGCGTCCCCAACAGGGCCTCCTGGACAGCCCACAGGCGGTCCTGACCCCAAACGGCCGTGCTGCCTACACGGAATGAAGGCACACCCCACAAGCCGAGTTCAAGCATGGCCACACGGTTTTCCTCGGCTACACGGCGCCAGCCCTCGTCCTGCAGGGCCTTCTTCGCCTCAGGCCACGACAAGCCCGCCCGCTCCACGATGGTGCGCAAGCCCCGGTCACTGCCGGCATCCAGGCCTTCGGACCAGACGCCTCGCAAGAACGACAGCACATAGCTTTGCCCCTGACCCACTCGCTCGGCATATGGCATGAGGGCCAAGCCCCGCTCGGTGGGTCGCCCGACAGGGTCGTTCAGCCGCCCGAAGGGAATGCCTCGCTCAAACGCCTCACGCGCCGCGTCCAGCGCGATGTACATGCGCTTGTTGCGCGGCACACTCAGGCCCCGCATGACCATGGGCAACACATAGCGCAATCGCACCGGCGCTCCGGTGAGCTGCCCCAGCTTGAAAACGCGCTCCGCCACAATGGCCGAGTAAGGGCTGCGCAATGAAAAGAAAAATTCAATCGGCGCCGGGTGGGTGACCTGCACGGCTTCACTCAAGTCGGCGTCAGGCGCAAACATCAGGCCCTGCACCCCCGGGCGGGCAATGCCCAGCGCCTGCAACCGGCGCTCCAGATGGTGCAATCGATCAATGCCCCAGTACCACTCACCGCCATAGTAAAAAGTGGCACCCAGGTAGTGGCCCAAGTGCTGCCGCAAGTCACCTGATGCCTTCAGATGCGCGTCAACCTCAACCTGACTGGCAGAGGCCGGTGGCACACCGTCTTGCTGACCCTCCGGCAGACGCAGGTCGTTTCGCCACAGACGACTGGAAAGCGGGCCCGCAAGCGTATTGAAGCGCTGTGTCCGACAGGCCTCCACCAGTTGGGCTGTAACCTGATCAACCAACTGCTTGGATGGTTGAGTACCGGGGTCCGAGAAAACCAGGCCGTGGTGCCGGGCCAGGCGCTGGGCATCGGCACGGCTGTAGGCAATCAGGCGCTCCCGCTCCGGCGCTGCCGAATCGGGCGGCGGCCCCACCACATGCGCCACCAGATCCACGTCATAACGCGCCAATAGCGCCGCAAGGATGCTCGCAGTCAGTGCGCTGTAGGGATCATCCACCTGGTGAAAATACAGCACCTGATGCCGCTCGCCCCGCGCTGTTCGCTTGCGCTCCTGCTTGGCGCGCTGCTTGAGCAAACGGTCCCGGCCCAGCAAACGCTGACTGATCGCAGGCATGAGCCAGCTGGCAATGGACATCAGGTGGCTCCGGGCTTACCAGGCTTTGACGAAGCGCAGCTGCAGCGCCCGGGTCGCGATGGCATTGCGCCCGCCAAAGTTGTCGCTGTACTGCAGATTGAAACCGGCATCCTTGCCCGGCAGCTTGTAGGAAACAAACGGACCCACCCCGTAGGTGCGGTAGCGCCGGCCATCGGTTGGCGCGCCTGCGCCACTGTCATCCGTGACCTGCTGCACCGCCAGCACATTGGCGCCAAAGGCCCAGCTGCCTACAACCTTGACTGCGCCCAACTCCCCATAGACGAAGTTGCCACTGCGGTAATCGGTGTCCTTGTTGGTGCTGTTGATGCCGTAAGACAAACGCCCGGCAATGGTCACACCGGCGTCCCACTGGGCATCCGTGTGATTGGGGTTGAGGTTATAGGTCACGGCAATGCCAGGGCGCAAGGTATAAAAATTACCAAAGCCCGGGTTCGGGCCGCGCGTCTTGTCATAAGACCCCGTGGGCGCGAACAAGGAGACACCCGCGGCAACTTTCAGGCGGTCCTGATGGCGTATCCACACCGCAGAGAATTCGGTATCACCAAAGCCGGAGGCCTCCGTATTTTGCAAAATCGGCTGGCTGGCGCTGGCCGCCACACCGGCTTGTACCTGCGCGTTCGCTGCGGCAGCCACGGCGGCAATCGCGCCGCGCAGCTGCGCGCTGGGCAAGGCCGACACCAGCGGCGTTCCGGCTGCGGTGGGCGATACCGTGCCCAGTGGCTGGGTCGCCAGGTAGCTTCTGGATTGCTTGATCAATGGCACGTTCACGACGAACGCAATGCGACCATCCGCATAAGTGCTCTCGGTCAAATAGCCCCCCACCAGGTTCAACTGCGTCTGCTTCTGGCTGAACTCTATGGTCCCGGCGGGCACATTGAGGGTGTACCTTCCGTTGGGTACAGCACCCCCGGTGGGGGCGCCCGTGGGCAGAGGCACATTGCGTGCGGGAACGCCCACATCGTTGCCATCGTTGTCAGTCAATTGATAAATATCAATGTGCGTCAGGACCGCCGTACCAAACAAACCCGGCGCATCGGCGGCGGCGGCGATCTCTCCACCAAAAGCCCCAATGGGTGACTGGCGGAACTTGTAGCTTTCTGCCGCCATGGCGTTGACGCCACCGGCAACCAGCGCCAGACACGACGCAGTTTTGAAAATAGCCCTGAGGGGCTGGCTTGGAACAGGCGAATTTTTCACGGTCAGTCTCCAGTAGGTTGGCAACTTTTTTGCCCGAGGCGTGGGTGCTTTTTCTAACATTCAATACACTACTGTATTGAGAAGAAAAATATACCATGGACATACATTGATGTATGTCAGGGTTTACACCATGCGTTGTCAAGGCATCATTGGGTGGCCGGCGCACACAAACGACCGACTGCGACATTTGAATAGAAGCCCAGCCATGCCAGAAAAAATCAAAGCCAGCACCACCGCATCCAAAGCCAAAAAGCTGCCTGAGTCAACCCGACTGTCTCGTGACGACTGGCTTGACGCGGCGTTCAAAGCCGTCGTGGAAGGCGGGTTTGACAACATTCGCGTGCTGGCCATTGCCGACACGCTGGGTGTCACGCGGGGCAGCTTTTATTGGCATTTCACCGACCACGCCGACCTCGTCAAATCTCTGCTGGCACGCTGGCAAGCCAGCGAGATCGCGCTGGATCAACGCCTGCAGTCGCAGGCCACCGACGACCCACGCGCCGACCTGGAGCAACTGCTTGAAGCGGCCCTGGCCCATGCCGGCCCTGATCTGGAAAACATCCGGTTCGAATTGGCGCTGCGCGGCCTGGGACGACGTGATCCGGCCGTGGCCAGCATGCTGGTGGAAGTGGACGACGCGCGCATGGGTTTGTTTGAACAAAAATTCTTGCGACTGACCGGTGAATCCAAAACCGCCAACGAGTTGGCGGTGCTGTTCTATCTGGCCATTGTGGGCAGCCACCAGGCCCTGAGCCGCCCCACCAGCCCACCGCAGGCCAAAACGTTTCTTCAAGGCATCATTGCCAACTACCTGATTCACAACCAAGCGCGTGCAGTTCCTTGAACGCATCGACACCTGCTGAAATTCCACCCCAATACCGGCCCTTGAACCACCGTCTATTTGCCCTGATTGAAAACGATCAAAGCATCTCTCTTGGTAACGCAATCAAAATCAGCTATCCTTACAAAAATTGCTTATGTAAGGAGTTGCAATGTCTGAATCCACCATAACTGTCAAAGGACAAACCACCGTGCCACAGCCGATACGTGATGCCATGCATACACAACCTGGCAGCCGGTTGACTTGGAACATGATGCCTGATGGGACGGCAATAGTTCGCGCCAAAACCAAGTCTGTACTTGATCTGGCTGGCATGCTCAAGGCCCCGCCGGGGAAAAAAGTCAGCATAGAAGACATGAATCCGTGGCGTTAAGGGGTGAAATGTGGCTGCTCTCGATACCAATGTTCTCGTTCGCTTTTTGGTTCAAGACGATGCCAAACAGGGCTTGCTGGCCAGAGAGCTGATTCGATCAACGCTGGAAAAAGGCGAGCCTTTGTATGTCCCTGTGACGGTGATGCTGGAGTTGGAGTGGGTGCTGCGATCAAATTTTGGTTTCGACAAAGCACAAATTATTCAGACACTAGCGAGCTTGCTCGCTACTTCTGAACTGTCTTTCGAATCCGAAACCTCAGTGGAAGTGGCGGTTGAACTATTCAGGCAAAACAAGGCTGATTTCTCTGATTGCGTTCACATCGCCTTAAGCCACGCTGCGGGAATGACACCGGTGTGGACATTTGATCGGGCCGCATCAAAAGTGGATGGCGCGAAATTACTTTCTGATTAAACAGAACGGGTTTGATTTGCTTGCGATGGCGGTGCAGAGCCATGTGTTGAGGCGTTCAAAAACAGACACTTGCGACAAACTCTTGCTGGTCAATGGTGGGTACAGCGGTTATCGGATTGAACACCAGATTGAGGACGATAAGGCAATGTGTGAATGTCGGGTACAGAGCGCATATTTTTGGCAGACCTACGTCAGCAATCGCCGCTTAAGAAACGGCCAAACTAGAAATTCAGGCCTGGTATTCGAATGACCGCTTCCTCATGAGCGATTGAAAATTGAATGTCAGCTCTTTCTTTTGTCGGATGACGGCATTGGGCACGTAGCCGAACGCCGCGAACGGCTTCTGACTGGAGTTGAATTTGACAACCGGAAAGCTGACTGTCGTGAAAGGCTCCAATGGGTCTTTACGAGACAGCGGCCAGGCAATTGAGTACGGTTTGCTTTTAAGGACGGGTCAAGACCCATTCCGGTCAGCCACGCGGCACTTTTGTAAGTCGGGTATGCCGCGATTGCAGACATAGAGATTTGCGGACTATTCGCTCCAAAGCAGACTTTGGAAGTTGAGTGGATGCCCGCAGCTTTGGGTGGTCAGTTCGCTTAATCAAAACCCACATTACGCGCAAGATCGACATTATGGATTCTGTACCGACTCCGTATTTGAAGATTCCGCAAAACGTGTCGTCATTCAGACAGTTTTTAACACCATAAATTTTTAAACTTGCGGGCCGTTCCAACTTAAGCTGAAAGACAAAACGTGGATTTGCCCTATGAGGCAATCCGAGTGCTCATACGTGTTGGCTCCTTGGGCTACCAATGTGTTGATCATGCGGCTAACGCATGAAATAGGTAACGGCAAAGTTCTTCGCGCAATCACAATGATTTGGAGGAAAAAAGTAATGGCATTGGCAAACCAACTAACGCTCGCGTCTTGCAACCAGGCCATCGCCCGCACCGCTCAATGGTCGGGTCAAGAAATTTTGACTGCTGATCTCGGTGATCCACACTTTGTTGCGTTGGGTTTGTACAAGGGGCTTGCTGCGTTCCATTCCTCAACGATGGAGTCATCGACCCGCAAGCTTAGGGAAGCTCTTGAGTGCAGCACTGCGGTAACAGGCGAATTTCATCCTATGCAGGCACTCACAGTATTCGATGCAGCAACGCAGCATGCGTCCCATCGGGGCTCCAACCTCTACGCCAGCGCATTTAGCCAACCCCTGGATCTGGCCAGGAACTATCGCAATGCTTGGTTTTGCTGGGGTGCCCATCTCGTAGGCGCGAACGCCTTGTGCACGGCTGGATTGAACTTGCTTGAAAAAACATTGCACGCTGAACTTGGTGCAGCGCATCACAGCAACGCTGCTCCTGAGCACGCTCGCATTTATGACCTGGGTACCAACGCCAGCGTTGCAAACACCTTTTTGCAGTGCGGACGGGTAGAGGCCGCTCTGCGGGTTGGCGAATTCATGAAACGCTTGGTTATGGCACAGAGTGCGGACGCAACCGACATGGTGTTGGCATTGGATACGCTGGGAAAACCACTTCAACTTGAGCAGGTGTCCAGCAAAGTGGCCAAGAAGCTTTACTTTTTAAGTACCGCCAACACAGATCAGGTGTATTGGCTGTTGGGGTTCGCAATCAAGGTATTTGCATCACTCCACCGTGAAACCGGAAACACAGAGTGGCTTGTTCCGGCGCAGCGAATTCTGATCTGGCTTAACCGCTGCCCTACCGACTTTGTCCACAACGTCACAAGTGCCAAGATAGGATGGGGTGCCGCCGAAATGTTTAAACAAACAGGGGATATAGCCTGGCGCGACTTGGCAATTCGGGTCACGCATTCAATCGTAACCACGCAATCACCCAACGGCATCTGGATCCGTCCTGATTTTCCGCGGTGGGTACCTCAACCCTTGCTGGTTTCTATGGACACTTCGATCGAACGAATGTTTTATCTCCGCGAGATCCCACACTCTCTGCGAGACGGTGGTGCAGCTTTAGCGAATTGAATTCAATGCTGGCGACGCCCGAAAAAATGATTTTCATCGCTGGCATATTTTTGCTTGCCGGTATTGTGAAGGGCGTAGTTGGCATGGGCCTGCCAGTGGTAGCCATGGGAGCGCTGGCGCTGATCATGCCTTCTGTCGAAGCAGCAGTACTTTTGATCGTACCTTCGCTAATTACCAATATCTGGCAATTCGCGACGGGGCCGTCTATCCGCAAAATTACTATCCGTTTGGCCTGGATGATGGTTTTTCTGTGTGTTGGCACAGCTTTAGGCATTCAACTGCTCACGCAAAAAAATGTTAGCTGGCCATCAGTCGCACTGGGATTGGTGCTGGTCTTGTATGCGCTGTCAGGCCTGGCATTTCCAGGATTGTCTGTTCCAAGTCGCATGGAATCACGCTTATCCCCAGTTATCGGGCTTATTACGGGTTTACTGACCGGAGCCACCGGGGTTTTTGCGGTTCCAGCTGTTCCGTATTTGAGTGCGCTGGGATTGTCAAGAGACGACCTGATTCAAGCTTTGGGACTCTCATTCACCGTTTCTACTGTCGCGCTCGCAGTGGGCCTTGGCGCATCTGGAAGTGTGTCTAATGAACTGGTAACTATCTCTGGTTTGGCACTGGTGCCCGCCATGGGCGGGGTGTTTTTGGGGACCGTGTTACGGGAGCGCCTGCACCCCAAGACATTCCGGCGCTGGTTCCTGATATCCCTGATTTTTGTTGGCGGCTATATGGCGCTTAAAGGACTAGTAAGGCAGTAATGTGGGTCTGGACTTATTCAACCATCAACATTTTTATAGGACACAGCAACATCCCAAATGATTCACCTCTTCAAGGGCATGGCGACCACACGGACTGCGGCACATAAGCTGGCAAAAGGTGGAGTGAATGCAAACGTCCTTCATTTTCTGGAATTTGCATAGCGGCTTTTAGCAGAGAAATTTGGGGATTAAATTTCCGGAATAAGCGTCCAGTCAAACTACCCGAATAGCGTCTGAATTAGACAACCCGTATGCGGCCGATTATGTTGGGCCGCTTCCAGCCCTAACGAGTCGTTCGCCGCCAAAGCCCCAATGACTCCTTACGCTGCATTGCCGAAATTCACCACGCTCCAGCGCTGGCGTTCACCCAACTTGGCGCGGAAAGTTGTTGGTTTGTCGCAGGTCGGCTGAAGTTTCACCTGATCCCGCCCATCACGAATAGGCAAGAAAATCTGTGTCTTTGGTAGCAGATTCTGCGCCTATAAGTGCGGCAAGGCTTGCAGGTGTCCGCGAGGACCTGATCGACCTAAAATACGATCTCTTCGACCTCTGGCCATCGTATTTATTGGCTTTATGACGCAAAATTCATAGCATATTGCGCTCAATCTTATGTTCAGCAATAAACCGTTCAATGCGCTGCACCCCGCCCGCCAACGCAGGCAAAGGCCTAATCCACCCGATCCACCGCCGGCATACCCCAGGTGCCGTCCAGACCGGCCGCCTTGGGCCAGTACAGGCGTGCGTTGAGCAAGAAGGGCTCTCCCGCTTTCACGGGCAACCAGTTGCTGTGCAGCTTGCCGTCCGGGGCTTGGGCCTGCACCAGCAGGTCCAGCGAGCCGTCGGGGTTGTAGACCAGGGGGTCACGGTCGCCCAGGGCATAGCGATGGATCGGGTTGTCAATTAAGAAGTCATCGGCACCGTAAGCCGTGACAGACCAAAACGCATGGACCGGCGGCAACTCCCCCGCCTTGAAATGCAGGCGGTAGCGGTGCCGCCCGTTCAGGGCTTGGCCACCCCCATCGACCCGGGTGTTGGGGTAAGTGGCATCGGCAGGCAAGTTGGCGCCAATACCCACCATGGCCACCACCGCGCGGATGTTGTAGGCGGTGCCGTACTGACCCAGGATGGCGGGCGGCGTGGACCAGCCGCGTACCAGATCACGCGGCTTCTTTATTTCCTTGGCCACGGTCCAGTCCGCAATCCAGCGGCCCAAAGTCACGGCCCATCGGTCCAGCAGGCCCCACTGCGGCGCTTGTCCGGGCGCCACGCCCAAGCGTGCCAGTTTGGACATCATGGGGGCATCGGCCGCGCTGGGCGGGTTGGCCACCATCAGTCGGGCCAGTCGGGTGAAGAACGTCTCGGTGCCCATGGCGGCCATCTGCACACTGGGCGGGGTGGGGCGAACCGCTGCTGCTTGCCAGGTGCCTGAAGGCTCGTCTTGCCCCGTTTGCCAGGCCAGCAGGGTGCGCAGCTTGAGCGCGTCTTGCAGGCGGTGCACCTGCGGATAATCGGCCACACCGTTGGTCTGGGTGCGGCCAATCAACCACACCATCTGCGTGGGCGAGCGCAGCAGGGTCAGGCCGGCGGGCACAGCGCCTTGCCAGGTGGGGCCGGCCAGCAGGAACTTGCCACCGGCCTGGCCGGTGCTGCGGGTGCCGGGCACGGCAAACACGTTGGTCCAGGCGTCCATGAAGGGCATCAGCTCGTAGCGCTGGTCGTTGGCTGCCATCTCGAACACCCACGGCCCCTCGCTCATGTCGACGAAGGCGGTGGTGTACAGCGTGTCAACGTTGGGGCGTACCACCTCCCTGAAGTCCGCGCCGGGAAACTGGCGCACGCGGCGCAGCTGGTTCTGGGGCCCAACGGTCAGCGCGGCGTTGGCTCGGGTTGCGTCCATGACGACCAGCGGGTAGCCAAAAATATAGGCCTCGGCCCCCAGCACAATCTGCTCGGACTTGGCGTACAACAGCGCTACGAGCAGGACCAGCGGCAGGGCAATGGCCAAGATGGCGCGCTTGAGGCGGGCAAGGCGGCGTGCGGGGGAGATGATCAATGCGTTCATGGTCCGGGAGCGATCAGGATGGTTCTAAAACCCAGGTGGCTGGTGCCCAGGTCGTCGTCTTGCGGTTGGCGTGCGCCCGAGCGGTAACGCATGCAGTAGTTGGGCGCACACAAAAACGAGCCGCCCTTGATGACGCGCTGACCCACTGCCGCCACGGCGCGCACATCCGAGGGCATGGGCAGCGCCACGCCGGGCGACGCATGGGTGGGGGTATAGGCATCGGCGGTGAGTTCCCAGACATTGCCAATCATGTCAAAGAGCCCCAGCGCACTGGGCGCATAGCACCCCACCGGGGCCAGCCCGACAAAGCCATCGTCGCCCGAGTTCGCGACGGGAAACAAGCCCTGCCAGGTGTTGGCCTGCGCGGGTTGTGCATGGTCTTGCGCGGCCCGGGTTTGCCCGGCCCGGGCCGCCCATTCCCACTGCGCCTCGGTGGGCAGGCTGCGGCCCTTCCAGCGGGCGTAGGCCTGCGCGTCTTCAAAGGCGAGCGTCACCACCGGAAAAGCACCGCGCCCGTCGATGGACGTGGCAGGGCCTCCGGGGTGGCGCCAATTGGCACCGGGCAGGTAGCGCCACCATTGGGTCACGCTGCCGCCACCGCGCACGTCGTTGGGCATGACAAACACCACAGCGCCAGGTTGCTGCATGTCGGGCGGTAGGCCGGCGTGCTTCGTCACGTCCACCGGACGCTCGGCGAGCGTGACATAGCCGGTAGCCTGCACAAACTCGGCAAACTCATCATTGGTGACCTCCGTGCGGTCCATCCACAGACCCGCCACCGTGGTCTGGCGGATGGGCTGCTCCTCGGGGTGCTCGGTGTCGCCAAACTCGAACGTGCCGCCCGGCACCCACACCATACCGGGGTGGGGTGCGCTGGCAGGCTGCGCGGGCAAGGGGCAGTGCAAGAGCGCCTGCGCGGACTGCACGTTAGCTTGGCGCCCTAACCAGAACCACAGTGACACGCCGATAGCCAGCAAGACAACACCGCCCGTCAAGCCATAGAGCCGCCAGAACGGGCGCCCACCTTTATGCACGGGGGCTCCGCGCATCAGTTCGCCCAGTAGGTGTACTCATCCTCTGGCAAAGCTTTTTGATCAAGTGTTTTATCGATAGCGATGGGCAGCTCGATGAACGAGGGCCACAAGGGCGGCGGCATGGGATCGTGGTGGGCTTTGAGCCGCATTTTCATTTGCGCCAGCTTGTCGGGCTGGCTGGCCGCGAGGTTGGTCTTTTCGGTCGGGTCCACATTCAGGTTGAACAACCAGTCTTTTTTGGGCCGCTCGGACACGATCAGTTTCCAGCCCTGCTCCTGGACGGCGCGGTAGGGGCCATCCCGCCAGAACAGCGGGCGTGACGCCTGTTGCGGCGACGCTGGATTTATGCCCAGAAATGGCAGCAAATTCACGCCGTCGATCACGCGGTCGCTTGGCACACTGACCCCGGCGGCCGCCAGCACCGTGGGCAGGATGTCAATGTTGGAGACCGGCGGTTTGTACTGGGTGCCGGGCGCAATGTGGCCCGGCCACTTGGCCACATAGGGCACGCGCAAGCCGCCCTCAAACAAGGTGAGCTTCCAGCCCCGGTAAGGCTTGTTGACCTCGGGCAGGCCGATGTAACCCGGCGCCCCGTTGTCACTGGAAAAAATAACAATAGTGTTGTCGTCCAGCCCCTCGTCCTTGAGGGTTTGCAGCACCCGGCCCACACTGCGGTCAATCGAGCGCACCATGCCGGCATACACGCGGCGCCGGTGGTCGGGGATGCCACTCAAGGCGTCGTAGTCAGCCTTGCTGGCTTGCAACGGGGTGTGCGGGCCCCAGTGGGCCAGGTACATGAAGAAGGGGCGATTTTTGTTCTTCTTGATGGCCGTCACAGCCTCGTCGGTGTAGTAGTCGGCCAGGTACTTGGCAGGCTCGAACCACTTGCCACCGTTGTAGCTGGCAGCAAAACGCATGTTGGGCCACAGGAATTTGTCGATGGGGTCGAAGTCCTGTTTGGAGTTTTGCACGTCGGGTGAATTCACCGGCAAGTGCAGGCCGCTTTCCATGAACAGGGTCTCGTCAAAGCCCTGGTTGTTGGGTCGCATCTCGGAGGTGCTGCCCAAATGCCATTTACCGATGTGCAGCGTGTGGTAGCCGCGGGCCTTCAAGGCTTCGGCCACAGTGATCTCGGAGGCAGGCATGCCCAGGTCATTGAAGCTCTTGGCGCTTTGGGATTTGTCCTTGTCCACGATGACCGGGTGCAGTTTGTCCGTGTCGGCGTACAAGGCGCCCGCCACGCGCGCCATGGCACCGGGCGTGGGGGTGAATTCCACACCAAAGCGCCAGGGGTAACGCCCGGTCATGAGCGCCGCGCGTGACACGGTGCACACCGCAGCGCCCGCGTAGCCCTGGTCAAAGCGCACGCCGTCGCGGGCAATCGAGTCAATACTGGGCGTGGGCACGCCTTCAGCCGTCAAACCACCGCCATGCATGGACACGTCGTTGATGCCCAGGTCATCGGCCAGGATCACGATGATGTTGGGGGGGCGCTGCGCCAGGGGCTGTTGCGCGACCTCGGGGCCAGCCAGCCAGGGCACAGGGCGGTTGGCGTCGCGCGGGTTGGTGAGGTCGGTGACCCAACCCAGCGAATACTGGAACACATACAGTCGGTTTACATAAACCACGGCAGCCAGGCTGACCAGCACGATGCCGGTAAACAGAAGTTTTTTACGCATATTCATTTACACAGTCTCCGACGCGAATTTGCCTGCAACGTATCTGGCTGTGATGGGAGGGGTTCAGTGAACTTCATCGCACCAGCAGATAAGTCACCGAGCCCAGCACAGCCAGAAGGCCTGCCACCACGCTGCGCACCAGGATCAGGCTCACCAGAGGCTTGACCGGAAACACATGCGTCTTTTCAATGGCCGCCCATTTGTGGACGAAGATGTTGGCGTCCGAGCTTTGCAGGGCAAAGCGTAAAAAGTCACGCCGGCTGCGGTAGCGCACCATGGCCACATAGTGCCAGGCATCGGCGCCCTCGGGCTCAATAAACGAGCCACTGCGGCGCGCCACAAACACCAGGATATTTCCGTTTCTCAGCAGCGGCCACACGATGGCCTTGCCGTAGCGCCGGTCCGCCGCCCGGGGGTCGTCACCCAGGTCATAGCCCGGCGGGTAGAGCGCTTTGGGGCGGTAGCGCACCAGGTTTTGCATCACGAACTCCTGGCCGTCATCGCTGGCGGCCAGATGGCGCAACTCATCCAGGGCGGCCCGGCTGTGCTCGTCGGTGAGGCGGGTGCTGATGTGCTGCATGACCCCCTCCACCTCGGCCGGGCTCATGGGCTTGCCCCGCCCGCCATACCAGAGGTGAAACACCCCGTACAAAACCACCAGCGGGATGGCCACCAGAAGCCAGGTCGCCATGACCTAAGCCGCCCGCCCAACGACCGAGAACTGCGCGGTGTTGTCTTGCAACCATTGCGTTGACAGCTGAGCCTCGTGTTGGCTGGGATGGAACTGCGGCGAGAGGTAGTCGCGCCACAGGCCGTAGTTACTGCGGATCATGCCGTCGCGGGCAAAGAGCAACCGGGCCCCGCTGCGCCAGGTGCTCAGCTTGAACAGGCTGCCGTCATGCCACAGGTTGCGCACCGTCTGGCGCAGCACGTCGCTCAAAAAAGTGACCGTGATGTACCGGAAGATGCGAATGCGCCAAAGGTGATTGCCGCCGATGGCCTGGTAGATGTCAAAGGCCGTGTTGCGGTGCTCGGACTCTTCGGCGCTGTGCCACAGCCACAGGGTTTTCAGGCGCGGCTCGGCACCCTCAAGCGCTTCGGGGTGGTGCAGCATCCAGTCGGCAAAAATGGCGGTGAAATGCTCGGTGGCGGCGGTGGCCGCCACATGAATGCGCACGTCACGGTGGGCATTGGCCTTGAGCCGGCGCAGCGCGCGTTGTTCGATCTCGTTGCGAAAACCCAGGCGCTCCAGATGCCCGTTGAACAACGCATGAATGCGCCGGTGCGTGGCCTCCTGCCCGACAAAGCCTTGCACCTCGGCAGCAAATCGCGCCTGCTCGGCGGGTGGCAGGGTTTTAAGGCCATTGCGCACGGAGTCCATGAAGTACTGCTCCCCCACAGGAAAGCTCATGGACAGGGCGCTGAAAAACGCCGACCTGAACGCGTCTCCTCCATTCCAGCGGGCAGCAAACGGGGTATTCAGGTCAATCAACAATCGTCTGACGACTAATTCGGTCATGGGTTGGCTTCCAATCAGATACACACTATTTTCAATACACCAATGTATTGTTTGACGCGTTCGCTGTCAACCCGGGCATACCCGAATGGGTTTTTGACGCGCCCAACGTACATTACTGTCTTGAAAAGGAATTTGACCGATGGAGCAACAAACCGTACAGCTGGTGGCGATCCTGGGCGTCTTGTTCAGCTTTGGTGTGGTCGAGCTGGTGCAGGGCCGCTTTTTTGCGCCCGAGGCCACTCGCGAGGACAACCGGCTGGACATCGCGGTGACGCTGCTGTTCCCTCTGATCTCGGGCGGCGTGCTGGCCGCCTCCACGGCCCTGTGTGCCTGGCTGCTGCCGGAGCAACGTGGCGCGCTGGCGCACTGGCCGGTGTGGCAAATGCTGCTGGTGCTGCTGCTGGCCGACGACCTCACCCAGTATTTTTGGCACCGCCTCAGCCACACCTCCTTTTTGTGGCCGCTGCACCGGGCCCACCACTCGGCGGCCTACATGAGCGTGCGCATTGTCTACCGCAACAACGCGTTTTATTACGCCCTGATGCCCGGCCTGTGGCTCTCAGGCTTGCTGGTGTTCATGGGTTTTGGCTGGGTGTATGTAGGCTACACCATCGTCAAGCTCACGGTGATCATTGGCGCGCATTCCGCCGTGCGCTGGGACCAGTGGCTTTATAGATACCGAGTGCTGGCACCAATGGCCTGGGTGCTGGAGCGCACCATTTCCACCCCCGCCACCCACTTTGCCCACCATGCCCTGACCGAGAACGATGGCGTGGGCCACTACACCGGCAACTTTGGAAATTTGCTTTTTGTGTGGGACATGCTGTTTGGCACTGCGCACATCACCCGGCGCTACCCCAAGGCCTATGGGTTGGCCGATGACCGCGCGCATGGCTCGGAGCCCTGGCTGGCGCAGTTTGTCTACCCCCTCCAACAATCCCGCCGGGCTGAGACCGTGCTGGGCCGCGGCCCGCACCAGCCGCCCAAGTCAACCCGCAGCGCTGGCTGACTCATCCCCCTGTCCCCTGGGTGTCGACATCCCCAGCCAACATCTGCCAGCATGGCACCCCATGAACACAGATCAGCCCCACCCCGACACCCTCGCCCCCACCACCTTGCTGGACAGCGCTCACCCGGCCATCCAGGCCTTTGTGCAAACCCACGCCCAGGGCTCTACAGACCGCGAGCGGGCCGTGGCCCTGTACTACGCCGTGCGCGATGGCTTTCGCTACGACCCCTACCGCATTGACCTGTCACCTGCCGGCATGACGGCCAGCGCGGTGCTGGCGGCGGGCTATGGCTGGTGCGTGCCCAAGGCGGCGCTGCTCACGGCCGCCTGCCGGGCCGCGGGCATTCCCGCGCGGCTGGGCTTTGCCGATGTGCGCAACCACCTCTCGACCGAGCGCATGCGCGAGACCATGAAAACCGACATTTTTGCCTGGCACGGCTACACCGACATCTGGCTGGACGGCGCCTGGCACAAGGCCACACCCGCGTTCAACATCGAGTTGTGCGAGAAATTCGGGCTGCTGCCCCTCGAATTTGACGGCACCAGCGACTCCATCTACCACCCGTTTGACCGCGCCGGCAACCGGCACATGGAATACGTGAAGCAGCGCGGCACCTTCAACGACCTGCCGCTGAATGAGATCGTGGCCACCTTCCGCGAGATTTACAGCAACTGGATGCCCGAGGGCGCCAGCACCAGCCAACTGCACAGCGCCGACTTTGCAGCCGATGTGGCCGATGAGACCCGGCCTGTTTAGCTCGCCAGAGCCTTCCAACGTGGTTTTCAGGAGTTTTTAAGAAAAATCAGCCTCTGGCCGGCGTTTTGATTGCATAGGCATGGTAAAAATAATAGCGGCTGTGCCGACTATCTTTTAGGGCGAGGCACTGAAAGAGCTAGCAAGCCAGCGATCAAAATAATTTCTAATAATGTTTGATAATTCATGATGGTCGCAGCAGAAGACGACCATGCCCCAAACACCCGAGCCCACCCAAGACCCATTCTTTCATCGCCCCGAGCTGGCCCGCGCACTCGCTGACCAGGCGCTGGACACCTCCCTTGGCACCAGTGGCGGCATGTTTCTGGCGGCACCGCGTCGCACGGGAAAATCCACCTTTGTGCGCCAGGACCTGGTACCCGAGCTGGAGGGACGCAACCTCAATATCATCTATGTCGACCTCTGGATTGACAAGACGTTGAACCCGGCGATTCATATCGCCAACGCCATCCGCACCGAGTTGGCGCGAGAAGATGGGGCGATGGCGAAGACGCTCAAGAAACTAACCACCATATCCAAACTAACGGTTGGCGCCTGGGGTACTGGCTTGAGTTTTGACCTCTCGCAGCTCAACCTGTCCAAAGACGCCACCTTGGCCGATGCGCTCAAGGCACTGTCCACCGCCAGCCAAAAAAATTGATGCTCGTGATCGACGAGGCCCAGCATGCGCTGACCACGGATGAAGGCATCAACGCCCTGTTTTCACTGAAAGCGGCGCGTGACAGTCTGAACACCGACACGGGCCGCTACGGCATGCAGCTGGTCGCCACCGGCTCCAACCGCGACAAACTGGCTACCTTGGTGAATGGGCGCGAGCAGGCGTTTTATGGCGCCGACATGGTGCAGTTCCCCACCCTTGGTAAAGATTATGTTCATTGGTTGGTGGGCCGCGCCAAACTCAATCTGGACATTGACTTGGCCACCGACGTGTTTCAAAGCCTGGGGTCTCGGCCTGAACCCTTTCGCAAAGCACTGAGCCAAACGCGGCTGCAAGGGGCACTTGACCCCACTCAGGATTCCAACGCGATGCTGGCCAGCCTGGCTGCCAAAGGGGTTAGCGACTCCAAAACGGATTTTCTGAACACCGTGGCCAGTTTGCCGCCGCTGCAGTCGGCCTTGCTGCGCGAGCTGGCCGCCGACTCTTTGCTGGGGCCGGATGTGCGCCGCCCCGGCCTGTTTTCTGCGGCCATGAAGGCGCGCTTGTTGGCGCGGCTGGAGGCTGAAATGGGCGCAGCCCATGGGGTTTCAGTTGAAACGCCATCGGTACAGAACGCGCTGGACAAATTGCGCGAACAAAACTTTCTCTGGCGCTCACGGCGCGGGTCTTATGCGGTGGAAGACGAACAGTTTTTGCCGAGACGCTTCGCCCCAAGCGAGCGGCGCACCAGCTGTGGGCAGTGTTGATTGCCAGAATCTACGAAGTTTTTCCGCTGCCGTGCCCCATGTGCGGTGGGCACATGCGCCTGATTGCGTTCATCACCCGCAGCGCCGAAATCCGCCACATCCTGAACCACATCAGGTAGGAGTCCGAACCCCCGCACATCGCGTTAGCACGCGGGCCACCGCTGTGGGATGAATGTGACGCGCTGGTCGATGACGGGGCGCAAGGCAAGCCAGAGTGTCCGGGACCGCAGTACATCTGCGATCTTGAGAGCCAGAGAATAGTTCCCGCAGCCGGATTTTCCCAGCACCATGCGACCAACTGCAGCAGGACGGGCTGAACTGCAGCAATGCTTGGCCGGCTTAAGCGCTCAATCCGTTTTTTTCAGGTGGCGTGCTGTCCAGCCGGGCACATGATCCATGCGCCATTGCCACCATTTGGGTACGGGCTTGTGGGCACGCTGGACGTAATACGGCACCATCGGACTGAACCAGTCCCATAGGCGGCGCAGTTCGGCTTCAGGTTGGTCGTGAAGATCGACGCGCAAATCGACCACCGGGAACGGATGATCCGCGTAAACCACCAGCGCAGAGGAATTCTGGCCTTCTGGTTGACCGCCGGCATCCCGGCCCGCTTCGACAGCACGCAACAGGCGCTCGGCCAGTGACTCGTCGGCGGAATCTTCGAAGGCACGCGCCATCGCCTTCACCACCCCTTCGCCGGCCAACACATTCCCCGCCACGGCATAACCATCGCCCACGATGTGCCCTGCCCAAACGGCATTTTTCTCACCCGTGAACGCGTGTGCACGACCGTAAACGTCAACCACCAGAATCTGGCGGGACTGCGGATACGGGTCGCTGGCCAGCAGTTCCGTAACAATTTTTTCCGCTGACAGGGCAGACTCGATGAGGCGTCGCGCCATCGGGAGGAGATACGGGTTGGCCACGGCCTGCAATGACGCCGCGCCTCGCTGGGGCACGACCACCGGGCAACGAACGCCCACGTTGGGTGAGTAAGTGGCAATGCCCACACCGTATTCGCCGGTCTTGGGGCATCGGGCAACGATTGAGAAAGTCATGCGTTTACTCCATCACGATGCCGGAGTCAGCCGCCATCTTTTTATAGGTTTCGAATTCGGCCATGGTGAGCTTGCCCAGGGCCTCCGGGGTTCCGGGGCGGGTAATGCAGCCGGTGGCCTCAATGCGCCGCTTGACCTCGGGGTTGGCCAATATCTTGAGCAGCTCCGAGGAAATCCGTTGAATCACGGTTCGGGGGGTACCAGCGGGCGCGTAAAGCGCATTCCACGAGGTGAAATTCAATCCAGTCAACCCCTGCTCATCAAGCGTGGGAATTTCAGGTGCGGTCGATGCACGGCTGGGGGAGGTAATTCCAAAAATCTTCAGCTTGCCGTCCTTGGCCAAAGGTACCTGCGTTGGCAGCGTGCCGAAATAGATTTGGACACGGTTAGCCAGCAAGTCGGCATTGACTTGTGGCGCGCCCCGGTAGGGAATATCGGCAATTTTGGTGCCCGTCATGCGGGCGAGCGTGAGGCAGGCAAACTGATTACTTGAGCCATTGCCGTGATGCCCGCAGTTGAGTTTTCCTGAGTTCGCTTTAACATAAGCCATGAAATCGCTGGCGGTGCTGCCGGGGATGGAGGAATGTCCCGAGAGCACGATGGGTAGCTCAGCTACATAACCGATGGGTTCGAAATCTTTGGGGCTGTAGGTCACGTTCTTGTTCAGGGCCGGCGTGGCGGCTGTGGGCGCACTGCCGCCCATGATCAGCATGTAGCCATCCGGTGGCGCTTTGGCCACCAAAGCATGTGCGATGGCACCGCTGGCCCCGGTGCGGTTTTCGACCACAACCGATTGCCCCAAAATCTTGCTCAACTCCTCTGCCACGATGCGGCACAACAGGTCCGTGATTCCACCCGCCGGGTAGGGTGAAACGATGGTCACCGGCTTACTGGGCCAAGCATCGTTGGCGCGGGCGGCCCAAGGGATGGCAAGACAGGCAGCGGTGGCCAAAAGGCTTTGTCGGCGTGTCCAGAGATTGTTTTGCATAGGGTCCAGTCAAATGAAATTGATTTCATTAACTCTAATGTTGAGAAAAATTTTTGTCAATAAATTTACCTAAAAAAATAGAAATGTGATCAAATGAAATGATTTCATCCATAAGATTGTCCCGTGTCAAGCAACTTACCCGATCAATACTCACCGCCCTCCGTGTCCGATGTCGCCCGGCTTGCTGGCGTTTCGCCAGCTACGGTTTCCCGCGCGTTCAATGCGCCGGCACTTTTGGGGGCTCAAACCCTGGAGCGGGTACAGCAGGCAGCCAACCAGCTGGGTTATCAACCCTACGGGCTGGCCCGCTCACTCAGGAGCCGACGCTCAATGGTGCTGGGCATCGTCATGCCTTCGCTTCGATATGCCTATTTCGCAGGTACTCTTGAGTTACTGCAAAGCCTGTTGGCGCGCGAGGGCTACACGCTACTGCTGTGCTCGGCCAATCATGACCCGCAGACTGAACTGGATGGGGTGCGCGCGATGATGGCTCAGGGCGTTGACGGAGTCATACTCTTTGGCCGTCCCCTGCATGACGAGAGCGCGCTGCTGCTGGCGCGGCGTGGCGTGCCGCATATGCGCTGCTGGGCAGCCATGCCCAGCGAAGCTTCGGTTGCGTTTGACCACGGGGCCGCCATGGCCGATGTGGTCGAGCATCTGGTCGCCCTGGGTCATCGGCGGTTTGCAGTGGTCATTCCTTTCCTGATGCTGGGTGATCGCTTTCGGGGACGCCTGACAGCCATTCGCGAAGCGTTGGCGCGGCATGAGTTGGCCCTGTCAAGCGCAGCCATCGTCGACGACGGTGGACTTGACGCCGGTGCAGGTCGGCTGGCTTATCAAACTCTGGTGGCTCGAGGCATCCGGCCCACGGCCGTCATTTGCAGCAACGATCTCATCGCCGCCGGTGTCATCCTCGAATGCCAGGCGACGGGCCTGCAGGTTCCAAAAGACGTTTCCGTGACCGGCTACAACGACTCCGGCCTGGCTGGGGCCTTCGAGCCGGCCATCACCTCGGTCGACACACCTGTGGATGTGCATGCCCAGGAAGTGGCGAGAGTCATGCTGGCGGCCCTTCGAGAGGGGGAGCCTTTCCCGGTGATCAGGCTACCCACACATCTGCGCGTGCGCGAAAGCACCGGCCGGGCACCCGATAAAGCCACCCTCGCCTGACTGTCGTTGACGAGGAGCCAGGCCGGGCACGGTAAGCTAAAGTGATCCGGGAGGTACAAGAGCTACACACTGCCGCCTGTATGTGCGCTGCTACTGACGACCCGAAGCGGCATTGTCTGCTCGGTTTGCGAAGCCGATGAAGCCGGTGCGCCATGGGTCAAGAGCCCATGAACGCAAGTAGCGCAGACGGTTGTAGTGCGCCTGGGCAAAGGCGTGACGATGACGGCTAAAGACCCAGTTGCCGCCGGTCACGACAGTCAGCTTTCAGGCTGCCCAATTCATCGCCCGTCAAAAGCCGTTCCTGGTGGACGTCTTCGCGCCAAGCCTTGCAGCCACAGTTGATCCAAGCAGTAATTCAAGCGGACACATAAAGACCAGTAACCTGAGGATTCCAACAGGAACACACCCAGCGTGACAATATCCCAAAGAGAAAATACGTCAATGCAGTTCAATAATTCGAATGCATACCGTTTCAGACACTCCAATTTTTCAAAAATATGCATTCGGGCTGCTGCCCCTCGAATTTGATGGCACCAGCGACTCCATCTACCACCCGTTTGACCGCGCCGGCAACCGGCACATGGAATACATGAAGCAGCGCGGCACCTTCAACGACTGGCCGCTAGCCGAGATCGTGGCCACCTTCCGCGAGATTTACAGCAACTGGATGCCCGAGGGCAGCAGCACCAGCCAACTGCACAGCGCCGACTTTGCGGCTGATGTGGCAGAGGTGGCAGATGAGACCCGGCCTGTTTAGCTCGCCAGAGCCCTCGAGTGGAGTTCTCAGGGATTTTTAAGAAAAAACAGCCTCTGGTCGACGTATCTATTGGGCAATCATGCTAAAAATAATAGCGATATGCGCCCCTGAAAATCCGTGAACTACTGGCCCCAGCGCAAGACCATCGGGTCCAGCCGGCGGGCGGTTTCCAGCAAGCCTTTTCGCACCCCGGGGTGCATGGCGGGGAACGGGTGACGAGGGCCTTCGCAGTCAATGACGCCGCCAGCCTTCATGAGTGCCTTGGCCGTCAGAATACCGCCCTGGCGGTTTTCATAATTGATGAGCGGCAGCCAGCGGGTGTAGTGCGCCACGGCTTCCTCGCGGTTGCCCGAGGTGTAGGCGTCCATGATCTGGCGGATACCGTCCGGGTAGCCCCCGCCGGTCATGGCGCCGGTGGCGCCGGCGTCCAGGTCGGGCAGCAAGGTGATGGCTTCTTCGCCGTCCCAGGGGCCTTCAATCGCATCGCCACCCAGGCGAATCAACTCGCGCAGTTTTGACGCTGCACCGGCGGTCTCGATCTTGAAATAGGCGACGTGTTCGATCTCTTTGGCCATGCGCGCCAGGAAAGATGGCGACAGCGGTGTGCCGCTCATGGGTGCGTCCTGAATCATGATGGGAATGTCGATGGCGCTTGAGAGCGCAGCGTAGAACTCGTAGATTTTTTCTTCGCTCGCCCGCAAGGTGGCGCCGTGGTAAGGCGGCATCACCATCACCATGGACGCGCCCAAGTCCTGGGCGCGACGGCTGCGCTCGGCGCAGACCCGTGTGCCGAAATGCGTGGTGGTCACGATCACCGGCACACGGCCAGCCACGTGCTTGAGGATGGCGGTGGTGAGCACCTCGCGCTCGTCGTCCGACAGCAGGAACTGCTCGGAAAAGTTGGCCAGGATGCACAGCCCGGTCGAGCCGGCATCGATCATGAAATCGATGCAACGCAACTGGCTGGACAAGTCCAGCTCGCCAGCTTCAGTGAAGGTGGTGGGCACCACCGGGAATACGCCCTTG
>CALRWE010000054.1:0-23751 GCA_943371745.1 Rhodoferax sp. OV413
AAATCGCAAAACCGTCCTTGGCATACCGGACCAACATCGGAATATTGGCCTCTTTGCTGGCGTTCACGGAAGCCAGGTCACCCAACTCCAACTTCGGCATGCCGCAGCACTTTTCCTTCTCCACGATCACGTAAGGCACCTCGTTGTGATCCAGGATTTTCAGCAAGTCCAGACCAATGCCGGGCTCGTTGTAATTGATGTAGCACGTGGCAAATATCGCCACCTTGCCAGGCGTTTTGGCGCCATCTTTGACCACCGTGAACTTCGCCTGCGGTGCTGCTGAACGAAACTTGCGGGTAGCCAGGGAAGGCAGCCAGGCATTCTTGTCCACGCCCAGTGTGGACTCCATCATGCCCCGGGCAAGCGCTGTCTTGTTCACTGCGTTCACCGCCTGCACCACGATCGGAATGCCAGCGAGGGAACCATGCACATCGGTGGACGCCAGCAGCTTCTCACCCAGGCCCACCTCCCCTTTTTGGAACTTGATGGCCTTGGCCCGCAACATGGTGTGGGGAAAGTCCACGTTGAACTGATGCGGTGGCACATAAGGGCACTTGGTCAGGTAGCACAGGTCGCACAGATAGCATTGATCCACCACCTTCCAGTAGTCCTTTTTATCTACCCCGTCCACCTCCAGTGTCTTACTCTCGTCCACCAGGTCGAACAAGGTAGGAAAGGAGCCACACAGACTGACGCAACGCCTGCAGCCATGGCAAATATCAAAAATGCGCTCCAACTCATGAAGAGTTGCCTCTTCGTTGTAGTAGTCTGCCCCCTTCCAGTCGATGGGGTGACGGGTGGGCGCAGACAAATTTCCTTCTGTTGCCATGGTGTCGTCTCACTGAGGTTTTTCTGAATATTCTGCATTGGGCGCTGCGCGCAACGCCCAACACGGACCAATCAAACTGCGTTAATCAACCAATTCGGCCAAGGCCTTGGCGTAGCGGTTAGCGTGGGAGCGCTCAGCTTTGGCCAGGGTCTCAAACCAATCAGCCACCTCATCGTGGCCCTCGTCACGGGCTGTTTTGGCCATGCCGGGGTACATGTCGGTGTATTCGTGGGTCTCACCGGCCACTGCTGACGCGAGGTTGTCACGCGTGGCACCAAAAGGCATGCCGGTCGCGGGGTCACCACACTGCTCCAACCATTCAAGGTGGCCGTGTGCGTGGCCGGTTTCACCTTCCGCAGTCGAACGAAAGAGCGCGGCCACGTCAGGTTGACCTTCCACGTCGGCCTTGTTGGCGAAATACAGATAGCGGCGGTTGGCCTGGGACTCGCCCGCGAAGGCGGCCTTCAGGTTGTCTTCCGTTTTTGAACCTTTCAGTGCTGGCATGAGAATCTCCTGTGGGTTAGAGAAAGTGCAGTGGCTTCGAAAAAATATGAGCCAAAGACACCTAAACCATAAATCCCCAAAAGGGGGAGTGTCCAATTGTCAAGCTCAATGCCCCCAATCGCTTTTTCCTATGGATGGACAATTTTGGCGGTCTCACGCCAAGAAGGCCAGATGAGACCGGTCGTCGAATAAAATCAACCGCTTCCAGCCAACCTCCACAGCGGCACGACTCAAAGGCGTGTCGCCTTTGCCTTCATTTGCCCTCAAGGCCACTGAAGGTCATTTAGCTTAATCACCATGACCGACGCACTGCAACAACCCGGCTTAGAGAGCCTCTCCAAATCATTTGAGCCTGCGGCCCTGGAAGCCCATTGGGGCCCGGAGTGGGAGCGCCGTGGCTACGCCGTCGCCGGCCATCGGGGCACGGGACAGCCGCAGGTCGGCGCCGAGTCATTTGCCATTCAGCTGCCCCCGCCCAACGTCACCGGCACGCTGCACATGGGCCATGCGTTCAACCAGACCATCATGGACTCGCTCACCCGCTACCACCGCATGCAGGGTGACAACACGGTGTGGATTCCGGGCACCGACCACGCCGGCATTGCCACCCAAATTGTGGTGGAGCGCCAGTTGCAGGAACAAAAAGTCAGCCGTCACGACCTGGGCCGCAAGAACTTTGTGAGCAGGGTCTGGGAATGGAAAGAAAAGAGCGGCAACACCATCACGACCCAGATGCGCCGCATGGGCGACAGCGTGGACTGGAGCCGTGAGTACTTCACCATGGACCCCAAGCTGTCCAAGACCGTGACGGAAACCTTTGTTCAGCTTTATGAACAGGGCCTCATTTACCGCGGCAAGCGCCTTGTCAACTGGGACCCGATCCTGCAAAGCGCGGTGAGCGACCTGGAAGTGGAGAGCGAAGAAGAAGACGGCTCGCTGTGGCACATTCTTTATCCCTTTGCCGACGGCCCGCAATGGGTCAATGGCGAGATGGCACCCGGCCTGGTGGTTGCCACCACCCGGCCAGAGACCATGCTGGGCGACGTGGCCGCCATGGTGCACCCTGAAGACGAGCGCTACCGGCACCTGATCGGCAAACACGTCACCCTGCCCCTGTGCGGGCGCACCATTCCCGTGATTGCGGACGATTACGTCGACAAAGCCTTTGGCACCGGCGTGGTCAAAGTCACGCCTGCCCATGACCAGAACGATTACGCCGTGGGTCAACGCCATAAGTTGGACCTGATTTGCGTGCTGACGCTCGACGCCAAGATCAACGATCAGGCCCCCGTCGCTTACCAGGGGCTGGACCGCTTTGTGGCCCGCAAACAAATTGTGAAAGACCTGGACGCCCAAGGTTTGCTGGTGGAGGTCAAAAAACACAAACTGATGGTGCCGCGCTGCGCCCGCACCGGCCAGGTGATCGAACCCATGCTCACCGACCAGTGGTTTGTGGCCATGACCAAGGTCAGCGAAACTGACCCCACGGGCAAGTCCATCACCCAAAAAGCCATTGACGCCGTCCAAAGCGGCCAAGTCAAGTTCGTGCCCGAGAACTGGGTCAACACCTACAACCAGTGGATGAACAACATCCAGGACTGGTGCATCTCCCGCCAGCTGTGGTGGGGCCACCAGATCCCAGCCTGGTATGACGAAGACGGCAAAGTCTATGTGGCCCGGGATGAAGCCGAGGCCCAAGCCCAGGCCCCCGGCAAAACCTTGCGCCGCGATGAAGACGTGCTGGACACCTGGTACTCCAGCGCGCTTGTCCCCTTCTCGACCATGGGTTGGCCTGAAAAAACACAGGATTTCGACCTGTACCTGCCCTCCTCCGTGCTGGTCACGGGCTACGACATCATCTTCTTCTGGGTTGCCCGGATGATCATGATGACGACCCACTTCACCGGCCAGGTGCCATTCAAGCACGTCTACATCCACGGCCTGGTGCGCGACGCGCAGGGCAAGAAGATGAGCAAGTCCGAGGGCAATGTTCTGGACCCGGTGGACCTGATTGACGGCATTGCGCTGCCCGAATTGCTGGCCAAGCGCAGTGAGGGGCTGCGCAAGCCCGAGACCGCGCCTGCCGTGCGCAAAAACACCGAGAAAGAGTTTCCGGCCGGCATTCCGGCCTTTGGTGCCGATGCGCTGCGTTTCACGTTTGCGTCCCTCGCCTCGCTGGGGCGCTCAATCAACTTTGACACCAAACGCTGTGAGGGCTATCGCAACTTCTGCAACAAGCTCTGGAACGCCAGCCGCTTTGTGTTGATGAACTGCGAAGGCCAGGACTGCGGATTGAGAGACCACTCGGCCGACGAATGCGCGGTGGACGGCGCCGCGCCCTATCTGGCATTCAGCCAGGCAGACCGCTGGATTGTCTCGGTGCTACAACGCGCCGAGGCGGATGTCGCCAGAGGCTTTGAGGAGTATCGCCTGGACAACGTGGCCAGCACCCTCTATGACTTCATCTGGAATGAGTTTTGCGACTGGTACCTCGAAATCGCCAAGGTCCAGATTCAGCAAGGCCGGGACCACACCAACCCCCAGCTCGGCCTGGCCCAGCAGCGCGCCACGCGCCGCACCCTGATCCGCACTTTGGAGACCATCCTGCGCCTGGCCCACCCGGTGATTCCGTTCGTGACCGAAGAACTGTGGCAAAAAGTGGCGCCCGTGGCCGGCCGCGCGGGCGAATCGGTCTCCATTGCCACCTACCCGGTTAGCCAGCCTGAGCGCATTGACACGGAGGCTATCGCCCACGTGGGCAAGCTCAAGCAACTGGTCGATGCCTGCCGCAACCTGCGCGGCGAAATGAACGTGTCACCGGCCACCCGCCTGCCGCTGTTTGTGGTGGCAAGCCAGGCCGACGAGGCGAGCTTTTTGAAACAATCGGCACCGGTGCTGCAGGCCCTGGCCAAACTCAATGAAGTGCGCGTTTTTGATGACGAGGCAAGCTGGGCTGCAGCGGCCCAAGGCGCCCCCGTGGCCGTGGTGGGCGAGGCGCGCATTTGTCTGCACATGGCGATTGATGTCGACGCTGAGCGCGCCCGACTGACCAAGGAAGTGGTGCGCCTGGAAGGTGAACTCGTCAAGGCCGAAGGCAAGCTGGGCAACGAGGCCTTTGTGGCCCGTGCGCCCGCTGCCGTGATTGATCAGGAACGCAAGCGCATGGGCGATTTCGTGGCCACGCTGGCTAAATTAAAAGACCAACTGACGCGCCTGGGGTAAGGCTCAGCGGCGGCGCATGACGTGAATGAAGTCGGCGCCCGCTGTTTCCTGTTCCACCAACTCGTTGCCGGTTTGTTTGGCAAACGCCTGGAAGTCACGCAGCGAGCCGGCATCGGTTGAAATCACCCGCAGGGTTTGGCCGCTTTGCATGTCGGCCAGCGCCTTTTTGGCCTTGAGGATCGGTAACGGGCAGTTGAGCCCTCGGGTGTCAATTTCTTTGTCAATTTGCATCAGTGTTCCTGGAAGTTGGGGTGATTTTAGAGAGCCCGGCATCACCGCCGCTTGGGAAACTCGACAAATTTCGGTTCATGCCCGCGAGAGCGCAGCCAGTCTGCCAATGCATAGCCGGTGCCCGCGGGCCAGCATTTCACCTCGTCAAATGCAAAGAGCTTGTAGTCGACCAGTTCGGGCGAGAGCTTCACCTCCCCGTGGCACACCGCATGGTAGGCAATGATGATCTGGTTCATGCGCTGGAAGTCATAGACGCCAATCAGGTTCAGCTCCGTCGTCTGCAGATTGGTTTCTTCGGCAATTTCCCGCTCAATGCCGCCTTGCGGCGTCTCGCCAGCCTCCATGAAACCGGTGATGAGCGCAAACATCTTGCCAGACCAGGCCGCGTTTTGGGCCAGCAAGATCTGGCCCTCGTATTCAATGACCGCTGCCAGCACAGGCGTGGGGTTATTCCAGTGGGTAAAGCCGCAGGCCACACAGCGCAGACGCTCCTTGGCGCCCCCGTCTTCCAGTTGCGCGATGAATTCAAGCGGTGTGGCGCAATGAGGGCAAAATTTAAATGAGTGCGTCATGGTTTTCAATCAGGCGGGGAACACGCCGGTGGACAAATAACGGTCGCCCCGGTCGCACACGATAAACACTATAGTGGCATTGGCTTCGCGCTTGGCAATCTCCTGAGCGGCCCAGCAGGCGCCAGCAGCGGAAATGCCGGCGAAGATGCCCTCTTCCCGCGCCAGACGCCGGCACATGTCCTCGGCGGCCTCCTGGCTCACATAGATCAATTCGTCCACGTTGGCGGGGTTGTAAATCTTTGGCAAATACGCTTGCGGCCATTTGCGGATGCCGGGGATTCGCGAGCCCTCATTGGGCTGAACGCCGATGATGCGCACCTCCGGATTTTTCTCTTTCAAAAATTTGGACACGCCGGTAATGGTGCCGGTCGTGCCCATGGCGCTGACAAAATGGGTGATCCGCTTTTTGGTGTCAGACCAGATTTCAGGACCGGTGGTCTCGTAGTGCACGCGGGGATTGTCCGCATTGGCAAACTGGTCAAGCACGCGGCCCTTGCCATCGCGCTGCATCTGTTCGGCCAGATCCCGGGAGTATTCGATACCACCGCTTTTTGGCGTCAGGATCAACTCGGCGCCAAACGCCTTCATGGTCTGCGCCCGCTCAATGGACAAGTCCTCCGGCATGATCAAAATCATGCGGTAACCCTTGATGGCCGCCGCCATGGCCAGGGCAATGCCGGTGTTACCCGAGGTGGCCTCGATCAGCGTGTCGCCCGGTTTGATGTCGCCCCGCTCTTCAGCCCGCTTGATCATGGACAGCGCCGGACGGTCCTTGACCGAGCCTGCGGGGTTGTTGCCCTCAAGCTTTCCCAAAATAACGGTGCCTCGCGCAGAATTTTCTGCGGCGCCAATGCGTTGCAGCCTCACCAGGGGTGTTTTTCCGATGGAATCTTCAATAGTTGGGTATTTCATAGCCCACACTGTGCCATAATTCCACTTCTGTTTTGCAGCCTGCCCGGGTGGTGAAATTGGTAGACTCAGGGGACTCAAAATCCCCCGCCGCAAGGCGTGCCGGTTCGAGTCCGGCCCCGGGCACCATTGATATATAAGTAAACCGCGCTATCTTATTGGTAGCGCGGTTTTTCTTTTTGTACTTCAGGTCGTGATTCGACAGCCTGCGTGGACAAGTCGATTAGTTCTTGTTCGTCAACTACACATCAACCGGATCGCCGAGCATGAAAACCACCCAAGACATCATGGCACTTCTGATGAACTGGATGCCGGGGCTACAAACCCTGCGCCAGTACCAGGCTGAGTGGTTCTGGTCCGACATCGCCGCTGGCTTGGTGCTTAGTGCGATTTTGGTGCCGGTGGGCATGGGGTATGCCGAGGCCTCGGGGCTGCCAGCTATTTATGGCCTCTACGCCACCATCGTCCCGCTGTTGGCGTATGCCCTGTTTGGCCCCAGCCGTATCTTGGTGCTCGGCCCCGACTCCACCCTGGCAGCCGTGATTGCCGTGCTGATTCTGCCGCTGGCTGCAGGCAGTGTCGAGCGGGCCATTGCCCTGGCCAGCATGCTGGCCGTGCTGTCAGGCGCTTGCTCTTTATTGATCGGTCTGGCGCGCCTGGGTCTGATTGCCGACTTGCTGTCCAAGCCCATACGCATCGGCTTTTTGAACGCCATTGCGCTGACGGTTATCGTTAGCCAGTTGCCCAAGCTCTTTGGTTTTACAGTCGAGGCCGATGGCTTGCTGAGCAAGGCCGCACAGCTGCTCCAGGGCCTTGCGGCAGGCAAGACCAACCCCGTGGCCTTGGCAATTGGCGGCTCCTGCCTGGCGTTAATTTTGTTAGTGGCGCGCTGGCGGCCGCACTGGCCGGGTATCTTGTTGGCCGTGGTGCTGGCCACGGTGATATCAACGGTCTTCAATCTGAGTGAGAGTGCCGATTTGTCGGTGGTGGGCCGCCTGCCGCAAGGTTTGCCAAACTGGCAGGTGCCGTGGGTGTCCTGGACCGACATAGTGCAGCTGCTGCCCGGTGCCGTGATTATTTCGCTGCTGTCATTTGCCGACTCCAGCGTGCTGTCCCGGTCGCTGGCACAGCGCGGCGGCTACCAGGTCAATCAAAACCAGGAAATGGTCGCCCTGGGCTTGGCCAATGTGGCAACCGGGCTGTTTCAGGGCTTTTCCGTCAGCAGCAGCGCATCGCGCACGCCAGTGGCCGAATCCGCCGGCGCCAAGACCCAACTCACGGGCGTCGTGGGCGCATTGGCCATTGCCATGCTGTTGCTTTTTGCACCGGACTTGTTGCAGGACCTGCCGGGTGCCGCACTGGGCGCGGTGGTGATTGCGGCCTGCCTGTCGTTTGCCGATGTGGCGGGTATGCGCCAGTTGTACCGGCTGCGCAAAGTGGAGTTTGCAATATCCCTCACCAGCTTTTTGGGGGTGGCACTGATCGGAGTGATTGAAGGAATCGTCATCACCCTGGCGCTGACCATGTTGCTGCTGTTGTGGAACGTCTGGCACCCCTATTTTGCGGTGCTGGCGAGGGTCAACGGCACCAAGGGTTACCACGACATCAGCCGCCACCCGGAGGGCCGGCAGGTGCCGGGCCTGGTTCTTTTCAGGTGGGATGCCCAGCTGTTTTTTGCCAACGGCGAGATCTTTCAGACGCAGGTGCTGCGCGCGGTCAGCGAGGCGCCGACACCAACGCGCTGTGTGGTGGTGGTGGCCGACGCCATTACCGGGGTTGACATCACGGCGGCTGATGCGCTTGTCAGCCTGCACCAGGCGCTGGCGCAGCAAGACATCAAGCTCTGGTTTGCCGGGCTCAAGGGCCCCGTCAAAGATCGCCTGCACCACTACGGCACGCTGCAGGTCTTGGGCCATGACATTTTTTGCCCGACAGTGGGTAACGCAGTGAGCCGGTACCGCAGCGCCTTCGCGGTGGACTGGAAAGATTGGGATGAGGCTTAGTGGCCCCAATGTCTCAAAAGGGGCTTAAAACCGGTATTTAGCACAAATCCAGCCTCTAGCTGGCGTATTAATTGCCTCGATACATTCGAATTTAATAGCAATAAAGTGGCCGTTCATCGCTCAATGTGCCTTGTCCCAATTGGGCCCCACACCCACCTCGGCCAACAAAGGCACCTTGAGCTGCGCCACGCCCGCCATCAGGCGGGGGATTTCATGGCGGACCCAGCTTTCTTCTTCCTGCGGCACTTCGAACACCAGCTCGTCATGCACCTGCATGATCATTTTGGTGCCTTTCTTTTCATCGTCCAGCACCTGCTGCACCTTGACCATGCTGAGCTTGATGAGGTCCGCGGCTGTGCCCTGCATGGGCGCATTGATGGCGGCCCGCTCGGCGCCGCTGCGGCGCGGGCCGTTGGGTGAGTTGATTTCCGGCAAATACAGGCGCCGCCCGAATACGGTCTCCACGTACCCGTTGGCCTTGGCCATTTGCTTGGTGTGGTCCATGTACAGCTTGACACCGGGGTAACGGTCAAAGTAGCGCTCGATGTAGTTTTTGGCGGCTGTGTTGTCGATGCTCAGGGCGCGGGCCAGACCGTAGGCGCTCATGCCGTAGATCAGTCCAAAATTAATGACCTTGGCGTAACGGCGCTGCTCGCTGCTCACTTGATCAGTAGAGGTGCCAAAGATCTCGGCGGCGGTGGCGCGGTGCACGTCCATGTTGTCATGAAACGCCAGCAACAGCGCGGCGTCGCCACTGATGTGCGCCATGATGCGCAGCTCAATCTGGCTGTAATCGGCGCTGGCAATCACACAACCCGGCGGCGCCACAAAAGCCTCGCGAACGCGCCGGCCCTCGGCGGTGCGAATCGGGATGTTCTGGAGATTGGGGTCGTTGCTGCTCAGGCGCCCGGTCACGGCCACGGCCTGAGCGTAATGGGTGTGCACCCTGCCGGTGCGCGGGTGCGCCAGCTGGGCCAGCTTGTCGGTGTAGGTGCCTTTGAGCTTGGCAAGACCGCGGTGCTCCAGAATTTTGGCGGGCAAGGGGTAATCCTCCGCCAGCTTTTCCAGCACTTCTTCATCGGTACTGGGGGCGCCGGTGGCGGTCTTCTTGACCACGGGCAGGCCGAGCTTGGTAAAAAATATCTCGCCGATTTGCTTGGGGCTGCTCAAGTTAAAGGGCTGCCCGGCCAACTCTTGCGCTTCGGTCTCCAACTGCAGGATGCGTTGACCCAGCTGATGGCTTTGGGCTGCCAGCGTGGGCGCGTCAATCAGCACGCCGTTGCGCTCAATGCGATACAGCGCCTCGCTGCTGGCGATTTCCAGCTCGTAAATGAACCTGAGCTTGTCGTCAGCCTGGAGCTGCGGCCACAGCGCCAAATGCACATCCAGCGTCATGTCCGAGTCTTCACAGGAATACTGCGCAGCCTTGGCGATGTCGACCTGATCAAAACAGATTTGATGGGCGCCCTTGCCACACAAATCCTCAAAACTGATGCCACTGCGCCCCAGATGCCGCTCGGCCAGGCTCGCAAGCCCGTGGGGTTTGTGAACCTCCAGCACATAGCTTTGCAGCATGGTGTCGTGTGCGTAGCCCTGCACCTCGATGCCGTGGTTGGCGAACACGTGGCGGTCGTACTTGACGTGCTGACCCAGCTTGTGGCGGGCGCCATCCTCCAGCCAGGGCTTGAGCCGCGCCAGTACCTCTTCGCGTGGCAGTTGCGCCGGGGCGTCCGGGTAGGTATGCGCCAATGGAATGTAGGCGGCCTCCCCCGGCGTCACACTGAAGGACAGGCCCACAATCTCGGCCCGCATCTCATCCAGTGACGTGGTTTCGGTGTCCAGGGCCACCAGGTCGGCAGCCTGCAATTTGGCGAACCAGGTGTCAAAGTCCTGCCAGGTCAGCACCGTGTCATAAAGGAGCGTGCTCACAAGGGAGCCCACCTTGGCTTGGGAATCGCTGAACAAGTCGGGTTCATCAAACAGACCCGGCTCGGTCTTGCTGTTTTTAGCCGCTTTGGGGCTGGCGCTCGGGCTCGCCTTGTCGGCACCTGATGCCGCTTGAATCGCCCGCGCCAGGCCTTTAAACCCATATTTTTCATAAAAAAGAGCCAGCGCAGGCGTATCCATTACACCAGTAGCTATTGAATCCATAGCGGGAAGATCAGGCACCCAGCCGTTGAGATCGCAGTCGGTCTTGATGGTCAGCAGTTGGCGCCCCATGGGCAGCCAGTCCAGAGACTTCTTCAGGTTCTCACCCACCACGCCCTTGATGGCGTCGGCATTGGCTACCACGGCGTCCAGCGAGCCATATTGCTGCAGCCACTTGGCAGCGGTCTTGGGGCCGACCTTGGGCACGCCAGGCACGTTGTCGATCACATCGCCCACCAGCGCCTGAAAATCGACCATCAGGTGCGGCGGCACGCCAAACTCGGCCTCCACGCCAGCCAGGTCGCGGCGCTTGCCGTTCATGGTGTCGATGATGGTGATGTGGCTGTTGACCAGCTGCGCCAGGTCTTTGTCGCCGCTGCTCACAATCACTTCAATGCCTTGAGAGGCAGCGATGACAGCCAGCGTGCCGATCACATCGTCGGCCTCCACACCGGGCACATCCAGCACTTTCCAGCCCATCAGACGCACCACCTCATGGATGGGTTCGATCTGGGCGCGCAAGTCGTCGGGCATGGGGGAGCGGTGGGCCTTGTACTCGGGGTACAAGTCATCCCGAAAGGTAGGGCCTTTGGCATCAAAAACGCAGGCAGCATAGTCGGCGGGCACCTCTTTGCGCAGGCTTTGCAGCATGTTGATCATGCCGCGAATGGCCCCGGTGGGCGGGCTGGTCGGATCGCCGGGGACCGCACGCAAATCGGGCATCGCGTGAAACGCCCGGTAAAGGTAGCTGGAACCGTCTACCAGCAGCAGGGTCTTGGGCGTTGTTTTAGCATCATTCATTCATCCATTTTGCCAGCGGCTCCAAGGCACCCTTGGTTCTACAATCGCGCGATGCGTTTCACTCTTCTACTCACCTTCGTCCTGTCCAGCTCCACTGCGGTGTGGGCTCAGGCGACAGCCTCGTCCGGGCAACCCTCCGCGGCAGCCTCCACATCGCCCAACCCGGTTGAAAGGCGCATTGAACGCATTCAAGTCGAAGATGGCGGCGCCCGCATTGACGAACTCAAGGTCGGTGGCGAGACCAAGACCATCACCGTGCAACCCAAGGGCGGCATGCCCGCCTACGACGTGCAGCCCGTGACCGGTGCACGAAGCTGGAAAATTCTGGGCTTCTGATCCATGGCGGTTTACACAGAAGTCTCGGTGGATGAGGCAAGCACCCTCCTGCAGCAACTCAAGCTGGGCGACCTCAAAGCTTTGAGGGGCTGCTCGGGCGGCATTGAGAACACCAACTATTTCGTGACCACCGAACTCGAAGGCGAAATCCACGAGTACGTGCTCACCCTGTTTGAACGCCTGACGATCGAACAGCTCCCTTTTTACCTGCGACTGATGAAACATCTGGCGCAACGCGGCATTCCCGTGCCCGACCCCGCCGCAGACGCACAGGGTGATCTGGTTTTCAAGGCAAAAGGCAAGCCTGCCGCCGTGGTGAACAAATTGCGTGGCCAAAGCGAACTCAAGCCCACGTCCACGCACTGCTTTGAAGTGGGTCGCACCCTGGCCCGCATGCATTTGGCGGGACGGGACTTCCCGTTGCAGCAACCCAACTTGCGCGGCCTGCCCTGGTGGAACGAGACCGTGCCCGTGGTGCTGCCCTACCTGAACGCGACCCAGGCCGCACTGATTCAGAGCGAGCTGGCCTACCAGAACCATGTGGCGGCGTCATCGGCCTACGCAGCTCTGCCCCGCGGCCCGATTCACGCAGATTTGTTTCGCGACAACGTGATGTTCGACAAGCTGGGCGGCAAGCCTGAGTTGACCGGCTTTTTCGACTTCTATTTCGCAGGCGTTGACACCTGGCTGTTTGACATCGCAGTCACCCTGAACGACTGGTGCATCGACCTGGACACGGGCAAGCCCGACGCCGAGCGAACCCGGAGCCTGCTGGCCGCGTACAACGCCGAGCGGCCGCTGGAGCCTGCCGAGCGAGCCTTGCTGCCCGCCATGCTGCGCGGTGGCGCGCTGCGCTTCTGGATTTCCCGCCTGTGGGACTTCTACCTGCCGCGTGAAGCCAGCATGCTCAAGGCCCATGATCCGGAGCATTTTGAACGCGTGCTCCGGGAGCGCGCCACCCGACCTGTGCCCTTTGAACTGGTGAACACCCCATGAGACTGAACATCGTCCCGGCCCGCACGGGTGCCCTGTGGGTCAAACTGGGCATCCAGACTTTCTTCAAACAACCATTGGCGCTGGCGGGCCTGTTTTTCATGTTCATGGCCACCATGACCGTGGCCAGCCTGGTGCCGGTGATTGGCTTCGTGCTGGCCATGACCCTGCTGCCGGCAGCCACGCTGGGGCTGATGGCGGCCACACGCGAGGCGACCCAGGGCCGCTTTCCGATGCCGGCTATTTTGGTGGCTGCATTTCGTGCCGGCAAAAAGGAGGCGCGCGCCATGCTGACGCTGGGCGCCTTGTATGCGGTGGGTTTTTTGGTGGCAATGGGCGCCTCCTGGTTGGTGGATGGGGGTGACTTTGCACGCGTCTACCTGGGCGGCAACTCACCCACGCGCGAGATGATGATGGCATCCGAGTTTCAGGCGGCCATGTGGGTGTTCATCAGCTTGCACCTCCCGCTGTCGCTGCTGTTCTGGCATGCCCCGGCACTCGTGCACTGGCATGGCCTGCCGCCGGTGAAGAGCCTGTTTTTCAGCATCGTGGCGTGTTTTCGCAATTTTGGAGCCTTCATTGTTTTTGGGCTGATGTGGATGGGCGTGCTGGTGGTGATGGTGTTGATGGTCAGCCTGGTCGCCTCCCTGCTGGGCAGCCCCGGCCTGGCGGGTGACCTGCTTTTTCCAGTGCTGATGCTGATGGCCTCCATGTTCTTCACCTCGCTGTATTTCACCTTTCGCGACAGCTTCGACGCACTGCCCGAAGACGGGGCACAATGAATTTCTTCTGCTTTACAAACTACAGATAGGGGAGCCGCTTTGATCACAAAATCCTTGAAGCTATTGATGATTGGATGTGCTGCTGCCGTAATGGCTGGCTGCGCAACATCACCCATCCCAATTTCAGAGAATTTCCCGCTGACCGTCCAGCCAAAGGTTCGCTCGGCTGGGCATTGGAACCTGCTGTCCAAAGACGTGGCGGCACAAACGCTTGAAACGCTTGCCAGGATGGGCACTAACTCTGGCCTGCATGTGTCGCTCCCCGCCGATGCCACGGCCTTTGACAGGGCCTTTCGCGAATTTTTGATCACGGAACTGGTCAGGAGTGGGCGGACCGTGCAGCAGGCGCCAGGCAATGCTTTAGAAGTGAGCTACCAGGTCCAATTGGTACGCCATGAAAGCCCCCGCCCGAATTTTGTGCCCGGAAAATTCACGATGATCACGGCAGGTCTGTATGCCCTGTACGGCCTGCGTGCAGAACACCTGGATGTGGCGCTGGCAAGCGGTCTGGGCTTGACCGCTTTAGCTGACTATGTGGCCAGCATTGACTCAGGTGGCCCCACCCACACCGAGATGATCCTGACCACCACGGTGGCCAGTGGCGGGAGATATCTCGCACGCAAAACAGATGTTTATTACCTCCAGGATGAGGATGCATCTCTGTTTCGGACCATAAGCAACCAATATGTCGCTCAAACCATGAGAGTGGTTGGACCATGAAAATCAAACTGATCTTTTTTGCCCTGGCTGCCGTGCTGGTGGCTGGTTGCGCCGCCCCCAGCGGGACGCGCATCGAGCCCACCTATGAAGAGGCGGCAAGCAACAAGTTTGTTGCGCTCAACCAGCTCGCCATTTCCAAGTTGATCGACGGCTTCAAGATGGAGGCCAGCGGTGACACGCCGGTCTTGGTATCCACCATCGTCAATGTGAACGACACCCGTCTTTCGGCGCCGTTGGGACGAACGCTATCGGAACAATATGCAACGCACTTGGCCAACGCTGGCTTCAATGTCAAGGAAATGAAGCTGCGAGGAGATGTATTCGTCAAGGAAGAAACCGGGGAATTGATGCTATCTCGCGAAGTCAAGGACATCGCGCGTACCCACAGCGCCAGCCTGGTTCTGGTGGGCACCTACTCACCCGCCGCTGCCTACACCTATGTGAGTCTGAAGTTTGTTCGCACGCAGGATGGGCGTATTGTGCGCGCCTACAACTACGCCTTGCCCAACGACAGGGACGTGACCCGGCTCTTGCAGGGCGTATCCCCCACAGTCCCTTAAAGGCGGCTGGGCCGCCCCAGGGCGGTCTCAATTTCCCCTACCATCTGCATCGTCTGCAGCACCCGATCGGGTGTCAGGCTGATGCTGTCAATGCCCAACTCCACCAGATACCGCGCCACCTCAATATGGTCGCTGGGTGCCTGACCGCAAATGCCGCTGTGCCGGTGGTTGCGGCGAGCGCCTTCGACGGCGAGCTTGAGCATTTTGAGCATGCCGGGGTCTTGTTCATCAAACGAATCGGCCACGATGGCACTGTCGCGATCCACCCCCAGGGTGAGCTGGGTCAAGTCGTTGGAACCAATCGAAAAACCATCAAACAACTCTGAAAACTCGTCGATCAGCAGCACGTTATTGGGAATCTCGCACATCACATACACCTCCAGCCCGTTCTCCCCGCGGTGCAAGCCGTGCGAGGCCATGGCCGCCAGAACCTGGCGCGCCTCCTCCAGCCGACGGCAAAAAGGCACCATCAGCTTCAGATTGGTCAGCCCCATGACCTCGCGGATGCGTTTCATGGCCGCGCACTCCAGCGCAAAGCCCTCGGCATACGCCGGGTGGATGTAGCGGGCGGCGCCCCTGAACCCCAACATCGGGTTCTCCTCCATCGGCTCAAAATCGCGCCCGCCCAGCAGCGCGGCGTACTCATTGCTCTTGAAATCCGACAGACGCACGATCACAGGGCGCGGGTAAAAGGCTGCCGCAATCGTGCCAACCCCTTCTGCGAGCCGCTCGATGAAATAACTGGCACCGTCCGGGTACCCCTTTGAGAGCGAGCGCACGCGGTCTCGCAGAGCCACATCGGTGATCCGCTCCGGATGCAGCACCGCCATGGGGTGCACCTTGATGTGCTCATTGATGATGAACTCCATGCGCGCCAGGCCCACCCCATCACATGGTATCTGGCTGACCTGAAACGCCAGTTCCGGGTTGCCCAGATTGACCATGATCTCGGTCTTGGGGCGCTTGAGCTCAGTCAGGTCATGCACCACCTTGTGAAAGGCCACGGCTCCACGGTACACCTTGCCCACTGCTCCTTCGGCACAGGAGACCGTGACCAAATCGCCATCGCGCAATGCGGTGCTGGCATTCTCCGCGCCCACCACGGCAGGTATGCCCAACTCCCGCGCCACGATGGCGGCGTGGCAGGTGCGCCCACCCCGGTTGGTGACAATAGCCGCTGCCGTCTTCATGACCGGCTCCCAGTCTGGCGTGGTGGTATCGGCCACCAGCACCTCGCCGGGTTGAAAGGCCTGCAAATGGCGACCGTCGGTCACCACGCGCACCCGCCCCTGCGCCACCTTGGCCCCCACGGCCCGGCCCGTCGCACGCACGGTGCCCCCGCCATCCAGCTCGTAGGTTTCCATCACCAGTGCAGAACGCTGCGACACAGCAGTTTCCGGGCGGGCTTGCACGATATAGATCTCACCGTCGGGCCCATCTTTGGCCCACTCGATGTCCATCGGCCGACGCTCGCCCGCGCGCTGGCTGTAATGGTCCTCAATCTTGATGGCAGCGTCCGCCAGCACCAGAACATCGGCATCGCTCAGGCAGTAGCGCATCCGGTCCGCGCGGGGCGTGGGGCGGTTGACCACCGGTTCGCGTGTGCTGCCGGGCGCGTACACCATATGCACCTGCTTCTCACCCAGCGTTCTTCGCAAGACACTGCGAAAGCCCAGACGAAAGGTGGGCTTGTGCACATAAAACTCGTCGGGATCCACCGTGCCCTGCACCACGTTTTCCCCCAGCCCCCAGGCGCCGGTGATGAACACCACGTCTGGGTGACCCGACTCGGTGTCGATGGTGAACATGACGCCGCTGGACGCGAGGTCGCTGCGCACCATCTGCATCACCCCCACCGAGAGCGAGACCTTGAAATGATCAAAGCCCTGGTCCGTGCGGTAAGAAATGGCCCGGTCGGTGAACAGTGACGCCTGGCAGCGCTTGACCGCATCAATCAGCATTTCCTCGCCCTGAATATTCAGGTAAGTGTCATGCTGACCGGCAAAGCTCGCATTGGGCAGATCCTCGGCAGTGGCCGAGCTGCGCACGGCCACACTCAGGTTGGGCCCGCTCAAAGCCTGCAGCGCCCGCCAGGCCTCCCGCAGTTGTTGCTCCACCGCAGCTGGCATGGGCGCCGCAAACACGATGTCACGCGCGCGGGCCGCCGCGCGGGCCAGAGCGGTCACATCGGTTTTATCGAGTGGGTCCAGCAGGCGGTGCAATTCGGGCCAGGCATTGGCCGCGTCCAGCGCATCGCGGTAGGCCGACGCGGACACCGCGAAACCATCGGGCACCCGCACACCCAGCGGCGTCAATTCCCGAAACATCTCGCCCAAAGACGCATTTTTGCCACCCACCAGCGGCAGATCGGTCAACGAGAGTTCCCGGAACCAGCGGATGTAACGGGCAGCAGCCATTGAAATTTCCTTGAAGAAAAGCGTGACCAGCCATCTTCAGACTCCCGGGGCTGCGTTCAGTTGAGAAACGTCAACCGAACGCCAAGGAATCGCGGCACCGCGCTGTCGGCCCAGTGGCCTGTTGGTCAGGGCACCGGTGTCAACTTGGCCACGCTCAAGGCCAGCCACTTGACGCCATGACGGGGGAAGTTGATTTGCGCCCGCGCATCGTCGCCCACGCCTTCCAGGGTCTGCACGGTGCCCTCACCAAACTTGGCATGAAATACCCTCATGCCGGCTCGCAGGCCGTGCGCGGCTGGCGCTTTTTGCTCGGGCACGGGTGCAGCAGCATACTTATCTGAATTAGTGCCAAAACTACCTCTAGTCAGCGCGTTATATTGCCTACCACCGTCATAATTAGGAGCAGATACCGCCCCAAAACCGGCGCTCTTGGGCGTGATCCACTTCAACGCCGACTCGGGCAACTCCTCAAAAAACCGGCTCTTGAGGTTGTAGCGCGTCTGCCCATGCAGCATGCGGGTTTGCGAGTGGCTTAAATACAGGCGCTTGCGAGCGCGGGTGATGGCCACGTACATCAGGCGGCGTTCTTCCTCCAGCCCGTCACGGTCGCTCAAGGAGTTCTCGTGCGGGAACAAGCCTTCTTCAATGCCGGTGATGAACACGCAGTCAAACTCCAGACCCTTGCTTGAATGTACGGTCATCAGCTGAATGGCATCCTGTCCGGCCTGGGCCTGGTTGTCGCCCGCCTCCAGCGCGGCGTGCGACAAAAACGCCGCCAGGGGTGACAGGGTTTCGCCGGTTTCGGCATCAGGGGCGGGCTCGTCGAGCATGGGCTGGCTAAAGTCCAGGCCTTGGGACGCCGGGGATTGGGTCAAAGCCTGCCCCTGGTCGTTTTGCGGCGCCACTGAGTCGCGCCCAAAGTTCTCCAGTGACACAAAACTTGCGGCCGCATTCACCAGCTCCTCCAAATTCTCCACCCGGTCGGCACCCTCGCGGTCAGCGCGGTAGTGGTCAATCAAACCGCTGTGGTCTAGCGTCAGCTCCACAATTTCCCGCAGTGTCATTCCTGAAGTGCGCTCGCGCAGCACGTCAATGCCCGCCAAAAATGCACCAATATTGGTGCCTGCCTTGCCACCCAACCCGCTCACGGCGTCGCTCAGGGCGCAGCCTGTGGCACGCGCCAAGTCCTGCAACTGCTCCAGGCTGCGCATGCCAATGCCACGCGGCGGAAAATTCACAGCCCGCAAAAAGCTGGTGTCATCACGCGGGTTGCCCAGCAAGCGCAGGTAAGCCAGCGCGTTCTTGATCTCGGCCCGCTCAAAAAAGCGCAAGCCACCGTACACCTTGTAGGGCATGCCGGCATTGAACAGCGCCGTCTCAATCACCCGGCTTTGCGCATTGGAGCGGTACAACACGGCAATTTCCTTGCGCTCCATGTCCTCACGCACCAGCTGCTTCATCTCGTCCACCATCCACTGCGCCTCGGCAAAGTCGCTGGTGGCCTCAAACACCCGCACAGGCTCGCCAGGGCCCTGGGAGGTGCGCAGGTTTTTGCCCAGGCGCTTGCTGTTGTGGCTGATCAACTCATTGGCCGAGTCCAGAATATTGCTGCCGCTGCGGTAGTTTTCTTCCAGCTTGATCTGGTGGCGCACCTTGAACTCGCGAACAAAATCCGCCATATTGCCTACGCGCGCGCCCCGAAAGGCATAAATGCTCTGGTCATCGTCACCTACGGCCAGCACGCAACCAGTAGGGTTGAAACCCGCGTCATCCACTGCGCCGTGTGCACCGGTGCCCGCCAGCATCTTGATCCAGGCGTATTGCAGCTTGTTGGTGTCCTGAAACTCATCGATCAAAATATGCCGAAAACGCCGCTGATAATGCTCCCGAATCGGATCGTTATCCCGCAAGACCTCAAAACTGCGCAGCATCAGCTCCCCGAAATCCACCACGCCTTCGCGCTGGCACTGGTCCTCGTAGAGCTGATAGATCTCGACCTTTTTGCGGGTTTCATCATCACGCACCTCCACGGCGTTCGGACGCAGGCCATCTTCCTTGCAGCTACCAATGAACCACTGCATCTGCTTGGCCGGAAAGCGCTCGTCATCGATGCTGAACTGCTTGTAGAGGCGCTTGATGCTGGAGAGCTGGTCTTGCGTATCCAGAATCTGAAAACTCTGCGGCAGATTGGCCAACTTGAAATGGGCCCGCAAAAACCGGTTGCACAGCCCGTGAAAGGTACCAATCCACATGCCCCGCACATTCACCGGCAGCATGGCGGACAGTCGGGTCATCATCTCCTTGGCGGCCTTGTTGGTAAAAGTCACCGCCATGATGCCTCCGGGCGACACCTGCCCGGTCTGCAGAAGCCAGGCAATGCGGGTAGTCAGCACCCGCGTTTTGCCCGATCCGGCACCCGCCAAAATGAGCGCATGCTCGGCCGGCAGGCTCACAGCGGCGCGCTGTTCCGGGTTGAGGTTTTGCAGGAGCGGGGAGCCTTGCGCCCCCGATTGGGAATTTTCTGAGAACATCCATGTATTGTAGAAAGCCCTCCATGAAACGTCTTTTTCTCCTAATGGCGCTTGGCACCTGCCTGGCGCCAGCCGCATGGACGCAGTCGTTTTGCGCCAGCGACGGCCAGCCCACGCCGGTGGCCCTGGTGGAGCGTTTCATCAGCGCCGACTGCTCCACCTGCTGGAGCGAGCCACCCGCATCCCACGCCAGGCCGCAGACAGTCACCATCGACTGGATCGTACCCAGCCCCCGGGGCGACGAAGCCCCGCTCTCTGCCGCGGCGAGCCGTGACGCACTCGCCCGCCTGGCGCACCTCAGACTGGCTGCGCCCGCCGAAGCCTTGGTCACCACCAGGCCACTGGCCAGCGCACGTGCCCACCCGCTGCGTGTCGCCCACGGCCTGCCCTTCAACGACTACTTGGGGGCATCCATTGAAATGAAGCCCGCAAAGGGTGCCACCTCAGGCCCCTGGACAGCCTGGCTGCTGATGCTGGAAACCATTCCTGCCGGTACCGAAGGCTCCCCTTTGGAGCGCCGGCTGGCCAGAAATTTATTCAAAACCGAATGGAAGCAGCCGCTGGCCAAAGACAAAGCCCAGCCAGCCCGCTTCTTGGATTCGCGCCCCTTGAGTATTCCCGAAGGCGCCAACCCGGAGAATTTGAGCGTGCTCGGATGGGTGGAAGATACGCGGGGACGTATAAGGTCTATAGCCCTGTCCCGCTGCACACCGGCCGAGTGAGGCTAGTAGAATCAGACACCGGGCCCAAGCTTCTTGCGCCCGGTTTTTTGTTGCCTATTTTCAGGCGCAACATCAACCGGCCAGGCCAAGCGCTCATCTGTTCAACAACAGCTTTCAGGAGCCTGCGCCATGGAAATTTTTGATTACGACAATATTCTCTTGCTTCCCCGCAAATGCCGCGTGGAGAGCCGCTCGGAGTGCGATGCCAGTGTGGAACTGGGTCCGCGCCGCTTTCGCATCCCGGTAGTCCCCGCCAACATGAAAACCGTGGTGAATGAGTCCATCTGTATTTGGTTGGCTCAAAACGGCTACTTTTATGTGATGCACCGGTTCGACCTGGACAACGTGCAGTTCGTCAAAGACATGAAGGCCAAAGGCCTCTACGCGTCCATCTCGCTCGGCGTCAAAAAACCGGACTACGACACCGTAGACCAGTTGGCCGCCCTGGGTTTGACGCCCGAGTACGTGACCATCGATATCGCGCACGGCCATGCCGACAGCGTGAAGAACATGATTGGCTACCTCAAGGAAAAAATGCCTTCCACGTTCATCATTGCCGGCAACGTGGCCACTCCCGAGGCGGTGATTGACCTGGAAAACTGGGGTGCAGACGCCACCAAGGTCGGCATCGGCCCCGGCAAAGTCTGCATCACCAAGCTCAAAACCGGGTTTGGCACGGGTGGCTGGCAATTGAGCGCGCTCAAGTGGTGCGCGCGTGTGGCCACCAAACCCATCATTGCCGACGGCGGTATCCGTGAGCATGGGGACATTGCCAAGTCCATCCGCTTTGGCGCCACCATGGTCATGATTGGTTCCATGCTGGCTGGTCATGAAGAAAGCCCGGGCCAGACTGTCGAAGTCGATGGCAAGCTGTTCAAGGAATACTACGGCTCCGCCAGCGACTTCAACAAGGGCGAATACAAGCACGTGGAGGGCAAGCGCATTCTGGAGCCCATCAAAGGCAAGCTGCTGGAAACCATGATCGAGATGGAGCAAGACATCCAAAGCTCCATCAGCTACTCCGGTGGCAAAAAACTCATGGACATCCGCAAAGTGAATTACGTCACATTAGGGGGTGACAACGCAGGGGAGCACCTGCTGATGTAGGGCCACTCCCCGGGGGCTGGCACGCTAGTCGAACAAGGCAGCGCGGGTCAACTCATTCAGCCGGTGACCTGGCTGAATGAGTGCCTCCAGAATGCTGAAGTGATTGAGACCCGGCAACACCTCGGCCACGGGCACAGCCCTGTGACCCCAGGCCTGCTGGATCAAAGCGTTCTGCTCCTTAAATGCGGCGCTCTCCTCGCCCCCGGCCACGCTGCACAACACCCCTCGCCCGCCCGACACCTTGGGCGCAGGAAGCCACGCCGGACTCGCCTTTTTGACCTGGGTTGGCGTGAGTTTGAGTGAGTCCGATAAAAATGGCGTGCGCCGAATGGAGTCCAACTCGTACAAACCGGAGATCGACACGGCATTTTTGACCAACCGAACCGGCAAGTCCTGACCCACCGCCTTCCAGACACAAGTCATCAGCATCGCTGCCAAGTGGCCGCCTGCAGAGTGACCCACCACCGTGATACGGGCAGGATCACCACCGTGATTGGCAATGTTTCGGTACGTCCACGCCAGGGCCTGGGCCATTTGCAGGGTGATCTGGGGAATGGTCACTGCGGGGCACAAAGCGTAGTTCGGCATGACCACACACGCGCCAGCCGCCGTGAACGCCGGTGCGATGAAAGAGTGGTCAGCCTTGTCCAGGGAGCGCCAGTAGCCACCATGCAAGAACACCAGCACAGGTGCCTTCGCCTGCTCGCCACTGGCATTGAATACATCAAGCTTTTCGCTGGGAGCTTTACCGTAAGACACATCAATCGCACACGGCTGGGTCTGGCGCACTCGGGCGGCTGCCGCCTGCCAGCGCGAAAAGTACGCAGCGAAATCCGGTACCAGCGCGCGGTTGTTGTAGAGGCTGTCCAGCGTTTGGCCGTCTTTGGGTTTCATTCAGTGTCTCCATTAAAGGGGGCGGGTAGATCCACGCACATGGTAGTCCAGCCGTCAGTACTTCGTCAGCAAACCGGCCTCGAACGCGCCAGTGACTGACGCGCAACGCTGTATCCTGTTGCTTTTGGGAGTCCGCATGGAAATTGCAGTACTGGGCACAGGACCGATGGGGTCTGCCATCGTCCGACGCCTGTGCGAGGCGGGGCGCACCGTACATGTCTGGAACCGCACCCGACACAAAGCCGACCGACTAGCGCCCTTCGGTGCTTTGGTCCACGCCCAAGCCCATGATGCGGTGCGGTCGGCCGAATTTATCCTGTGTGTGCTGGAAGACGGCAAAGCAGTGGGAGAGGTCTTGTTCTCCAGCGGGTTGGACCGGACCCTGCGGCGTGACGCCATCGTCATCGACATGACATCCACCCAGCCCGCTCAAGCGAGAGATCATGCGGCCCGTCTGAGTGAACTGGGACTCGTCCACCTTGATGCGCCCATGTCGGGCGGCGCGCAAGGGGTAGAGAAAGGCACACTGGCCATCATGGTAGGCGGCAAGGCCGCTGCCTTTGAGCGCGCCCAGGCGGTTTTCAAACTATTTGGGCATGCAACCCATGTAGGACCCAACGGTACGGGGCAACTGGCCAAACTGGCGAACCAGATGATCGTAGGTATCACCATAGGCGCCGTGGCAGAGGCCCTGCTGATGTGCGAAAAGGGTGGCGCCAGCATGGCCAAGGTCAAGGAGGCCATGGCCGGTGGCTTTGCTGACAGTCGCGTGCTGCAAGTCCACGGACAACGCATGATTGATCGCGACTTTTCGCCCCACGGTAGCATGGCCGTGCAACTGAAAGATCTGCGCAACGCGCTCGGAACAGCCGAAGAAATCGGCTTCGATGCCCCGGTGACCCGGTTGTTTGAGAGGCTGTACAGCAGCGGAGTCGCCGACGGCCTGGCAGACCTGGATCACGCAGGACTTTTTGTTGCCATGGCCAGCCACAACGCCATGAGTTGAGAAAAAGGCCTGCTAAACTCACTGGCTTGCTGATCATCAAGACGCTCAGCAAATCATTTTAAAAAAGTGGGTTCTTAGCTCAGTTGGTAGAGCAGCGGACTCTTAATCCGTAGGTCGACAGTTCGAATCTGTCAGGACCCACCAAAAAATAATACATTCATTTCAAAAAAACTTATTTTTTGGAATGGCTGTTGGCCTTCCCCAAGGAAACGTCTTGGGGAAAAGCTTATTTCTCACGGGATGTTAGCTCAGTTGGTAGAGCAGCGGACTTTTAATCCGTTTGTCGTGGGTTCGACCCCCGCACATCCCACCAACATCGGCATAGGGGGTCCCCCGCAATGGAAGACACCCCTGCCACACCACCGGGCATGCGGGTCCGCACCCGGCGGTTCGAGAGTTTGAGGTCATGAGAGTCGGGGTAGTCCCAGGCTATCGAAGTAAGCGATAGTCAGCACACTGTTTAG
>CALRWE010000055.1:0-23490 GCA_943371745.1 Rhodoferax sp. OV413
ATTGGGAACGTGGTGGGCAGCAATATTTTTAATGTGCTGTTCATTCTGGGTCTGTCTGCATTGATCACCCCACTGGTGGTTAACGCGCAAATCATCCGCCAAGAGGTGCCCATCATGATTGGCGCCTCATTCCTGTTGCTGGCTTTTGGTTTGGACGGCCGAATTGGAATGATGGATGCCATCATTTTGTTTGCGCTGCTGGTGGTTTACACCGTGTTTCTGGTGGTTCAGTCGCGCAGGGAAACCCGTGCCACCCAAGACGAATATGAGGCCGAAATGGAACCCAAGAGCCAGTGGGATGCCCACTGGGCTGCTCAACTGGCACTGATTGCGGTGGGCCTCGTCTTTCTGGTGCTGGGTTCCAACTGGCTGGTTGAAGCTGCCACCAGTTTTGCCAAAGCCATGGGCGTGAGCGACCTGGTGATCGCGTTGACCATTGTCTCTGCCGGCACATCCATGCCCGAGGTGGCCACCTCCATCATGGCCGCGGTACGCAAGCAACGCGACATTGCCGTGGGCAACGTCATCGGCAGCAACACCTTCAATATTCTGGGTTGCCTGGGCTTGTCGGGCATGGTCGCCCCTGAAGGCCTGGGCATGGCGCCAGCCCTGATGGCCTTTGACATCTGGGTCATGCTGGCGGTGGCGCTGGCTTGCCTGCCCGTGTTCATGACCGGCCGCGAAATCGCCCGCTGGGAGGGCGCTGTTTTTCTGGGCTACTACGCCGCCTACACCGCCTACCTGATTTTGGCGGCCCAAGCCCATGCCGGATTAGCAACCTTCAGCACCACCATGATGGGCTTTGTGGTGCCGCTCACCGTGGTGACACTGGTGGTGGTTTTAATCAAACCGCGTAAAGCTGCTGCACCACCACCCTGACCGCTGCTCCGGCCGTCAAGCCACCCCCATCGCACTCTTTTACTTAAACGGCCCACAGCCCAACGCTAGACCATGACCACTCTGATACAACAAAAAGACCTGATCGAGTCCGTAGCCGCTGCCCTGCAGTACATCAGCTACTACCACCCGGCCGACTACATCGCCCACCTGGCTCGGGCCTATGAACGCGAGCAAAGCCCCGCCGCCAAAGACGCCATCGCGCAAATTTTGACCAACAGCAAAATGAGCGCTACCGGCCACCGACCCATTTGCCAGGACACCGGCATCGTCAACGTATTTTTGAAAGTCGGCATGGACGTGCGGTGGGAAGGCTTCACCGGCAGCCTGGACGACGCCATCAACGAAGGCGTTCGCCAGGGCTACAACCACCCCGACAACACCCTGCGCGCCAGCATCGTGGCCGACCCGCAGTTTGACCGCAAGAACACCAAAGACAACACGCCTGCGGTCATCGTCACCGAGATCGTCCCGGGCAACACGGTCGAAGTGACTGTGGCCGCCAAAGGCGGTGGCAGTGAGAACAAGAGCAAGCTCGTCATGCTCAACCCCGGTGACTCGGTCGTCGACTGGGTGCTCAAAACCGTACCCACCATGGGCGCCGGCTGGTGCCCGCCCGGCATGCTGGGCATCGGCATTGGCGGCACCGCTGAAAAAGCCGTGCTCATGGCCAAAGAAAGTCTGATGGACGACCTGGACATGTACGAGTTGCAGGCCAAGGCGGCAGCTGTGGCCACTGGCGGCGAAGTACTGACCAAAGTGGAGGCCCTGCGCCTGGAGTTGTTCGAGAAAGTCAACGCGCTGGGCATCGGCGCCCAAGGTCTGGGTGGCCTGACCACGGTCCTCGACATCAAGATCAAGATGTACCCCACCCATGCCGCCAGCAAGCCCGTGGCCATGATCCCCAACTGTGCCGCCACCCGCCATGCCCATTTTGTGATGGATGGCAGCGGCCCGGTTTACCTCACCCCCCCCAGCCTGGACCTGTGGCCGGACGTGCAATGGACACCCGACTACGTCAAGAGCAAAAAAGTCGACCTCAACACCCTCACCAAGGAAGAGGTCGCCAGCTGGAAACCCGGCGACACCCTGCTGCTCAACGGCAAGATGCTCACCGGCCGCGACGCCGCGCACAAGCGCATCAAGGACATGCTGGCCAGGGGCGAAAAGCTGCCCGTGGACTTCACCAACCGCGTGATTTACTACGTTGGCCCGGTTGATCCGGTCAAAGGCGAAGCAGTGGGCCCCGCCGGCCCCACCACCGCCACCCGCATGGACGACTTCACCGAGATGATGCTCAGCGAGACCGGCCTGATTTCCATGGTCGGCAAAGCCGAACGCGGCCCGGTTGCCATTGAAGCCATCAAAAAGCACAAGAGTGCCTACCTGATGGCCGTGGGCGGCGCAGCCTACTTGGTGAGCAAAGCCATCAAGCACGCTGAAGTGGTTGGTTTTGCCGACCTGGGCATGGAAGCCATTTATGAATTCGACGTGGTCGACATGCCCGTGACCGTTGCGGTGGACTCCGGCGGCACCAGCGCCCACATCACCGGCCCGGCCGAGTGGAAAGAACGCATCGCCACAGGCGAGTTCAAAGGCATCACGGTCGCCAGCGCGTAATTGAGACCCACAGCAGCCCCGGAGGCACTGGATCGAACAGAACGCCCCATCGGCGTGTTCGACAGCGGCATCGGGGGCCTGAGCGTTTTGAAGGCCTTGCGCGCCGAACTGCCGCTTGAAGACTTCGTGTACGTGGCTGACAGCGCGCACGCGCCGTACGGTGAACGCGATGACGCCTATGTCATTGCCCAGGCGCAAGCCATCGCAAAGTACCTGATCACGGCGCACCGCATCAAGGCCCTGGTGGTGGCATGCAACACAGCCACGGCAGCCGCCATTGAGGTGCTGCGCCAAACCCACCCCAGGCTGCCCATTGTGGGCGTGGAACCCGCCCTCAAACCCGCCGTGGCGCAAAGCACAACCCGGCGCATCGCGGTGCTGGCCACCCGGGGCACACTGGAGAGCGCCAAGTTCCGCGCCCTGCTCGCGTCACTTGCCACGCAAGCCGAGTTTGTATGCCGGGCCTGCGACGGGCTGGCCGATGCCATCGAACGCGAAGAAGCTCCTGAAATAAGAGCGCTCTGCGCTTATTACTTGCCGACCAGAGACCAATTTGGCTTAAAAATGGGCCAAATCGACACTCTGGTGCTCGGTTGCACTCACTACCCCTTTGCCAGCGCTGAACTGCGCGAGTTCATCGGGCCTGAGGTGCAAATCATTGACAACGGCGCTGCGGTGGCGCAGCAAACCCGCCGGGTGATGGGTGAGCTGTCGAGGCGCGGCACACCCGGCCACTGCCTCTTGTTCAGCACGGGAGATGGCGCGCGCCTGCAACAGGCGGCCCACCACTGGCTGGGCCTGGAGACACGCGCGCAAAGTCTGTCGATTTGACAGCTTGTTCACAACCCGCCGCTTGGCGAGATAATCGAGGGTTATGAACCCTCTGCTTTCCCGCCTCCAGCCGTATCCGTTCGAGCGGCTGCGCCAGCTTTTTGCCGGCATCACGCCCAACCCGGCCTTGCGCCCCATCAGCCTGGGCATGGGTGAACCCAAACACCCCACGCCAGCTTTTATTCAGCAGGCGATGATCGACTCGATTGTCAGCACCCCCAGCGGGCTCTCGAACTACCCAGCCACCGGCGGTGAGCCTAAGCTGCGTGAAGCCTGTGCCCAATGGCTGCAAAAACGTTATGGCCTGAGTCTGGACCCGGCCACGCAAATGCTGCCCGTGAACGGCTCGCGCGAGGCCTTGTTTGCCCTGACTCAGACCCTCATCAACCCCGCTCGAGGAGATGCTGCCGATGGCGCCCCGGTGGTCGTGTGCCCCAACCCGTTTTATCAAATCTACGAAGGTGCAGCACTCCTGGCCGGCGCGCAAACCTGGTTTGTCCCCAGCGACCCCGAGCGCAACTTTGCGCAAGACTGGGACTCCGTGCCCGAGAGCGTGTGGGCACGCAGCCAGCTGCTGTTCGTCTGCTCGCCCGGCAACCCCACGGGTGCCGTCATGCCCCTGTCAGAGTGGAAAAAGCTGTTTGACTTGAGTGACCGCCACGGTTTTGTGATTGCCTCCGACGAGTGTTACAGCGAAATCTATTTCCGCGACGAGCCGCCCCTAGGCTCTCTGGAGGCCGCTGCCCAGCTGGGACGCACCGACTTCAAGAACCTGATTTCGTTCACCAGCCTGTCCAAGCGCAGCAATGTACCAGGCATGCGCAGCGGCTTTGTAGCAGGTGACGCGGCCTTGATCAAGCCCTTTTTGCTTTACCGCACCTACCACGGCAGCGCCATGAGCTCGGTGGTGCAAGCCGCCAGCGTGGCCGCGTGGGGCGATGAAGACCATGTGATCGAAAATCGCGCTTTGTACCGCAGCAAGTTCGCCCAGGTCACACCGATGCTGGCCCAGGTGCTGCAAGTGGCCCTGCCCGATGCCGGCTTTTATTTATGGGCCCAAGTCCAGGGCAATGACGTCGACTTTGCCCGCGACTTGTTCGCTCTTTACAATGTGACGGTTTTGCCCGGCTCTTATCTTGCGCGGGATGCGCAAGGCGCCAACCCCGGTGCCGGCCGAATCCGCATGGCCCTGGTCGCCGACACCGCCGAGTGCGTAGAAGCAGCCCAGCGCATCGTCCAGTTTGTCCAATCCAGAGCCTGAACCTCCTCCCTTTTCAGAAAGAAACTTTGCCATGACCCAACAACTCCAAACCATTCTTGACACCGCCTGGGAAGACCGGGCCAACATCTCCGTCAAATCTGCCCCCAAAGAAGTATCTGACGCGGTGGAACACGTGATTGCCCAGCTTGACGCCGGCGCACTGCGCGTGGCCACCCGTGACGGTGTGGGCCAGTGGACCACGCACCAGTGGATCAAGAAGGCCGTGTTGTTGAGCTTCCGCCTGAAAGACAACGCGATCATGCAAGCGGGCGATCTGGGCTTTTACGACAAGGTGCCCACCAAATTCGCGGGCCTGGATGAAGCCGCCATGAAAGCCACCGGCGTGCGTGTGGTGCCCCCGGCTGTGGCCCGGCGTGGCAGCTTCATTGGCAAAGGCGTCATCCTGATGCCGTCGTATGTGAACATCGGCGCCTACGTGGACGAAGGCACCATGGTCGACACCTGGGCCACCGTGGGTTCCTGTGCCCAGATCGGGAAAAACGTGCATTTGAGCGGCGGCGTCGGCATTGGCGGCGTGCTCGAACCCATGCAGGCGGGCCCGACCATCATTGAAGACAATTGCTTCATTGGCGCCCGCTCCGAGGTGGTTGAAGGCGTGATCGTCGAAGAGAACTCGGTCATCTCCATGGGCGTTTACCTCGGCCAGAGCACCCCCATTTACGACCGCGCCACCGACACCGTGACCTACGGCCGCATCCCGAGCGGGTCGGTGGTCATCAGCGGCAGCCTGCCCAAGAACGATGGCAAGTACAGCCTGTATGCGGCCATCATCGTCAAGCGGGTGGACGCGCAAACACGCGCCAAAACCAGCCTGAACGACTTGCTGCGCGACTAAGTTTCAACTCAACCAGACCAGCAGAGGGCGCGACGATGGCAACCGGTGCAATGCCAGGCACATCCGGCACGATGGAGAGAATTCTTCGCCTGATGGCAGAGAAAAAGGCATCGGATGTCTATTTGTCGGCGCACTCTCCAGCCCTGATCCGGATCAACGGGCAATGTATCCCCATCAACAGCCAGGTCCTGCCCCCGGATGCGCCCTTGGCCCTGCTCTCTGAAATCCTTCCGCCAGCCCGCATCGATGAGTTGCAGGAGGTTAACGAGCTCAACATGGGCTGGCCTCTGCCAGGCGTGGGCCGTTTTCGCATCAGCGCCATGCGTCAGCGGGGCACTTTTGCCGCAGTCATCCGGTTTATCACGATGGACGTGCCGCCCCTGGCCAACCTTTCAGTGCCCATGATCCTGAGCGAGATGATCATGGAGAAACGGGGTTTGGTGCTCATGGTGGGCGCCACGGGGGCCGGCAAAAGCACCACACTGGCCTCCATGATTGACCACCGTAACACCCACGCGTCGGGTCACATCCTCACCATTGAGGATCCGATTGAGTTCCTGTTCAAGAACAAGCGCTCGATTGTCAACCAGCGGGAGGTGGGCGCCGATACCAGCTCGACCCAGATGGCGCTCAAAAATGCCCTGCGTCAAGCACCAGACGTGATTCTGATCGGGGAAATCCGGGACCGCGAAACCATGTCGGCTGCGATTGCCTACGCCCAGACTGGCCACCTGTGCCTGGCCACCATGCACGCCAACAACAGCGACCAGGCACTCAACCGAATTCTGAGTTTTTACCCCATCGAGATTCGTCAAGCCGTGCTGGGCGACTTGGCCTCTGCCATGAAAGCGATCGTATCGCAGCGCCTGTTACGCACTATCGTGGGTGAACGTGTGCCGGCAGTGGAGATCATGCTCAACACCGTCCTGATTTCCGAGTTCATCGGCAAGGGTGATTTTGCTAGCGTTAAGGACGCCATGGAGAAGTCCATGGCCAACGGCAGCCAGACTTTTGAGCAGGACATTGCCCGCCTGATTCTGGCAGGTACCGTGGACCGCCAGGAAGGGCTGGCCAACGCCGACTCGCCCACCAACCTGATGTGGCGCCTGCAAAACGACTTTGTTGTGCGCGGTCAACCCCCCAAGGAACAGGAAGAAAAGTCTGATGACCAGCCTTCCTTCACCGAAATCATCCTGGATGTGAAATATTGATGGCCAACACCCTGTCCCTAGCCGAGCAACTGATTGCCCGCCCATCCCTCACCCCGAATGACGCGGGTTGCCAGGAGATACTGGTTGATCGCCTCACACCGCTGGGTTTTGTGTGTGAAACCATTTCCAGCGGCCCCGAGACCTTCCGGGTCACCAATCTGTGGGCGAAAAGGTCTGCAGCCAGCAGGGCACAAGGCTCTACAGCTACTAAACTAATCGTCTTTGCCGGCCATACCGATGTGGTTCCCACCGGCCCGCTGGACCAATGGCACAGCCACCCATTCGCCCCCACCCACCGGGACGGCAAGCTGTTTGGCCGGGGCGCAAGCGACATGAAAACATCTCTGGCCGCCTTTGTGGTGGCCACCGAAGAATTTGTGGCTGCCCACCCCAATACCGCCCTGTCGATCGGTTTTTTACTGACCAGCGACGAAGAAGGCCCGGCCCTGGACGGCACCGTGGTCGTCTGCGAAGCCCTCAAGGCGCGCGGCGAGGTGTTGGACTACTGCATCGTCGGCGAACCCACCTCGGTGGAGCGTACGGGCGACATGATCAAGAACGGCCGGCGCGGCACCCTGAGCGGCAAGCTCACGGTCAAGGGCGTTCAAGGCCACATTGCCTACCCGCACCTGGCCAAAAATCCGATTCACCTGGTCGCCCCTGCCTTGGCTGAACTGGTGGGCGTGGTCTGGGACGACGGCAACGCCTTTTTCCCACCCACCAGCTGGCAGGTGAGCAACATCCATGGTGGCACCGGCGCCAGCAACGTGATTCCTGGCGCGGTGGTGATTGACTTCAACTTCCGGTTCTCCACCGAATCCACCCCCGAGAGCCTGCAGGCGGGCGTGAAATCTGTGCTGGACCAGCATGCACTGGACTATGACTTGGCCTGGACCATCGGCGGCCTGCCGTTTCTCACCCCGCCCGGCACTTTGGTGGACGCCGTGTGCGAAGCCATTCGTCAAGAGACCGGTATCGAGACGGTGCTTTCCACCACCGGCGGCACCAGCGACGGGCGCTTTATTGCCAAAATCTGTCCGCAGGTCATCGAGTTGGGGCCGACCAACGCCACCATCCACAAGATCAACGAGTACGTGCCCGTCGCCGACATCGAGCCCCTGAAAAACATCTACCGACGCGTGCTGGAAAATCTGGACGTCCGCCTGACACCATGACCGCCCTGCAACTCATTGAAGCCGCTGCGCAGCAACTGGAAGAGGGCGGCGTGGCCTTTGGCCACGGCACGACCAACGCCTTTGACGAGGCCGCCTGGCTGGTACTGTGGCAACTGGGCTTGCCGCTGGACACCGCACTCGATGGCGACCCGGATGATGTGAATTTAGTGGCAAATCAGCCTCTAGCCGGCGAAGAACAAGCCAAGGTAGCTTCTCTTTTGAGAGCAAGGATCGAATCCCGAAAACCCGCTGCCTACCTGACCCACGAAGCCTGGTTGCAAGGTGTACCGTTTTACGTGGATGAGCGCGTCATCGTGCCGCGCTCCCTGATTGCCGAACCGTTGGCGGCAGGCAGCCTGGACTATTGGCTGCAGCAAATCCCCCACCACCACGATGCAGGCCACCTGCGCGTGCTGGACTTGTGCACCGGCAACGGCAGCCTGGCCGTACTGGCCGCCATGGCCTACGCAGATGCTGTCGTGACCGCCTCTGACATCTCGACCGATGCCTTGGCGGTAGCCCGCATCAACGTGGACAAACATCAGCTGCAGGACTGCATCACCCTGTTGCCCTCGGACGGCCTGACGTCCGTGGGCGGGCCGTTTGACCTGATCTTGTGCAACCCGCCTTACGTGAACGCGCACAGCATGACCGCCCTGCCCGCCGAATACCAGGCCGAACCAGCGCTGGCCCTCAGCGGCAACGCCCTGGGCGGCACCGACGGCATGGACTTCATCCGCCAGTTGATCCTGGATGCCCCCGCCCACATGAGCGAACACGCCGTGCTGGTGCTGGAAATCGGCAATGAACAAGCCTACTTTGACGTCGCCTTTCCCGGGTTGGACGTCATCTGGCTCGACACCAGCGCCGGTGAAGACCAGGTGCTGCTGGTGACGCGCCACGAACTTATTAAAAACCTGAAACGAAACGATTCTCTTGATCACTCTTAAAAACGTCATATTGCGCCGCGGCGCCAAGGTCCTGCTCGACGGCGCCACGGTCACCATCAACCCCGGCGAAAAAGTCGGTCTGGTCGGGCGCAATGGCGCGGGCAAATCCTCGCTGTTCGCCCTGCTCAACGGCTCCTTGCACGAAGACGGCGGCGAATACTTCATTCCCAGCCAATGGCGCATGGGCCAGGTTGCCCAGGACATGCCCGAAACCGACCAAAGCGCGACTGACTTTGTGGTCGACGGCGACGTCAACCTGCTGGCCGCCCAAAACGAAGTCACCGCCTCAGAGGCCACTGAAGACTACGAGCGCATGGCCAATGCTTACATGGCGCTGCAAGATGCAGGAGCCCATGACGCACCCGCCCGCGCGCAGGCGCTGATTCTAGGCCTGGGCTTCAAGACCACCGAACTCGCCAACCCGGTCAACAGCTTCTCGGGCGGCTGGCGCATGCGCTTGCAACTGGCCCGCGCCCTGATGTGCCCCAGTGACTTGCTGCTGCTTGACGAGCCGACCAACCACCTGGATCTGGACGCCCTGGTCTGGCTGGAAGCCTGGCTCAAGAAATACGAAGGCACGATGGTCGTGATTTCCCATGACCGCGAGTTTCTGGACGCCGTGACCAACGTCACGCTGCACATTGATGCCGGCAAACTGGTGCGCTACGGCGGCAACTACAGCAAGTTTGAGGACATGCGGGCCGAGCAAATGACGCTGCAACAAAACGCGTTTGCCAAGCAACAAGACAAGATTGCCCACCTGCAAAAGTTCATTGCCCGCTTCAAGGCCAAAGCCTCCAAAGCCAAGCAAGCCCAAAGCCGGGTCAAGGCGCTGGACCGCATGGAGAAAATCGCCCCGCTGCTGGCGGATGCAGACTTCACCTTCGAATTCAAGGAACCGGCCAACCTGCCCAACCCGATGCTGTCTATGTCAGGCGTGAGTTTTGGCTACCCTGCGCCTGAAGATGCGCCCGAAGGCACACCGCCCACCGTGATCGTGCGCAACGTCAGCAAATCCGTGTTGGCCGGGCAGCGTATCGGTATTCTGGGCGCCAACGGACAAGGCAAGTCCACCCTGGTCAAGACCGTGGCACGTGATCTGGCGCCCATCGGCGGCGAGGTCACCGAAGGCAAGGGCCTCAACATTGGCTACTTCGCCCAGCAAGAGCTCGACGTGCTGCGCCCGGCTGACAACCCACTGGAACACATGATTCGCCTGGTCAAAGAGATGACGGTGGAGGGAAAAATTGCCGGCCAGCAAACCCGCGAGCAAGACCTGCGCAGCTTTTTAGGTACCTTCAACTTTGGCGGCGACATGGTCAAGCAGGCCGTAGGCAGCATGAGCGGCGGCGAGAAAGCCCGCCTGGTGCTGTGCATGATCGTGTGGCAACGCCCCAACCTGCTGTTGCTCGATGAGCCCACCAACCACCTGGACCTGGCCACACGCGAAGCCTTGGCCATGGCGCTCAATGAATTTGAAGGCACTGTGATGCTTGTCAGCCATGACCGCGCACTCTTGCGCGCCGTGTGCGATGAATTCTGGATGGTCTCCCACGGTGGCGTGGAACCCTTTGATGGTGACTTGGACGACTACCAGCGCTACCTGCTCGATGAAGCCAAACGCCAGCGCGAACTCATCAAGGAGGCCAGCAGCGCTGCCGCCAAGGCCGAGAGAAAAGCGCTGGCCAGCGCGCCTGCGCCAGCCAAACCCAAACCCGCGGCGAAAGGTACGCTCAAGCGCCAGTTGGAGGACATCGAAGCCCGCATGGCCGTGCTCAACACAGAGGGCGCTGCACTGGAGGTCCACTTGACGAAGGCCCACCACCCGACTGAAATCGCCGAATTCGGTAAGGGCCTCAAGACAGTGAATGACGAGTTGCAAAACCTGGAAGAGCAGTGGCTGACCGTGTCAGGCCAGTTGGAAGCGTCCGCAGCCTGAAATAAATCAGCTGAAACCAAATAGCAAATACCCCCCGGATGACGTCTGTATCCGGGGGCAGTTGCATTGGGTTTAGCGGTTGTTGCGCGCCAACCGGTTCACCTCGTCGCTCAACCGGGTCAATTCGTTTTGCAGCTGACGGCGCTCTTGCGGCGTTACCACGCCGTCGCGCTTGAAGCTGACTTCACGGCGTGCAATCTGGCGCTCCTGGTTGTACAGGCGTCGCGCTTCCGCCTGGGAAATTCGGCCCAGGCGCACACCTTCATCAATTCGCTCACCAATGTTGAACTGGCGGTTGTCAATGCCGCTGGTGTTGGTGGACTGAACTACTCTGTCGCTGTTGCCGATCATGCGCTCCACCTCTGCACCAAGGTTGTCCAGGTCCACCCTCAATTGCTGGCGCTCCTGAGGCGTGGCACTGCCATTCGCTTTGAAACGGGACTCGCGAAGATCAATTTCACGGTCACGGCGGTACAGCTCCCGTGCCTCTGACGGTGTGATCTGGCCCATGGCCAAGCCCTGCTGGATGCGGGAGGTGATGGCTTGTTGCGCACGGTCGATTGCTGGCGTGTAGGTTCCTTGGGCCATGGCTGGGGCGGCGCCCAGGCCCGCCAAAAGGGCAGAGGCCAACAAAGAGGCGGTGAGTAATTTTGATTTCATGGAAGCTCCTGAATGATCGGAACGTCTGAGGACGCCCGGGTTGGCACTTCACGCTGTTTCAACGTGTGAATGCATGGTATTGAGGGGTTAGAGCGTGGTCTGTGCGTGTCCGCACATAAGGAGGTAGACACAACAGTCATCGCGCAGGGCCCGTCGCCACCGGCATAGGGGGGCAGCCACTATCGGCTGCACCCCTGCCACACCACCCGGCATGCGGGTCCGCACCGGGCGGTTCGAGAGTTTGAGGTCATGACAGTCTTGGTACACCCAACCCGTCAAAGTAGGCAATGGTCAGCACCTGCTTGATCGCTCCATCACTGTTACGCCACCACCTGTGGCAGTTTCCCGCCACTTGCTTGGCGACATCTTGCGTTGCCCCCAGCGCCTTGAGTTCGCGGTAGATAGTCTTTGACCGCTTCCAATGCCTGAGCTGGATGGCCTGTAATCGGTGGCGCAGCCACTCGTCGAGCTCTCGCCAGACTCGTGGCGTTTGCGCCAACCCGAAGTAAGCCTTCCAGCCCAGCAGCTAGGGCCGCAAATTTTCCACCACTTGCTCCATGCTGCGCCCGCCCGAAGGCACTCGCCACCGAACTCTTGGCCTCATTGATATTAAGCTTGAGTTTGGCGTACAGCCGCCCCAGCAGCACCATCACCCGATCGCCGGCCTTGATGCTGCCCACATAGACGTTGCAGGCGCCGGCATAACGCGCAAAGCACAAGCCCCGCGCCTCCAACGCCTTGTCCACCTCGTCAAGCAGGACGTTGGCCAGCAGCGGACTCAGTGGCCCTCCTTGCGGCGTGCCCAGATGGCGATCGACCACCACCCCACCATCCATGATTCCGGCATTCAGATACGCCCGGATCAGCTGGATGACTCCGGCATCGTCGATGCGTCTCTTGACCTGACGATCAGGATGTCGTGGTTGACCAGGTCAAAGAGCTTGGCAAGGTCAACGTCCACCACCACGCGTTTGCCCGATTGGACGTACGCCCGCGCAGCCTTGACCGCATCAGTCGCTCGCCTGCCCGGGCGAAACCCGTGGCTGTGTTCGCTGAAGGTGGGATCAATCTTTGGTTGCAGCACTTGCAATAGGGCTTGCTGGATCAGTCGATCCAGCACCGTCGGAATGCCCAGCTAGCGCTGGCTACCGTCGGGTTTGGGTATCAGTACCTTGCGTACCGGACTGGGCCGGCAGCTTCCTGTCAGCAGTGCTTGGCGGATTTCTGGCCAGCTTTGGCGCAGCAGATGGGCGGTGTGCTCAATACTGAGCCCATCCACCCCGGCTGCACCTCTGTTGGCCTTGACCCGTTTCCACGCCGCTTGCAGGTTCTGTCTCGTCAGCGCCACTTCCAGTAGGCCACCAGTCCCTGCCGTCTGCTTTGCCGACCCTGTGTCCGGGTGTTCATGCAACGTACCTCCAGTTTCGTCGCTGGCAGTGTCTGGCCCGGCTTCACCGTGCCGCCTTCCCGCCCGCCCGGATCGCTCCGGCATCTGGCGCATGACCTTGTGGCTTTGCATGTCTTCAGTCACTCACTTTCGTTCAGTCCTTCGCGCTTACCGCACCTCCCCTGAGGGGTTTCGGGTTTACGCTACTATGACCTATGCTGACTTCTCGCTTCGACACAGCCGTCGCCCTTTCAGGCACAAGGCGAGATCTCCCCAGATAAGAACGCGCACCTTCATCGCACAACCGCCGCATTTACGCCACCTCGCCTTGGTCACAAGAGCCTCGTGGTAGGTGGCCCATTCGCCCTGCTTGGCAGCGCCTTCTATGCGGTTCTTGTTCATCGGCTCGCGATTTACGCTTCACGCTTCCTTCCCACACTCGGTCACCCTCATGCAGTTGCGCTTCACTTTGCTCGCTGTGACCAGCTCGCAGCGGGACTTGCACCCGCAGGTGTGCACCCATGCTGGGCGCACCATAAAAAAACCCGCTCAAGGCGGGTTTCTCAATCAGGATGCTCGGGACATCAGCCCATGTGCAGGCCGCCGTTCACCGAGAAATCGGCGCCAGTGGAGTAACCACCTTCTTCAGAGGCCAACCACGCAATGATGGAGGCGATTTCGCTGGGCTTGCCCAGGCGTTTCACGGGAATGGTGGCCACGATCTTGGCCAGCACATCTTCACGAATGGCGTTAACCATGTCGGTACCGATATAACCCGGGCTCACGGTGTTGACGGTCACGCCTTTGGTCGCCAGTTCTTGCGCCAGGGCCATGGTGAAACCATGCATGCCGGCTTTGGCGGCCGAGTAGTTGGTTTGACCGGCTTGGCCTTTTTCGCCGTTGACAGACGAGATGTTGACAATGCGGCCCCAGCCTTTTTCGACCATGTCACCCACCACTTGCTTGGTGACGTTGAACATGCTGTTCAGGTTGGTTTCGATCACCGAGTCCCAGTCATCCCGGGACATTTTCAGGAACATGCGGTCACGGGTGATGCCCGCGTTGTTCACCAGCAAGTCGATCGTGCCGTGTTCGGCCTTGACCTTGGTGAACGCCTCCACTGTGGAATCCCAGCTGCCGACATTGCCTGCAGATGCGTAAAACGTGTAACCCAAAGCGGCCTGCTCCGCAATCCACTTGGCGTGGTCGCGTGTGGGGCCGCAGCCTGCGATGACCTTGAAGCCTTCAGTGTGCAGGCGCTGGCAAATGGCGGTACCGATGCCACCCATACCACCGGTCACGTAAGCTACTTTTTGACTCATTTTTTCTCCTCTTTGTAAAAACAATAGTATGAACGCTAAATCAACGCTCGATAGTTAGGGCAACCCCCATGCCGCCACCGATACACAGGCTGGCGATGCCTTTTTTGGCATCGCGGCGCTGCATTTCATGCAGCAATGTGACCAGAATACGACAGCCGGACGCACCCACGGGGTGACCGATCGCAATGGCGCCTCCGTTGACGTTGATTTTGGAGGTATCCCAGCCCATTTCCTGATTGACGGCACACGCTTGTGCAGCAAAAGCCTCGTTGATTTCAAGCAAATCCAGGTCCTGCGCGTTCCAGCCGGCGCGGGCCAGTGCTTTTTGCGAAGCCGACACCGGGCCCATGCCCATCAGGGCGGGGTCCAGGCCGCTGGTCGCAAAGCTGGCGATCCGGCCCATGGGTGTGAGACCCAAGGCAGCGGCCTTTTTAGCGCTCATGACCATCACGGCGGCCGCGCCATCATTGATGCCCGAGGCGTTGCCGGCAGTCACGCCACCGGCTTTGTCAAACGCAGGGCGCAGGCCCGCGAGCACGTCGGCCGTGGTCTTGCGGTTGATGTATTCATCAGCCGAGAACACCAGCGGATCGCCTTTTTTCTGGGCAATGCTGAAAGGCACAATTTCGTCGACAAACTTGCCAGCGTCTTGAGCGGCAGCCGCCTTTTGCTGGCTGGCCAGGGCAAATGCGTCCTGCATGTCGCGGCTGATACCAAAGTGCTTGGCCACGTTCTCGGCCGTGATACCCATGTGGTACTGGTTGTACACATCCCACAGGCCATCGACGATCATGGAGTCGATCATCTTCCAGTCGCCCATGCGCTGGCCGTCGCGCGAACCCATCAGCACATGCGGGGCTGCGCTCATGTTTTCCTGACCACCAGCGATGACGATGTCGCTGTCGCCGTAGGCAATCGACTGGGCTGCCAACATCACGGCCTTCAGGCCGGAGCCGCACACGGCGTTAATGGTGAGTGCAGGTGTCTCCTTGGCAATGCCACTTTTGATGAGCGACTGGCGCGCCGGATTCTGGCCCGAACCTGCTGCCAGTACCTGGCCCAAGATGACTTCACCGATTTGGTCAGCCCCCAGGCCGGTGCGAGCCAGCAAGGCTTTGATAACCGCTGCGCCGAGTTCAGGCGCAGGGGTTTTGGCGAGTGTTCCGCCGAATTTGCCAACGGCGGTGCGGGCCGCTGAAACTATGACGATGTCTTCCATTTTTATCTCCTGTGGGTTGTAAATCTATTGAATCTATAGGCTTAACCAAAAATCAAGCTTTGGCCTTGACGTAGCGGCCGGGTGCGGGCTCAATCACTTTGTATTTACCTTTGCCAAAGGTCTTGGGCGCGGACACCTGCTTGCCCGCCTGGCTGGCGAGCCAGTTGGACCAGTCGGTCCACCAGCTACCGGCATGCTCGGTAGCGCCAGCCAGCCATTCAGCATGGGCGTTTGGCAGCTTGCCGTCTTCGCGAATCCAGTGGCTGCGCTTGTTTTTGGCGGGTGGATTGATCACGCCGGCAATGTGGCCTGAGGCGCCCATGACAAAGCGTTTTTTGCCCGGCAGCACCTGGGTGGACGCGTAGGCCCCACCAATGGGCACGATATGGTCCTCACGCGAACCGTAGATGTACACGGGCATATCTAGGGTACGCAAGTCAACCTTTTCACCGCACACCACCGTTTTACCCGGCTTGACCAGATTATTTTCAAGGTAAGTGTTGCGCAAGTACCAGGCATAAAACGGTCCGGGCAGGTTGGTGGAGTCGCTGTTCCAGTACAGCAAGTCAAACGGTGGAGGAGTCTCCCCTTTGAGGTAATTGCCCACCACGTAATTCCAGACCAGGTCGTTGGGGCGCAAAAAACTGAAGGTGCTGGACAAGTCACCACCTTTCATCAGGCCGCCCTTGCCCATTTCTTGTTCGCGGTACTTGACAAAGGACTCGTCAATGAACACATCGAGAATGCCGGTGTCGCTGAAGTCAAGCAGGGAGGTGAGGAAGGTGGCGCTGGCCACAGGCTTCTCGCCGCGCGCCGCCAACACAGCCATGGCGGTAGCCAAAATGGTGCCACCGACACAAAAACCGAGTGCATTGATGGTTTCGGCGCCGGTGATGTCTTTCGTCACGCCAATCGCCTTGATGGCCGCGTCTTCGACGTAGTTGTCCCAGGTCTTTTGCGCCAGTGACGCGTCAGGGTTGCGCCAACTCACCACGAAAGTGCGGTGACCCTGTGCCACGGCGTAGCGAATGAGGGAGTTCTCTGGCTGCAGATCCAGGATGTAGAACTTGTTGATGCACGGCGGAACCAACAAGAACGGTTTTTCATAAACCTTGGGGGTGAGTGGCTTGTATTCAATCAACTGAAACAGCTCGTTCTCAAACACCACAGCGCCTTCGGTGGTGGCCACGTTCTTGCCCACCTCGAACACACTTTCATCGGTCATGGACACATGGCCTTGGCGTATGTCGTGCATCAGGTTTTGCATGCCCTTAGCAATGCTTTCGCCCTTGGTCTCGATCGCTCTCTTTTGCGCCTCGGCATTGAAGGCCAAAAAATTGCTGGGCGCCGCCGCAGCGGCAAGCTGCTCCACAGCAAAGCGAATGCGAGCCCGGGTCTTGGCATCAGCCTGGACAGCATCGGCCAGGCCCATCAAGGCGCGGGTGTTGAGCAGGTAAGTGGCCGCCGAAAAAGCAGCCAAGGGGTTGGCACTCCAGGCTTCAGCCGCAAAACGCTTGTCACCGGCTTTGCCTACGCCTTGCGACCACAGACCGGCAGCTTCCGTGATGTATTGCTGTTGCAGCTCCTGCAACTTTTCGGGCGCAAAGCTGATCTTGGGAGTTGCGGCAGTGGGGGCTGTCAGGGCTGCGCCCGAGGCGCCCAAGTCCATGTTCTGGAAAGACTGAAAGGCCTTGGCCCAACCCTCTTTCAGGTTGTCTTGAAGCTCTTGCGCCGATTGCGCCCAAAATGCAGGGGAATCCGGTGTCATGTTGTGTCCTCGTTGTCGTTACTTGTATATTGTTAAGACCAAGCGGTCCACCCTGAAGTATCTCAGGCGACTCCCTTCGAAAAACTGACATTTTTTCAATCTCTCAAAGAATCTACGTCCCTATGTACATTGTGCCAATAGCCTGGTTGTATGTTGCCTTGATGATGGCAGTGGCTGAAGCCACCCATTCCAACGGCACGGTCTTGGGTGCGGTAATCACTTTTGTGTTGTATGGCGTGGCACCGATAGTTTTGGTGCTGTATGTCATGGGCGCGCCCAGCCGCCGACGGGCGATCAAGGCGCGCGAAGCGGCGGAATTGGCAGCAGCCCATTCAGCTGCGCCAGATGCAGGCGGCCAACCGCCCACTGACGCGGTCTCGCCGGTGGGAGAAAAACCGTGAAGGGTTACTGACGGTGCACCAGCTGCTGGTGCCGTCGTTGCCGTAAATGCGGTGAACCCCCAGTGCGACCAAGCGCAAACGAGCCAAGCCAGGCAAGTCGGCCAGCCATTTGGGGACAGCTGTCCCATTTGGGCCAACAGGCCTGAACAGATGGCTCGCGGCAGGGTCTTGCGCCACAAAGGCTGCACGAACCTCTTCACCCACCTCAAACGCATCGGGACCAATGCAGGGGCCCAACCACGCTATTATTTCGGATGCATCAAACCCTTTACCGACAGAAGCTGCAGCCTTAAAATGATCCAAAACAGCGTCCAGTACACCGGCGCCATCCGCTCCTGTCAACCCGCGCCAACCCGCGTGTGCTGCCGCGACATGGCTTCCGCTCGCGTTAGTGAACAGCACCGGCAGGCAATCAGCCACCATGATCGTGCAAACCAGGCCGCGCTGGCCTGTCATGCAGGCATCGGAGGGTGTACCGTGGGCAGCATCGGGGCCGAGCCACTGCACCTGCGTGCCATGCACTTGAGATAAAAAGACAGGTTTTGCGCCCAAGGTCTGCGCGAGTGTGGCGCGGTTAGCAGCGACATCATCTGAGTTGTCCCCCACATGATCACCGAGATTGAGGCTGTCATAAGGTGCGCAAGACTGCCCACCGGCGCGCGTGGTGCACACCGCCTGCACGCCCGGGGGGGCGGGCCACTGGGGAACGAGCCAGTCGGGGTGCATTCAGACCGGACGCCTACAGGTTGGCTGAGCGCACGTGCACTTTGTCGTAGGCCTGCAGCAATTTCTGGTGCATTTCGCAGCCATGGAGCATCAGGCTCGGTGCCGACAAGCCCATGAAACGGTCCGTCTGCATGATGAGCGCATGGGCCTGCGCCACGGCGCCCGCGCCATACAACTGGCGCAAGGCGTCCAGGTAAGGGCCGGTATCGCCCATGTCAGCCAGGTTGATCAGGCTCTCAATGCAGGCATACACCTGGCGGCGCTGTGGGTTGGCTTGTGCAAAATGCCGGATCCAGTCGCAGCCCTCCAACGTGGCGGCTTCGTCACCTACCGCCAGGGCCAGCAACGTTTTAAGTTCTCCGACGCGCAGGTCGCTCCAGAAGGAGCCGGCATCGGCAGCCATGCCAATGACGGCGGCCACGGGGCGCTGGTCGGCCAGTGCGGACTCATTCAGGGTCTCCAGCAGGTCGGCGCACTCCCCGTCGTCGAGATCCGACAAATGCAAAATCGCCTCGCGGATGTCATTGCCGACGCTGTTGTTCTCAAACTCCAGGTCTTCCACCGGGTAGATCTCTGACATGCCAGGCACCAGAATACGGCAAGCGTAGACGCCCAGGTGAGTGAAATCAGCCACATAAATGTCGCGTTTGTCCTTGTGGATACGGTCCACAACCCACTCGTAGTCTTCCTCGGTGGTGCTGGAAAAATTCCAGTCACAAAACGCATGATCTGGCACATCACCCAAAAACTTCCAGTGAATCACGCCGCTGGAGTCGACAAAATGAATCTCGATGTTGGTTGAGCTCGCCGCTTCTTCCAGATCAAACCCGGGAGCGGGAAAGCCACCCAGGGAGTCCAGCGAACGGCCCTGCAGCAATTCGGTCAGGGCCCTCTCCAGCGCAATCTCAAACCGGGGGTGCGCGCCAAAACTGGCAAAGCAACCCTGGTCCTCGGGGTGCAAGAGCGTGACATTCATCACCGGGTACTGGCCACCCAGTGAAGCATCTTTAACCAACATACCAAAGCCCGCATCGCGCAGCGCCTTGATGCCGGCTGCAATGCGCGGGTAGCGGGCAATCACGGCCTCGGGTACATCCGGCAGGCAAATGCCCGCGCTGATGATGCGGGCCTTGATGCTGCGCTCAAAAATCTCCGATAGTGCCTGAGTGCGGGCCTCGGCGGGGGTGTTGCCCGCCGACATGCCGTTGCTGACATACAGGTTGCCTATGATGTTGACCGGGAAATAAGTGGTCACGCCGTCGCGCTGGCGCACATACGGGATGGCGCAAATACCACGCTCCACGTTACCGGAATTGAACTCCACCAAACTGTTGGCGTCGATGCTACCCTGGGGGTTATAAAACTTCTGCAAACCGGGCGTTAGTAAACCCGTGGGCCAAGCGTTGTCAGGGCCCAGCTCAAACCAGCGCTCTTGCGGGTAGTGCACAAAGTGACGATCAGCCACCTGGGGGCCGAGGTAGTAATGGGTCCAAAAATAATTAGTAGAGAGCCGCTCAAAAAACTCGCCCAAAGCGCTGGCGATGCAAGCCAGACGGGTTGAACCCTTGCCATTGGTGAACAACAGCGGGCAATCGCGATCCCGGATATTCACCGACCAGATGCCATCTACCGGGTTGAGCCAACTGCGTTCCTCGATGTGAAACCCCATCTTTTGCAACTTCCCCTGCAGGGTTTTGATAGTCGATTCGAGTGAGGCGTCTTTGCCCGGGATGAAGTTTTCGGTATGCATGGGCACCAGCATACCGCACGGCAAGCCACCGCCCAGGCAGTAGACTAGCCCACCCAGCAACAAAAAGTCTCACAACGGAGCTTTCTCATGATCCTCGAACTCGCAGACATCCGAATCCAGCCTGGCCATAATGCCGCCTTTGAAGAAGCCATCCAGCGCGGCCTGCAGACCGTCATTCACCAAGCCAAGGGCTTTCAGGGCTACAAGGTGAACCGCGGATTGGAGAGCACCGAGCGCTACATCCTTCAGATTTTTTGGGACACACTGGAGGACCACACGGTGGGTTTTCGGGAGTCACCCGCCTTTGCCCAGTGGCGCGCCATTGTGGGCCCGTTTTTTGCAGGTCCTCCGGTAGTGGAACACTTTGAACTGGTGGCCAAGTCGGCTTGATCTCTTTTATCTTGAGCGGCAAAAAATGAACTACTTCTTTGATCCTGCGCCTGTTGTGTCTCTGCCCGTCGTGGGCTCGCCCCTGCGCTTTCCGGTGCACCGTGTGTATTGCGTGGGGCGAAACTATGAAGAGCACGCGAAGGAAATGGGCTTCACGGGCCGCGAGCCCCCTTTTTTCTTCTTGAAGCCCACCGATGCTCTGGTGGTGGTGAACGCCGGTGAGACCGGTGTCATGCCCTACCCGAGCCTCACACAGAATCTCCACCACGAGATTGAGTTGGTGGTGGCGATTGGCGCAGGCGGCAAGAACATCAAGGCAGCTGACGCGCACAAGCACATCTTTGGCTACGCTGTGGGCCTGGACATGACCCGGCGCGACCTGCAAAACGAAATGAAAAAGCAGGGCCGCCCCTGGTGTATCGGCAAAGCGTTTGACCAATCCGCCCCCATCGGCCCGATCACACCGGCCGATCTTGCAGGTTCTGTGGACCATGCACAGATTTCTTTGCAAGTCAACGGCAAGGACCGCCAACGCAGTGTGGTAGCCAAACTCATCTGGAATGTTGCCGAGACGATTGAGCACCTGTCTGCAGCATGGGAATTGCAACCCGGCGACCTGATTTACACCGGCACGCCCGAAGGCGTGGCGGCCGTGGTGAAGGGCGACACATTGGTGGGCGGAGTGACAGGGCTTGAGACCCTTCAACTGCGGGTGGCCTGAAGGTCGCCTTACACTGCGGCCATGCTTAGAAACCCGATCAAACACTGCAAGGATTGCGGAGCCGTGGTGGCTTACCGCACGCCAGACGACGGCGACACCAAATCACGCGCCGTCTGCACCGTCTGCCACACCGTTCACTACGAAAACCCGCTGAACGTCGTGGGGACCGTGCCCTACTGGGGGAGCAAGGTGCTACTGTGCAAGCGCAACATCGAGCCGCGCTGGGGCAAGTGGACGCTACCAGCAGGTTTCATGGAGTTGAATGAAACTGTCGCAGAAGGCGCTGCACGTGAAACCGTGGAGGAGTCCGGCGCACAGTTTGAGTTGGAGGGTTTTTTCTCACTGGTCAATGTACCGCGCGTCGGCCAGGTGCACATGTTCTACCGGGCACGCCTGCTTAGCGATGTGTTCGACCCCGGCTTCGAGACCATTGAGGCACGCTTGTTTGCCGAAGACGAAATTCCCTGGGACGAGATTGCATTTCGGACCGTCAAGGAAACTCTGGAACGCTATTTTTCTGACCGCCGAATCGGGCGCTTTGCGATCCATGCCATTGATATTGCCTGACCTCCAGGCGCGTGTGGAACTCTGGTTTTACCGCGCCAGTGACTACTTGTTAACCCATGTCCTTGACGATCCAGCCTGGCTCGCCCTGATGTTTTGTTGAACGCAACCCACATCTCCATGCTGCCCTGTTACGTCATGCTTGATCTGGAAACCACTGGAGGCAATCCGGTGCATGACCGCATCACCGAAATTGCTGCGGTGCGCATGGAAGGCGGCCGGGAGGTCGCGCGCTGGAGTAGTCTGGTTAACCCTGGCGCGACTATATCGACCTTCATCCAGAACCTCACCGGCATTAGCAATGAGATGGTGCAGGACGCGCCCGGCTTTGACGAGGTAGCGCACCGACTGCTGGACTTGCTGGACGGCGCCGTGCTGGTAGCCCACAACGTGCGATTTGACCACGGTTTTTTGCTCAACGAATTTTCGCGATTGAACATATCCCTGCGCGTCAAAACGCTGTGTACGGTACGCTTGTCGCGCCAGTTGTATCCGCAGCACAAGGGCCACGGTCTGGACGCCATCATGCAGCGCCACGGCCTCACCACCCTTGCCCGCCACAGGGCCATGGGCGATGTGGACATGGTCTTGGCGTGGCTGACCATCGCTGCCCAAGACTTGGGCTGGGACTACATCAGCCAACACGCCCAGACGCTGATGCAGAGTAGCGCCGCGTTGCCGCCTCAGCTGGAAACTGACGTAAGCCAGATCCCCGAAACTACGGGGGTCTACCTGTTTTTTGGTGAGGGTGCGCTGCCCCTGTACATTGGGAAAAGTATCAAGCTGCGCAGCCGCGTGATGTCGCATTTTCAGGCAGCTGCCCGAGAAGCCCGCGAAATGCGTATCGCCCAGGAAATCCGTCGCATTGAATGGATTGAGACTGCTGGTGAACTCGGCGCTTTGCTGTTAGAGGCCCGGCTGGTGAAGGAAAAACAACCCATACACAACCGCCAGCTGCGCCGCAGCAGCACCCTGTGCGCCTGGCGGCTGGACGCTAACCCGTTGGCCCGCCCGCTCCTGACCCTGGTGCGTGGCCAAGACCTGGAGCCCACGGAGTTTGGTCAGCTGTACGGCGTGTACCGATCCAAGAACCAGGCCATCAGCAACTTGCGCGAACTGGCCGATTCTCATGGTCTATGCTTGAACGCCCTCGGTCTTGAGTCAGGCAAGGGCCGCTGCTTTGCCCACCAGATCGGGCGCTGCAAGGGCGTGTGCTGTGGCGAAGAAAAGCCCAAATTGCACTACCTGCGCTTGCAGTTGGCACTCAGCGCCAACAAGCTGCAGGTCTGGCCACACACTGGCAAGGTAGGCCTGCGCGAATACAACAACCAAAGCGGCTGCACCGATATTCACATCTTCGAGCAATGGTGTCATCTAGCCACCGTCCATAACGATGCTGAGTTAGCCGAAGCGTTGACAACCAGGTGCAGCACACTGGCTTTTGACCTCGATACCTACCGCCTGGCGCTCAAACACGTCATGCACTCGGCCCCAGGGGGGGCCGAGTTGATACATCTTGGTGCCTGATTTTCCGCAGTGACTAACAGTTGAATTGCCAGACTGATCACCTGCCATACGCGTGTTGGGGGGAGCGAGACAACCGCAGATAAAACTCAACAAGAATCAGTTCATCAGTTGCTTGAATGAGATCATGTTATTGACCTGATGCTCAATGTTTACCTTTCTCGAGACGATCGGCATAGGGGGTCCCCCGCAATGGAAGACACCCCTGCCACACCACCGGGCATGCGGGTCCGCACCCGGCGGTTCGAGAGTTTGAGGTCATGAGAGTCGGGGTAGTCCCAGGCTATCGAAGTAAGCGATAGTCAGCACACTGTTTAG